>NZ_MPRJ01000037.1 GCF_002020805.1 Solemya velesiana gill symbiont | reverse complement strand
GCGGTGTATTTCCTCTGTTGGTTGTTGATCCGCCAAGATCAATCAACAGAGTACACCGCTTTTTAAGTCAGCTCATACACCAGAAATCATCATAGCTCGGCACTGTCCGAAGAGCTGTTCATCGACAAATGCACCCGGTGTGACAAATGCCTTACCGCCTGTTTCGACGGCCTGATCGTCAAAGGGCAGGGTGGCTACCCTCAAATGGACTTTACCCGGGGCGGCTGTGACTTCTGCAGTGACTGTGTCGCGGTTTGCGAGCCTGAAGCCCTGCTGCGACCCAGTAAAGAGGCCGTTCCCTGGTCTCACAAAGCATCCATTCTCGACTCCTGCCTGTCACTCAACGGCGTCATGTGCCGCTCCTGCGGTGATGCCTGCGACAAGCGGGCCATACGTTTTTCTCTCCAGGTCGGGGGCAAAGCCCAACCGGTGATCGATCGTGATCGGTGTGTCGGTTGCGGCACTTGTCTTTCGGTTTGTCTAGCAAAAGCAGTAGAAATTTCCAACAACTATACACGCGATGAAACCGCGTAAAGGGGGCGTTAAGCAAATGAATGTATGTAGTGCAATCGTACATGCGAAACCGGAGAACGCAGTAGGGGTTTCGAGCAGATTGGAAGAGTTTCCAGGCGTCGAGGTACATGGCGGTAAGGATGTTGGAAAACTCATTGTAACGGTGGAGGGCGGCGAAGATGACACGCTGGCCGACATCATGGCCAAGTTTGGTGATGTGGAAGGTGTGATAAGCACCGTCATGATCTATCACTACAGCGGGGAAGAAGCTGATAGCGAGGAGGTAATCCAGTGAAACTAACAAGGCGTGACTTTGTAAAAAGCAATGCAGTCGCCGCGGCCGCAGCCGCAGCAGGTGTCACACTGCCGGGCATCAAGACTGCCACCGCAGCCGAAGGCGATGACCTTCGCTGGGACAAGATTGCGTGCCGCTTCTGCGGTACGGGCTGTTCCGTGCTGGTGGGTGTAAAAGACGGCAAGATAATGGCGAGCCAGGGTGAACCTGATGCCCCGGTGAACAAGGGCCTCAACTGCATCAAGGGCTACTTCCTGCCCAAGATCATGTACGGTAAGGACCGTCTGACCCAGCCCCTGCTGCGCAAGAAGAACGGCAAGTACGACAAGAACGGCGACTTCGAGCCTGTCTCCTGGGACGAGGCGTTCAAGACGATGGCCGAGAAGTGGGTCGCCGCCCGTAAGAAGGGTCCCAAGGGCATCGGTATGTTCGGTTCCGGTCAGTGGACTGTTTGGGAGGGCTATGCCGCGTCCAAACTGTTGAAAGCGGGTTTCCGCTCCAATAGCCTGGAACCCAATGCACGTCATTGCATTGCCTCGGCTGTGGGTGCCTTTATGCGCGGCTTCGGTATCGACGAACCCATGGGCTGTTACGACGACCTCGAGCATGCTGATGCGTTCGTGCTCTGGGGCGCCAACATGGCCAAGCGAGTCTTCGACCTCGTGAAAGATTTTGGGACATCCAAGTCCCCAAAATCGACTCGGCCTTCGACAACCTATTAGTGCCCCGGACTGGTTCTGCCTCTCGTAACAGGTTCCATCGTGTGGGAGCTGGTCAACCCGGTCTCCATGATGTTTCGCGGCATCGTGTTCGGGCTTGGCATGGCCTGAGTGCTGATCCTGGAGATCTTCCTGTTCGATCTGTTCGTCAGCAAGGATGGCTGGTGCGGTCGGCTCTGCCCCGTAGGTGCGTTTTACAGCCTGCTGGGCAAGCGCAGTCCGCTGCGGGTGATTGCTGCACGCCGCGAGGCGTGTGGCGATTGCATGGACTGCTTCGCTGTCTGTCCTGAATCACGGGTAATCAAGCCTGCGTTGAAAGGAGCGGAGCAGGGCATTGGACCCGTCATTCTCTCTTCCGAATGTACCAACTGCGGCCGCTGCATCGATGTCTGTGCTAAGGACGTATTCCAGTTCGGCAACCGTTACGCCAAAGACGAGATTAAAAGAGCATCTGAAGCCAAGAGCCACACTCAACATAGTGTGGGTGGCCAGGCTTAAGGCTTCTCAGGAGTTTATTTTCAAACATAGAGTTTGATGGAGATAAAGATGAAGAAGATAATACTTACCCTAATGGCTGTACTGGTGACATTCCTGTTCTCCAGCGCAGCTTTCTCGGGCGTCGAGTTCCTGCGTGGGAAGCAGGAGATAAGCGACCCGTCAATGGCGCCGGACAAGCGGAAACAGGAGATCGTGAAGGGCAGCTTCGATCGCAGCTACAAGATCCAGCCGCCGATGATCCCCCACAAGATCGACAAGGATGAGATCAACCTCAAGGTGAACACCTGCATGAAGTGTCACTCCGCCAAGACCTACAAGGAGAAGAAGGCACCCAAGGCAGGCGACAGCCACTACGTGACCCGCGACGGCAAGACCCTGGAAAAGGTCTCCCCCCGCCGCTACTTCTGCAACCAATGCTATGCGCTACAGTTGAACGCTGCACCGCTGGTAGATAACACCTTTGTGGGTTCGAAGTAACTAGTGGTACCCCCGGTCGTTCCTGGTTCCAGGGATGACCGGGGAATGCAACAACAACATGTATCGCACGTGTGAGTGCACAAGAGAAAGTTAGATGGGAATTATTATGAGTAACGGCGCAAAGCGCGGGGTCTTCAAGGTCCTCATCATAGGTATCATCCTTTGGGGTGGCTTCAATACAGCCATGGAGGCAACCAATACAGAGACGTTCTGTATCTCCTGCCACGAGATGGAATAGACGGTCTGCCAGGAGTTGCAGGAGACCATACACTTCACTAACAGAACCGGTGTGCCTGCAACCTGCCCGGACTGCCACGTTCCCAAGGAGTGGATTCACAAGATCGTGCGTAAGGTCCAGGCGACAAACGAGCTTTATCACAAGATGATGGGCACCATCGATACGCCCGAGAAGTTCGAGGCGAAGCGCCTGGCAATGGCAGAAAATGTCTGGCGGGCCATGAAGGCCACCGATTCACGGGAGTGCCGCAACTGTCACAAGTTCCAGTCCATGGATCTGGACAAGCAGGACTCGCGCAGTGCCGACGCACACGATCCCCACTACTGGGACGCGGTCGACGGCAACGAGCCCCAGAAGACCTGTATCGACTGCCACAAGGGCATCGCACACAGTCTGCCTGAGGGATACGACCCCGCAGTAGATGAAATGGCTTCTGAAGGTTAATACCGCTTAATCCGGACGGAAATCGAGTCTTTATGATCTGAGGCAATAGCCTGGCGGATTACCTCAGCTGGGCTATTGTCTTCTCTGGGTAAGCGGTAAAAAATGGACGCTCCTGGCAAAGGGGCAAAAGTAGGGTTAGTGCATGTCTGAGCTCATCGACCGTTTCGGACGCAAGATCGAATATCTCCGGCTCTCCGTGACGGACCGCTGTGACTTTCGCTGCTTTTACTGCATCCCCAAGGGCTTCAATGACTTTACCGACTGGGACGATCAACTCACCCTGGATGAGTACGTCAGGCTGATAAGGATCTTCAGTGAACTGGGGGTCAGCAAGGTGCGTTTCACCGGCGGTGAGCCCTTGGTGCGGCGAGATATCGTGGAGATGGTTCAGCAGATCGGTGCGCTGGCCGGGATTGAAGACCTTTCAATGAGCACCAATGCCTCCCAGTTGGCGAAGCACGCCAAGGCGATTCGTGAGGCCGGTGTCAGCCGTCTCAATGTCAGCCTGGATACCCTCAAGCCTGATGTCTTCAAGCAGATCACCCAGGGTGATCTGAACAAGGTCATCGAGGGCCTGATGGCCGCCAAGGCGGAAGGATTCCACCCCATCAAAATCAATATGGTGGTGATGCGCGACCTCAACTTCGACGAGGTGGGCGACATGGTGAACTTCTGTCTTGAAAACCGTTTCACCCTGCGTTTTATTGAGACTATGCCAGTGGGTGCAGCGGGTCAGAACGCCAAGGATCGCTATGTCAGCCTGGCCGAGGTCCGGGAGATGCTGGAGCAGCGGTTCGAACTGGAGCCGGCGAAGATGAAAGGGGCCGGGCCTGCCAAGTACCTCAAGGTGGTGGGTGGACGCCTCAAGATCGGTTTCATCAACCCCATGTCCCAGCACTTCTGCGAAGATTGCAACCGCGTTCGCCTCTCATCCGAAGGCACCCTCTACCTCTGCCTGGGGCAGCAGGACAAGCTGGAGTTCCGCCCACTGTTGCGCCAGGGGCTGAGTGACGAGCAACTCAAAGATGCGATCAGGGAAGCGATCAACCGCAAGCCCGAGAAGCATGAATTCAATGACAAACCTGACCAGGTGGTTCGGGTCATGTCCATGACCGGTGGTTGATATCTTTAATCACACTGGTAATTGCAATGTGGGAGGGCCGCCCCGGCCTGATAGCGGGGGTTGGATTAAGTATCAGGCCTTTTCGCCGCGAGGCGCGGCTCCCACCACATCTCTACAGTAAAGATTACTTGTATAGTGCAGTGTGGGAGGGCCGCCCCGGCCCGATGGCAGAGGCAGGATTAACTATCAGCTTTTTTCGCCGCGGCACCCTCCAGGTATAAAGGTGCGGCTCCCATCGGCCCCCATCCACATCTCATCTGCAAAGATTCCCTGAATGAGATGAACCTTTTAATCAGGGCAGAACTTTCTTGTAAGGCCTCACGCTGACGCTGGCGAAAACGCTAGTGAGGGTATACGGGTCCTGTTCGGCCCACGCCTTGGCTTCCTCCAGACTATCGAATTCAGCCACGATCAGGCTGCCGGTAAACCCGGCCGGGCCGGGGTCTTCGCTGTCGATGGCGGGGTGAGGGCCTGCCATCAGCAGGCGTCCTTCCTCCTGAAGCGCCTTGATACGCTCAAGGTGTTTAGGGCGGGCAGCCAGCCTGGCTTCCAGGCTGTCGTCACGGTCTGTTCCCATGATGGCGTAAAACATTCAGATCTCCTCCTGGGATTCGGTTGGCTGTTCCATGAAGCGGGCCATGTAGAGGGCCTGGAGGATGATAAACACAAAGGTCAGTCCCATCATGCCGAACAGTTTGAAATTGACCCAGGTCTCTTCCGAGTAGTTGAAGGCGACGTAGAGATTCACAGCGCCCATGGCCACGAAAAACAGTGCCCAGGCCGTGTTGAGCCGTGGCCAGATTCGAGCGGGCAGGGTGACAGCATGGGACATCATGCGCTCCACCAGGTTCTTTTTGCCGATGAACTGGCTGCCTATGAATGCCACTGCAAACAACCAGTTGACCACGGTGGGCTTCCACTTGATGAACAGGGGGTCGCGCAGTGCCAGAGTCAGTCCGCCGAAGATGATGAGCAAACCCAGGGTGACCAGGTGCATATTCGGTACCGAACGGTGGCGCAGCCACTGAAAGCTGACCTGAATAAAGGAGGCTGCGATGGCAACCTGGGTCGCCACGTAGATGTCGTAGACCTGGTATGCGATGAAAAACAGCACAACCGGGAAAAAATCTGTCAGAAACTTCATCTGAAATCCATTACCTAATAAAACTCTCTCATAATTATGTCTAACTGCATGGTAACTAATAATTAATCATTAATGCAGTATCCGCTCCTCCGGCCAGTCCCTTGCGTAGCGCTGGATCACTTCCCTGACCTGGGGCGGATAGTCTATCAACTCCAGCTGCTCCATGCCTTCCTGAAAAAAACGGGACGCCATATCCGGGATCTGCTCAATGATGTCAGAAAAGGCCGACTCCATCAGATCGGGATTGTGTGTACGGGTGGCTACAATGGCCCGATTCAGTAGCAGCATAGGCTCAGCCTGGGGATAGGCTTCGCTGTCGGACATCTCGTTTGATTCAACCGGTGGCATGGCATCAACCACTTCGCTCATGGCCTGGACAGGGATTCGAGGGCTTCCGGGCTGGAGGAGCGGTTGGCTAAGAAGGCAAAGCCGTTTACCACTAAACCAAGAGAGTGGAGCTCCCACCGGTTTACGGCGAGCCACCGGGCAAGAGAAACCGAGAGCAGCTCCCAGCTCTTTTGGCTGTCCACGCTACCCAGGTCACCGGTAATCACCGATAACTCTTCCAGTATGTTAAGGGCGTAGTGGCCCAGCTCGCTCATACTTGCATTGGCTGTGTAGCGGGAGCTCTCTTCCCTGGGGGCACCAGGGGAGCCGGTGTCGTCACCCTGTTGCGATTTAAGCCGATCCAGCAACTGTTCCATCGCTCCGGACAGCATTTCCGGATCCGGGCCGGAGGGGGGCTGATTAAGACCCGCATCTTCCCAGGCCTTGAGGGCAATTCCCGACGCCTGCTGAAATGTTTCGGCAAACCGGTCGAGATCGGCAGGAGGTATCAACATGGATTCCAATATTATCCTAGCCGGTTGTTTTGGTCATCAACTGTAACTAATGATCCCTGCGAGTCCGATGTACTGCTGCGGAATTGCGATTAACCCTGTTTTAACTATCGGATTGGGAGAAATGAGAGCGTTTATCCGGGGCCTTTGAGGTACAATGGACTGATGTCCTTGAGCATTGATCTGCATTCCCACTCCACCGCCTCAGACGGCACACTGTCGCCGTCGGAGTTGATCTTACGCGCCTCTGAGAAGGGGGTGGATGTGCTTGCCCTGACAGATCACGACACGACTGAAGGGATCGAGGAGGCGAAGTCTGCAGCGATAAGGGCGGGTATCTGCCTGATTCCCGGTGTAGAGGTCTCGGTGACCTGGAATGCCCAGGTAGTGCACCTGGTGGGGTTGGGCGTCGATCCCGGGAACCCGTCTTTGCAACAGGGCCTGGCGACACTCAGGGCATTTCGTGACTGGCGGGCAGAGGAAATTGGTCGCCGCCTTGAGAAAAGCGGTATTGCCGGTAGCTATGAAGGTGCCAGGGGGTATTCCAACGGTCGGCTCATCAGTCGCACACACTTTGCACGGTTCCTGGTGGAGAAGAGCTATGCCCCTGACACACGCAAGGTCTTCAAGCGATACCTGACCCGCGGTAATCCAGGGCATGTGCCCGGTCAGTGGGCAGCACTCGAAGAGGCGGTTTCCTGGATAGTGTCAGCCGGGGGGCAGGCTGTACTGGCACACCCGGCGCGGTACAACCTTACCCGGACCAAGCTGCGTCGCCTTATACGAGAGTTCAGGGATGTCGGCGGAGAAGGGATCGAGGTGGTTTCTGGCAGCCACAGCCGTGATGAGAACTTCACCATGGCACGACACACCATGGATTTTGAATTGAAGGGTTCCTGCGGCTCCGATTACCACGGTCCCGAGAATCCCTGGACCGAATTGGGCCGCCTTGAACCCATGCCCGATGGCATTAAACCAGTCTGGAGCGATTGGGTTCAGTTACAACAGGCGGCATCCGCCTGATCCATTAACAATAATCAGAATTTTATGGCACAGTTTTTCCAGATTCATCCTGATAATCCCCAGAAGCGTCTCATAAACAACGCCGTGGAGATCATCCACCAGGGGGGGCTTGTTATCTATCCCACGGACTCCAGCTACGCCCTGGGCTGTCATATCGGCGATAAAACTGCCATGGAGCGCATCCGCAGGATCCGTCAGCTGGACGATAAGCACAATTTCACCCTGGTCTGCCGGGATCTCTCGGAGATCTCCACATACGCCAAGGTGGGTAACCAGCACTACCGCATGCTCAAGACCCTGACACCCGGGCCCTATACCTTCATTCACAAGGCGACCAAGCAGGTACCCCGGCGTCTGCAGCATCCACGGCGCAAGACAATCGGCATACGCGTACCGGACAACGTCATCGCCCAGGAACTGCTGGCAGCCCTTGGTGAGCCACTGATGAGTTCAACCCTCATCATGCCCGGGGATGATATGCCCCTGACCGATCCGTACGAAATGAAGGATCTCCTCGGCCATCACGTGGATCTGATCATCGACGGAGGCTATTGCGGTTTCGAACCAACCACCGTGGTGGACGTGGAGGAGGAGACGCCGCAAATCGTGAGGGTAGGCAAGGGAGACGCCTCCCTGTTTGAATAGAAGAAAAAACCTTTCATATATTGAAGAGTGAATTGACTCACTGATGAACGACCTGACAACCATTCAACAAATCGCTGTGTTGGCGCTGCCATTGCTGTTTGCCATCACTGCCCACGAAGCGGCCCACGGCTGGGTGGCCAAGATACTTGGTGATTCCACTGCCAGTATGCTTGGGCGGGTGACCTTCAACCCGTTGAGGCATATCGATCCTATTGGGACCATCCTGGTGCCGATTGTGATGTACGTATCATCCAGCATGTTGACTGGAGGGCAGCCATTTCTGTTTGGGTGGGCCAAGCCCGTGCCGGTGGATTGGAGGAACTTGGGTAATCCCCGCCGGGACATGGCACTGGTTGCCCTGGCAGGCCCCATGGCCAACCTGATCATGGCAATTTTTTGGGCACTGATGCTGAAGATCGGTGTATCCCTGGAGAGCGGCCTGGCCTGGATCGCCTTGCCGCTCTACTACATGGGTATTTTTGGAATTTTCATCAATTCCATCCTCATGATATTGAATCTATTGCCGATTCTTCCCTTGGATGGCGGACGCATCCTCACCTCAATGTTGCCGCCAAGGCTGGCCATGAATTACGCCAAACTCGAGCCCTGGGGACTGGTGATCGTCATCGCCCTGCTGGTCAGCGGACTGCTCGGCACCATCCTGACTCCCGGCATTAAATTCGTGCAGACCCTCAGTGCCACACTGGTGGGACTCAATTGAGCCTATTACGGTGCCGGGTTAATAACTGGTAACATATCGCTCTTGCCGGACAGGTCCGGCCAAAGAATCAGAAAATCATAAAGGAAGTCGCTTTGAACACCGTTCCTGCACAGCACGCCCGTGTCCTCTCCGGCATGCGTCCCACCGGACGCCTGCACCTGGGGCATTACCACGGGGTGCTGAAAAACTGGATTGAACTGCAACACGAATACGATTGCTATTTCTTCGTCGCGGACTGGCACGCCCTGACAACCCACTACGAAGACCCCACCATCATTCCCCAGAGTGTCTGGGACATGGTAATCGACTGGCTGGCTGCCGGCGTCAACCACGGTGAGGCGAGATTGTTCATTCAGTCCCAGGTGCCGGAACATGCGGAGTTCCATCTGCTGCTCTCCATGATTACGCCCCTGGGCTGGCTGGAGCGCGTGCCCAGCTACAAGGATCAACAGGAAAAACTGAAAGAGAAAGACCTCGCTACCTACGGGTTTCTCGGCTACCCGCTGTTGCAGGCGGCGGACATCCTGATCTACAAGGCCGGCATGGTGCCGGTGGGTGAGGACCAGGTGGCCCACGTGGAGCTTACCCGCGAGGTGGCTCGACGCTTCAACCACATCTACGGCCGCGAGCCCAACTTCGAAGAACTGGCGAAGACCGCCATGAAGAAGATGGGCAAGAAGAACGCCAAGCTCTACAAACGCTACCGCAAAGCCTACCAGGAGCAGGGCGACCAGGAGGGGCTGGAAGCCGCCCGTGCCTTGCTTGAGAGCCAGCAGAACATCACGGTCAACGACCGTGAACGCCTCTTCGGCTACCTCGAGGGGAGCGGCCGTATCATCCTCCCTGAACCCCAGCCGATGTTGACCAAGGCATCCAAGATGCCGGGGCTGGATGGCCAGAAGATGTCCAAGAGCTACGGCAACACCATCGCCCTGCATGACCACCCCGAGGTTGTGGAAAAAGAGCTGCGTACCATGCCCACGGACACCAACCGCGTACGCCGGAAAGATCCCGGTGATCCCGCCAAGTGCCCGGTCTGGCAGTTTCACGAGGTATACTCCGGCGAGGATGTGAAGGCGTGGGTACAGCAGGGCTGTACCACCGCAGGCATCGGCTGCCTCGAGTGCAAGCAACCGGTTATCGACGCGGTGCTCAATGAACTCAAGCCGATACAGGAGCGGGCCGTTGAGTTCGAGCAGCAACCGGAACTGGTGAGAAACATCATTGCCGAGGGTACGGAAGAGGCCCGCGACATGGCCCAGGAAACCATGGACGAAGTACGTAGCGCCATGAGCCTCAATCTCAGATAAGAGACGATAAATGAGCGAAACGGAGATTTGTCTGCCGGAACACCATCACCCCGAACAGGAGGAGATGCCCTTTGCGGTTGTCCAGGGCGAGGCCTGGTCGACCATGCCCAAGGATCTCTATATTCCGCCGGACGCCCTGGAGGTCTTTCTTGACGCCTTCGAAGGCCCTCTCGATCTGCTGCTCTACCTGATCAAGCGCCAGAACCTGGATATCCTGGATATTCCCATCGCCCAGATCACGGCCCAGTACATGGAGTACGTGGATCTGATGAAGGAGCTGCGACTGGAACTGGCCGCCGAGTACCTGGTGATGGCGGCCATGCTGGCAGAGATCAAATCCCGCATGCTGCTGCCGCGCCAGGAGGAGAGCGAAGACGAGGAGGGCGATCCTCGCGCCGAGTTGATCAGGCGACTGCAGGAGTATGAGCGCTACAAGCAGGCCGCGGAAGATATCGACGAACTGCCACGCATGGGGCGGGACGTATTCCAGGCCGAGATCGATGTGCCGGATAAGATCGTCGAGAGACGGCCGCCGGATGTGGATCTGAAGGAGATCCTCTTCGCCATGAAAGAGGTGATGCACAGGGCGGACATGTTCAGTCACCACCATGTGCAGATGGAGGCGCTGTCGGTGCGGGAGAAGATGTCCGTGGTGCTGGATCAGATCAACAGCGATACCTTCACCGAGTTCACATCGCTGTTCAATATGGAAGAGGGACGGCTCGGCGTGGTTGTCACCTTTCTGGCCATCCTCGAGTTGATCAAGGGCGCCCTGGTTGAACTGGTACAGACCGAGGCCTTTGGTCCCATACATGTCAAGGCGTTGTCGTCTGACATTGCTGAATAAAACAACATGTCTGAAGAAACAAAACTAAAACAGATCATAGAAGCTGCACTCCTGGCCGCCGGCGGTCCATTGAACCTAGATGGCATGCTGGAAATCTTCACCGAGGAGGAGCGTCCTGAAAAGAAGGATCTGCGAGAGGCGATGAAGCAACTCCAGGCAGATTACGAGGGGCGTGGTTTCGAACTGGTGGAAGTGGGTGGCGGTTTTCGCATCAACGTGCGGGCCGAGTATGCTCCCTGGGTCTCACGTCTCTGGGAAGAACGACCTGCGCGCTACTCCAGGGCCCTGATGGAGACCCTGGCGCTTATTGCCTACAGGCAGCCTATCACCCGTGGCGAGATCGAAGATATCCGCGGCGTCAGCGTCAGCACCAATATCATGAAGACCCTGATGGAGCGGGATTGGGTACGGGTTGTCGGACAGCGCGATGTGCCGGGCAAGCCCTCCCTCTACGCCACCACCAAGGAGTTTCTCAACTACTTCGGCCTCAAGAGCCTGGATCAACTGCCCACCCTGCAGGAAATCCGCGATCTCGATTCTATAAATCGCGAACTGGAGCTGGAAGAGGCGGTTCCGAATATGGAAGCCGCTAATGAGCCAGGTGAGCCTGAACAGCCAGACAGCGAAGTGGCCGAGATGACTGATGATGTCGAAGGCGAATCAGCTGGGGAACCTGGTGAGCTCATGGAATCCGAAGAGGAAACCCCGGTTTCCGAAGCCGAAGAGAATGAAGAAGGCCAGGAGATTGCTGAAGCGGATACCGAGATGGACATCGATGCGATAACCGATCCGGAGACTGAGCCTGAGTCAAACATGGCGGCTGATCTATCTGCCGCTGACCAGGTGGATGCGCCCGTTGAGGAATCCGAAGAGGAAACCCCGGTTTCTGAAGCCGAACCAAATGAAGAAAGCCAGGAGATTGCTGAAGCGGATGCCGAGACAGACATCGATGCGTTAACCGATCCGGAGACAGAGCCTGCGTCGATCATGGTGGCTGATCTATCTACCACTGACCAGGTGGATGCGCCCGTTGATGAGTTCGAATCTTCAGAGACCTCCGATATGGAAGCGGGCGACTCCGACGCCGAAGATCCGGACAAAGAGCTGCCTGATGCCTAAGAAGGATCAGCCCCAGGGAGAGCGCCTGCAGAAGGTGTTGGCCAATGCCGGGTTCGGTTCCCGTCGTGAGGTGGAGCGCTGGATCGAAGCGGGTGAGGTGGTGGTCAACGGCGAAGTGGCCACCCTGGGAGACCGGGTAACGCCGGACGACCGCATCACCGTCAGGGGGAAAAAGGTTGGCAGCTGGCGCTTGAAGGAGCAGGAGCACCGTGTCCTCATTTACAACAAACCCGAAGGTGAGTTGGTAACCCGTTCCGACCCTGAAGGTCGTCCTACCGTGTTCCGTCGCCTCCCCAAGCCGAAATCAGGACGCTGGATCGCAGTCGGCCGTCTCGATATCAATACCAGCGGCCTGCTGCTGTTCACCACCGACGGCGAACTGGCCAACAAGCTGATGCACCCATCGCAACGCATCGAGCGTGAATACGCGGTGCGTGTCCTTGGCGATGTGATCGAAGAGAAGCTCAAGCAGTTGGTCAATGGCGTTGAGCTGGAAGACGGTCCCGCGCGCTTCGAGGATATCGTCGAATCCGGCGGCGAGGGGAGCAATCGCTGGTTTCACGTGGTGATCGTGGAAGGGCGCAACCGGGAGGTTCGTCGCCTTTGGGAGGCGGTGGACCTGAAGGTGAGCCGTTTGAAACGTGTGCGTTTCGGCTCGGTCATCCTGGATAGCAGTGTTGCCGCCGGTAAATGGCGAGACCTGGAGAAAAAAGAGCTGGAGGGATTGCTGGATGATGCCGGAGTGCCTGCAGGCAAAACCGGAAGAAGCTACGCCAGCCCGAAATCCAGATCCAAGCCTGTCCCCAAGGGCAAAAAGAAACGAGCCGCAAAGAAATCCGTCTGGCGCCGATAGACCGGTCGGCCTCGTGCCATGGAGAGAACACTGGCAGCCCCCAAAACCTACAAGTCAATCTTCCGTACGCTTCTGCGTGCCTACGGTCCCCAGCACTGGTGGCCGGGTGAGAGCCCTTTCGAGATCATCGTGGGTGCACTGCTCAACCAGAATACGGCTTGGACCAACGTGGTAAAAGCCCTTGATAATCTCAAGGCCGAAGGCTTGCTGGATCTCGATTCACTGCGCCATATGGAGGAGGGCAGGCTTGCAGGACTGATCAGGCCTGCAGATTATTTCAATGTAAAGGCCAAGCGCCTTCAGAACCTCTGCCGGTTCATCGCTGAGCGGGGAGGGGTTGAGGCGCTTGATGACTACCCGACCGACCGTCTGCGCCAGGATTTACTCAGTGTTAATGGGGTTGGACCGGAAACGGCTGATGATATCCTTCTCTACGCCTATCACCGCCCGGTTTTTGTTATCGACGCCTACACACGAAGACTTTTTTCGAGACTTGGCCTGGTAAAAGGTGATGAAAACTACGAATGTCTGCACGCGGGATTCCAGGAGGTATTAGGCCAGGAAGTTGAAATATTCAATGGATATCATGTGCTTATCGTTCATCACGCAAAATATTACTGCAACAGTAAGCCAAAATGCGAAACTTGTTGCCTGAGAAAAAGCTGCAAAAATACAGGAATATAGGATAAGTATCCTAAATGAGCATATAAAATTGTATATTTTATTGCTGCACCTGCTAGAATCCGGGCTTCGTATCCGAAATCTGCAGTCAGTTGCCGCATAAAAAGTGAGAATCATGACGACACCGACATCCAAAATCATATACACCAAGACCGATGAAGCGCCTGCACTGGCAACCTATTCGCTGCTACCCATTATCAAGGCCTTTACAGAAGCGGCGGGTATCACCGTCGAGACCCGTGATACCTCCCTGGCCGGGAGGATCATTGCCCACTTTCCGGAAAAGCTGACTGACGATCAGAAACAGGGAGACTACCTGGCAGAACTGGGTGAAATGGCCAAGACGCCGGAAGCCAATATCATCAAGCTGCCCAATATCAGCGCATCCATCCCCCAGCTCAATGCGGCTATCAAGGAACTGCAGTCACAGGGTTACGACATTCCCGACTACCCTGAAGAGCCCCAGAATGAGCAGGAAGAGGAGATCAAGGCACGTTACGCAAAGGTGCTCGGCAGCGCGGTGAACCCGGTGCTGAGAGAGGGTAACTCCGACCGCCGTGTTGCGGCCCCTGTCAAAGCCTACGCCAAGCAGCATCCCCACAGCATGGGTGCATGGAGCGCCGATTCGAAGTCCCATGTCGCACATATGCAGGATGGGGATTTCTACTCCAGCGAACAGTCTGTGATTATCGGGCAGGCGGGCGACGTGAAGATCGAACTCACTGCTGACGACGGCACGGTAACGGTGCTCAAGGAGAAGACACCGGTGCAGGAAGCGGAAGTGATCGACGCCGCTGTAATGAGCCGAAAAGCGCTTCGCGCATATTTCGAGAAAGAAATCGAAGAGGCAAAGGAGCAGGGTGTGCTGCTCTCTCTGCATCTCAAGGCGACCATGATGAAGGTTTCCGATCCCATCATGTTCGGCCACGCCGTGAGCGTCTATTACAAGGATGTATTCGAGAAGCACGCAGACTTGCTGGAAGAATTGGGCGTGGATACCAACAACGGCATAGGTGATCTGTACGCCAAGATCGCTGGCCTGCCTGACGAACAGCGGTCAGAGATCGAGGCCGACATCCAGGCGGTGTACCAGACCCGTCCTGAACTGGCCATGGTCAACTCCGACAAGGGGATCACCAATCTACACGTGCCCAGCGATGTGATTATCGATGCATCCATGCCCGCTGCTTTGCGCTCCTCGGGCCAGATGTGGGGTCCTGATGGAAAGCTCCACGACACCAAGGCGATGATCCCGGATCGCTCCTACGCAGGCATCTACCAGGAGGTATTCACCTTCTGCAAGGCCAACGGCGCCTTCGACGTTCCCACCATGGGCAATGTCAGCAACGTGGGACTGATGGCCCAGAAAGCCGAAGAGTACGGTTCTCATGACAAGACCTTCGAGATACCTGCCAATGGTACGGTCCGTGTCACTGATGCAGCCGGCAACGTGCTGATGGAACACAAAGTGGAACAGGGTGATATCTGGCGCATGTGCCAGACGAAAGACCTGCCCATCAGGGATTGGGTCAAGCTTGCAGTGAATCGTGCGAGATTGACCGGCAATACGGCCATCTTCTGGCTGGATCAGAACAAAGCTCACGACCGGAATCTGATCGAAAAGGCAGAACGCTACCTCCAGGATCACGACACCGATGGCCTGGATATTCGTATCATGTCGCCGGTGGAGGCGATTCGCGAAACCCTGCAGCGTGTAAAATGTGGCAAGGACACTATCTCGGTCACAGGCAATGTGCTGCGTGATTACCTGACCGACCTGTTCCCCATCCTCGAGCTCGGTACCAGCGCCAAGATGCTCTCCATCGTACCCCTGCTGGCCGGCGGTGGCCTGTTCGAGACCGGTGCCGGTGGATCCGCGCCCAAGCACGTGCAGCAACTGCTGGAAGAGAATCACCTGAGATGGGACTCCCTGGGTGAATACCTGGCCCTTGCGGTTTCCCTGGAAGACCTCGCTCAGAAGAGTGGCAATGCCAAGGCACAGGTGCTTGCTGATGCTTTGGGCCAGGCCAATGGCGAGTTTCTCAACAGCAATAAATCCCCGTCACGCAAGGTGGGCGAACTCGATACTCGGGGCAGCCACTTCTATCTTGCACTCTACTGGGCCCAGGCTTTGGCCGGACAGACGAGCGATGCGGATCTGCAAGCTCGTTTTCAACCCGTTGCGGATCAACTCGTGGCAAATGAGAGCAAGATCGTAGACGAACTCAATGCCGTTCAGGGTGAGGCTGTGGATATTGGGGGCTATTACCACCCCGATACCGGGATCACTTCGAAGGTGATGCGTCCCAGTGAAACGTTGAACAGTGTGCTTGAAGCAATCTGACAGGCAGGAGCTACCTCGTTACCTCTCCCCGGCAGGGGAGAGGTAACAGGCTTGCGCAGGAACTGATTGTACTTTTAGTCAGTAACGACGATCAGCTTTCAGCGGCCGACTGCAAATTGGTCGCGTGTAGCCCTTTGGGTCCTTCCTGAAGCTCAAACTGAACTTTCTGCCCCTCTTTAAGGGTTTTGTAGCCATCCATGACGATTGCAGAAAAATGGATGAAGATGTCCTGTTCTCCTTCATCCGGCGTTACAAAACCATAACCTTTGGCGTTGTTGAACCACTTAACGGTACCGGTAGCCATAGTGAATACTCCTCCAAATACTTCATATCTACTGCTACGGAATCAGCATCGGGGACTTCGGCTTTGATTTTGTTGTTGCCGTTGTGAATGTTGAATCCGATAGGCGGGAAAACAGTGCAATGTTGCACCAACTTGGCGCTTTTTCCCGTCAGGGCAAAGTATAACCAACTGTAATATTTGGTCAAATATTAAACCCCTTATTTCTCTATACATTTCATTAGATTACGTAAGAATCTTCTGATGTTAATTTATTAAGGTAAACTTGAATTCTAATATTCAAACCCCACTTTCATTCGATACATCGGGCAGTTGATTTCAGCTAAAATCAAAAACTATGACAGACAAGCAGCAACCAAGTTTAGGCGACGGACTGGCGGTACAGGAGGCGAAACCCAAGCTCAAGCGGCCTCCCATGTACAAGGTCATCCTGCTCAATGACGACTACACGCCCATGGAGTTCGTGGTGAAGGTGCTCGAGTCCTTTTTCAGTATGGACCGGGAGAAAGCAACCCAGATCATGCTTCATGTGCATACCCGGGGAGTGGGTGTATGCGGGGTGTATACGAAGGATATCGCCGAGACCAAGGTCTCCCAGGTGAATGACTTTGCTCGGAGCAATCAGCATCCGCTGCTGTGTTCCATGGAAGAGGCGTGATTCATTGAAACCATCGTTGCCTTTTAGCGGTCCAACATACGACCTGACTCAATTGGATAGTATCGATGCTGAGTAAAGAACTGGAATTTACCCTCAACCAGGCATTCAAGCAGGCCCAGGCAAAGCACCATGAGTTCATGTCTGTGGAGCGCCTGTTGTTGGCACTGTTGGACAATCCCACTGCAGCCAAGGTGTTGCGTGCCTGTGGCGCAGATACCGAAGCACTTCGCAGGGACATCGATGAGTTTCTTGAAGAGACCACGCCACTGCTGCCCCAGGACAGTGAAAGGGAGACGCAGCCGACCCTCGGATTCCAGCGCGTACTGCAGCGCGCGGTATTTCATGTTCAGTCATCCGGAAAGGATGAGGTGACAGGGGCCAATGTTCTGGTTGCGATATTCAGCGAACAGGAGTCACAGGCCGTTTACTTCCTGCATACCCAGGATATCTCCAGGCTCGACCTGGTGAATTACATCTCTCACGGTATCCCCAAGGTTCATGGAGAGCCTGAGGAGGATGACCAGAACCTGCCGTTCAATGATGAAGCAGGCCCGGACCAAGAGGGTACATCCAAGAATCCCCTGGAGGCCTTTGCTACCGACCTGAACGAACAGGCAGAAAAGGGGAAGATCGATCCCCTGATCGGTCGCTCACCGGAGATCGAGCGCACTATTCAGATTCTCTGCCGCCGGCGCAAAAACAACCCGCTGCTCGTAGGTGAGGCCGGTGTCGGCAAGACCGCCATCGCAGAGGGCCTGGCCAAGATGATCCTGGACGGCGAAGTGCCCGAGGTGCTTTCCCAGAACAAGATCTACTCACTGGACCTCGGCAGCCTGGTTGCAGGTACCAAGTACCGGGGCGATTTCGAAAAACGGTTGAAGGCCGTTCTGGCACAGCTCAGGAAAGAGCCAGAAGCGATTCTGTTCATCGATGAGATTCACACCATCATTGGTGCCGGCTCGGCGTCCGGCGGCACCATGAATGCCTCAAACCTGATCAAGCCGGTGCTGGCCTCCGGTGAGCTGCGCTGCATCGGTTCCACCACCTACCAGGAGTTCCGGGGTATCTTCGAGAAGGACAGGGCACTGGCCCGTCGTTTCCAGAAGATCGACGTGACGGAACCCACGGTGGATGAGACCTACGAGATCCTGAAGGGGCTCAAGTCCCGTTTCGAAGAACACCACCAGATACGCTACTCCCAAAAGGCGCTGAAGGCTGCAGCAGAGCTTGCAGAACGTTACATCAATGACCGGCACCTGCCTGACAAGGCGATCGATGTGATTGACGAGGCGGGGGCCAGTGTATGGCTCAAGCCCGTGAGCAAGCGCAAGAAGGTGCTGGGTGTCACTGACATCGAGAATATCGTGGCCAAGATGGCGCGCATTCCGCCGAAGACTGTCTCGGTCACCGATGTCGAATCATTGAAGAATCTCGATCGAGACCTCAAACTTGTGGTGTTCGGCCAGGACGAGGCGATCGATACCCTCTCTGCAGCTATCCGCATGAGCCGCTCAGGACTGGGCAACGAGCAGAAACCCGTCGGCTCCTTCCTGTTTGCCGGGCCTACCGGTGTGGGCAAGACCGAGGTGACGCGCCAATTGGCCATGAGTCTTGGTGTGGAGCTGGTCCGCTTCGACATGTCCGAATACATGGAGCGACATACCGTTTCCAGGCTCATCGGCGCACCCCCGGGTTACGTGGGTTTCGACCAGGGAGGACTGCTCACCGAAGCGATCAATAAGTACCCCCATTCGGTGTTGTTGATGGACGAGATCGAAAAGGCGCATCCCGACGTCTTTAACCTGCTGCTGCAGGTGATGGACCACGGTACCCTGACTGACAACAACGGCCGCAAGGCGGATTTCCGTAACGTGGTGATCGTCATGACCACCAACGCGGGTGCCGATGTCATGAGCCGTCCCTCTATCGGGTTCACGCACCAGGATCACAGCAGCGACGGCATGGAAGCGATCAACAAGTTCTTCTCACCTGAATTCCGCAACAGGCTGGACGGTATCATTCAGTTCAACAGCCTGCCGCCCGAGGTGATCACCCACGTGGTGGACAAGTTCCTGTTCGAACTGGAAGGCCAACTGGACGGCAAGAAGGTCTCCCTGATCGTCGAACCGGAGGCGAAAGTCTGGCTGGCCGAGCACGGCTACGATGAGAAGATGGGCGCCAGGCCCATGGCCCGAGTGATCCAGGAGAAGATCAAGAAGCCATTGGCTGAAGAGCTGCTCTTCGGCGGGCTGTCAGATGGCGGCGTGGTGAGAGTCAGTGTCGAAGACGACAGATTGAGTTTCCGGATCGAGGGGGGTGCTGTTCACTGACAGCACACTCCCTTGCCATGTCATTCCGGCGGATGCCGGAATCACGGAAATTCAGCGGGCACGGTAGGTAATACGGCCTTTTGACAGGTCGTAAGGGGTCAGCTGCACGGTAACCTTGTCACCGGTCAGAATACGGATGTAGTGCTTGCGCATCTTGCCGGAGATGTGTGCAGTCACCACGTGACCGTTCTCCAGCTCAACCCTGAACATAGTATTGGGAAGGGTTTCAACAACCGTTCCTTCCATCTCGATAAAGTCTTCTTTAGCCATTCGGTTTCCTATTGACCCTGATACTGGCGAATCGCGGCGGAGAGTATAACACAAAGCCTGCCGAAAAATTCAGGCAGCCATTATCGATAAAAATCAGGTCTTGGCAAGGGGTATGAGGCTATTTATCGGTTGGGGGGCTCAAATAAGGTTTCCCCTGGTGCATATCGATGCCATTGGCCTCCTCTCAACAGCTGAATCGGCCGGTACTGGGTTTTGTAGTCCATTTTACGGTTGCAGGATAGCCAGTAGCCGAGGTAGAGCCAGGGCAGTTGCTGCTTCGCCGTCCGGGTGGCGGCTGCTGATGTAACGGGAGTAGAGGGCGTAGTGGTCCGGGTCGAATGCCGCATTCCGTACGATGACTTCCAGCTCAGATGCATATCGGTTCCAGGCCCGCTGCTGGCTGCGCTTGGGCTTGAACTGATCCACGGGGACCCGGGTGAAAATGCGTCGGAACAGGCTCCGCAGTGGGGGTGGTAGATCATCTCTCCACTGCGCCTGAAGCCCCGGTCGATCAACTGTTGATAGAGCTGGGGTGATTTTTCAGCAGCCGGATCGATAAAGAGTGTTTGGGCCGGTCGCTCCGGGAAATAACTGCAGGGGTGTTCATGGGAGAGGTAGAGCTGCAGTCGTGACTCATTGTTGTGGCCGGACGTCATGGTACTTCCGGGCTCATCCGCTCGCTGTTGGTCCAGGCGCGGGAATCCTGAATTTTATCCTGGCAGAGCGTTTCGAGGGCGGCACAAAACCGGTTCCGGGGAATCTCTTCTGCTCCCAGGCTGACCAGGTGTGATGTGTAGACCTGGCAGTCGATCAGCTGGTAGCCCCAGTGGAGCAGTTGACCGGTGAGGTGCACCAGGGCCACCTTGGAGGCATCCCGGACGCGGCTGAACATGGATTCACCGAAAAAGGCCCTGCCGATGGCAATACCGTAGAGCCCACCGACCAATTCACCTTCCAGCCAGACTTCCACAGAGTGGGCGTGCCCCTGCCTGTGCATCTCGATGTAGGCTTCTATCATTTCCTCCGTGATCCAGGTGCCTTGCTGATCCTCCCTCGGTTCCGAGCAGGCGTGGATGACCCTGGGGAAGTCGGCGTCGAGAGAGACCTCGAACCCCCTGTTGCGGATCACTTTACCCAGGCTCCTCGATACCTTGAGCTTTTCCGGGAAGAGTACGGTCCTCGGATCCGGAGACCACCAGAGAATCGGTTGTCCTTCGGAGAACCAGGGGAAGATGCCCTGGTGGTAGGCGTTGAGCAGTCGCTGGACACTCAGGTCACCCCCCACAGCGAGCAACCCGTCGGGATCATCAAGGGCTTGTTCCACGGGCGGGAACGGGGCATCAGGCCGGTTAGGATCAAGCAGTTGAAGCATTGCTGTAGGTTTGATGTTCAGTTCCCTGAATCATAACAGCTATATTCAACAGATGCTTTTGGCCTCGGGGCGTATTTTCATCTAAGGATGGTCTGAAAAATTAGAGTTTTCATTCACCAGGCA
>NZ_MPRJ01000036.1 GCF_002020805.1 Solemya velesiana gill symbiont | reverse complement strand
TGAACAATCGCCCTCGAAAATGCCTTGGCATTAAAACACCTAATCAGGTATTTTTCGGGATCAACCCACCTGTTGCTCTAGCGAGTTGAATCCGCGCATCTTTGCTTGCGATTGTTTTTATACTTTTCGTTGCGTTGTACAGGGGTAAGTCTGCACCGTTATCACTGCAAATAGCGGCGTTAAAACTTATAGACCATGCTTTCGGTAATCGCGTAGTGAATCGGTATATCCCAAGGGTTGCTTGGTAGCGATTGAACTTTTTGGCGCTCGTGTGCGAAGCCGGCAAGCCTTGGTCTGAACCACTGTTTGCGCAGGCGAAGGTAGTTGAGTGTTCTATCGTAGTAACCTCCACCAATGCCCAAGCGGTTCCCCTGTGTATCAAAGGCAACAAGGGGCATGATGATCAGGTCCAGCGCCCATGGCAGTACGGTCTTCTTTTTTCTGATATCCGGTTCGGGTATGCCGAATCGATTGCTTATCAACTTATCCCCTGGTGCATAGGGTGCGAACCAGAGCGATTTGTGGGTATTTGGTCTCAGTACGGGCAGGTAGAGTTTTTTTCCGGCAGAGAGTGCTTTTTCGGCCAATGGCTCGGGATTCAGTTCGCCATCGTTTGCCAGGTAGACAGCAAGGTGTTGGCACTGCCTGAAGAGCGGGGAGGAGTGGAATGTCCTAGCGGCGTCTCTGCTGTGGATGCGCTGCTCGTGGGGGGAGATCTCACGACGGCGTTGTCGGATCTCTATACGTAGCTGTCGGGTATTCGTCATGCAGGACCTGTAAACAGGATGAGGAGACATCCTCCGCCTGTGCCGCTGCTGACCATCGTTCTTGAACCAGTAGGTTCAAGTGGGAACAACGGCGGCGCTTCAGGCTTTCCGCTCGAGACGGACATGCGCACCGGCGCCTGCTTCATGCTCCCGGGGTATCAATTAGGCTCAAGAAAATACCCGGTTGGCTAGCGAACACCGCAGAGGATGTCTATATAACTAAGGCTAAACCTAAACTTCTTAAAGTTCCAGTTGATTGCTTTGACTTAGAGCAATCTCGATCTTTTCCTGCATTGCGCGCAACCGTTTGCTGATCCACTGGGAGGTGTCATCCTTGCTGTTTTTCTGCTCCAGCAAGTCATGGGCCAGGTTGAGCGCTGCCATGACGGCGATGCGATCGGTACCGATAACGCGTCCGCCGGTACGGATTTCGCGCATCTTTTCATCCAGGAACCTGGCAGAGGCCAGCAGGCTCTTCTGCTCTCCCTCCTGGCAGGCCACGCGGTACTCTTTCTCCATAATCCGGACTGTGACCGGGATACTGTTCTCGTTCACTAGCTGGTTTCCATGGACTTCAGGTGGGTGATCATGGATTCGACCCGGGTTTTGGCAAGTTCAGTTTTCTCGATCAGTTCGGCGCGCTCCGCCACTAGGCTCTCCTGCTTGAGACGCAGGGCCTTGTTTTCTTCCTTGAGCAGTGTGACTGCATGGATCAGATCGTCCACACGAACCTCAAGGCGCTTGAGGTCCTGGTCCATCACTGGGTTTTGATCTTCACTGTCCATGTTGCTCAATAATAGAGTGACCTACTCTATGGGTCAACGGCGCATGTTATCATCTGTTGCCCTGGTCAGTGCTGCCAATTCCCAGCCTGGCGGGTTTTTTTGTATATTCAACGAGGATTAAAACGGGTTATGTCAGAGCCTTCACTGGTGTATGAACGGTTTGAGCGTGAGTTGGCTTCTGCCGATATCGAGAGCAGCGGTGCTGAAGTTCACGGCATAATATGCGGATTGCTATGTGCCGGGCAGTCTGATGCCTACGCGGTTTTGCTGAGAGAGTTGCTGCCCGATTCGCCTGGAGATGATCTCTTGGCCAGGGAGTGCACGAACTCGCTGCGTAAGCTGTTTGATGAGACCGAGGCCGCCATAGATGGTCCTGGGCTCGGTTTTTCCCCGTTCATGCCAGAAGAAGAGAAATCGCTGAAGGTCAGAGCCCGGGCTGTATCGGAATGGTGCCAGGGGTTTCTCTATGGTATCGGGATCGCCGGCGTAGACCCGGAAGGGCAGCTGTCGGAAGAGACGCGCGAAGCGCTCAATGACCTGATCGAAATTACCCGCATGGATGTTGATGCCCTGGAAGAGAGCGATGAAGACGAGGATGTCCTGGTGGAAGTCGGTGAGTTCCTCTGGGTGGCAGCCATGCTGGTACACGAAGAGATAGTTCACGGCCCAAAATAATGACAACCAACGAATTCAAACGCCGCCGCCGCCAGTTGATGCGGATGATGGAACCCAGCAGTATCGCAATTCTGCCTGCCGCGCCGGTTGCCGTGCGCAACCGTGACGTGGAGTACCCCTATCGTCCCGACAGCGATTTCTATTATCTCACCGGCTTTGCCGAACCCGAGGCTGTAGCCGTGCTGATCCCGGAGAGAAAGCACGCCGAGTACATCCTGTTCTGCCGCGAGCGGGACCAGGAGAAGGAGATGTGGGACGGGCGTCGTGCCGGACAGGAGGGGGCTGTAGAGATCTACGGTGCCGACGACTCTTTTCCCATTGGTGATCTCAACGAGATCCTCCCGCGCATGCTTGAGCAGTGCGGGCGTGTCTATTATGCGATGGGCTGCAATCTTGAACTCGACAAACAGATGTCGGAGTGGATCAACGGTATCCGCAACAAGGCCAGGTCGGGTATCAATGGGCCGCTGGAATTTATCGCCCTCGATCACTACCTGCACGACATGCGGCTTTACAAAAGCCGCTCTGAACTCAAGGCGATGCGTACCGCGGCCAAGATTTCCGCAAAGGCACACAAGCGCGTTATGAAAGCCTGCCGCCCCGGGATCATGGAGTGGGAGCTTGAGGCTGAGTTCATGCATGAGTGTGCCACCGGTGGGGCGCGCCACCAGGCCTATTCACCCATTGTCGGTGGCGGTGAAAATGGCTGCGTGCTCCACTACACCGAAAACAAGGACAAGCTGCCAGACGGTGATCTTCTGCTGATCGATGCGGGCTGTGAATTCGACTATTACGCGTCTGATATCACCCGCACCTATCCGGTCAACGGTAAATTCAGTGAGTCCCAGCGCCTGCTCTATGAACTGGTATTGAAGGCCCAGCATGCGGCAATAGAGAAAGTGAAGCCGGGCAGCCATTGGGATGATCCGCACCAGGCTGCGATCAAGGTGATTACCAAGGGGCTCGTGGAACTCGGTATTCTTAAAGGACGGGTACCGAACCTGATCAAGAATGAGGCCTACAAGCGTTTTTACATGCACCGAACCGGACACTGGATCGGTATGGATGTTCACGATGTGGGTGACTACAAGGTGGACGGCAGCTGGCGTTTGCTTGAGCCTGGCATGGTATTGACCATCGAGCCCGGACTCTACATTCCGGCGGGCAGCAAGGGTGTTGCAAAGAAGTGGTGGGATATCGGCATTCGTATCGAGGATGATGTGGCGGTAACCAGGGACGGCCATGACATCCTCTCAAAGGATATGCCGAAATCAGTGCAGGAGATCGAGGCACTGATGGGTGGACGGTGACTGTTGTTGCCGCTGTCTTGGACGTAAGTCTATCTTCTCCGGGTAGGAGAGGAAGTTAGAGTAAGTAGTAATGAAAACAGATTTTGACCTCATCATCATCGGTGGCGGCATGGTTGGTGCCAGCCTGGCCCGCGCCCTCAGCGGCTGCGGCCTGGAAGTCGCCGTGGTGGAAGCATGGTCACTGGACTCCCAGGAACAGCCCAGCTATGACGACCGGGCGATTGCGCTGGCGTACGGTACGCGACAGATTTTGCAGGGCATCGGGGTGTGGGATGCCTTGCGGCCTGATGCGGAGCCGATACGCCACATTCATGTTTCCGACAGGGGGCATTTCGGGTTCACCCGTCTCGATCACAAGGATTACGGTCTCGAGGCCCTCGGCTACGTGGCTACGGGACATGCTCTCGGCAGTGTGCTGCTGAAGGGATTGAGCGAACTGCCCAGTGTCCATCTCTTCTGTCCTGCCCAACTGAGCGCCTTCGAAGTTGAGGAAGACAACGTCAGCGTCAAGCTGTCCATGGATGGCGAGGCGCATCAGCTCACCGCCCGCCTGCTGGTTGCGGCAGATGGTACCCGCTCCATGGTCAGGGAGACCCTGGGCATCGAGGTCAGGGAGTGGGGCTACGGCCAGACTGCCCTGATCAGCAACCTGACCCCGGGCATCGAACCCTCTGGTGTGGCCTATGAGCGTTTTACCGATGCCGGCCCCATGGCCATGCTGCCCTTGACCGAAGGCCGTTACGGCATGGTCTGGACGCTGGCGGATGAGGATGTCGACAGGGTCATGGCCCTCAGTGATGAGGAGTTCTTGAGCCAGGTGCAGCAGGGTTTCGGCTCGCGCCTGGGCATTTTTCAGAAGGCGGGGAGGCGCTCCTGCTACCCGTTGAAACTGCTGCAGGCGAAAGAGCATGTGCGGCCCCGTGTGGCCCTTATCGGCAACGCTGCTCACGCGGTGCATCCGATTACCGGACAGGGCTTCAATCTTGGTATACGTGACGTAGCCGTTCTGGCGGACCTGCTGGTCGATGCTGCCAAAGAAGGCGCAGACATCGGCAGTATGCAGGTGCTTGAAACCTATGCGGACTGGCGCAGGCGGGATCAGCAGGCGGTTGCCCTGATGACCGATGGCCTGGTCAGGATGTTTACCAACCCCCTGCTGCCTGTTCGGGTGGCAAGGAACCTGGGTATGCTGGCCCTGGACCTGGCGCCATCGGTTAAACAGATGGTCACCCGGCAGTTCATGGGTCTTAATGGCAACCTGCCGCGGCTTTCGAGAGGACTTCCCCTTGAGTGATGCAGAGAAAAAGCTGCGCTGTGATGTGCTGATCGCCGGCGGCGGCATGGTCGGTAGTGCACTGGGTTGTGTCTTGGCCCAGGAAGGCTTCCAGGTGGCAGTGATCGAGCGGCGCGAACCGAAGCTGGATTGGCCGGAAGATGAGGTGGATCTGCGGGTCTCCGCCCTGACCTGGGCGTCGCAACAGATTCTTCAGAATCTGGGGGCCTGGGAGCGCATGAGCGAGCTGCGTATCAGTCCCTATCGCGGAATGCATGTCTGGGATGCAGGCGGCAGAGGCAGTATAAGTTTCGATGCGGCGGAGATCGGTGAGCCCGACTTGGGGCACATCGTGGAGAACCGTATCACACAGCTGGCGTTGTGGGAGCGGCTGGGTACACTTGAGACCGCACATAGACTGTGCCCGGATTCAATCGATCGGCTCGAGCTCCAGGAGAGTCCCGTCAGGGCGGTGCTGATGAGCGGCACAGTGGTGGAGGCGGACCTTGTTGTCGCAGCAGAGGGAGCGACCTCCCCCGTGCGCGAAATGGCGGGCATCGCATCAAGTGGCTGGGCTTACGATCAGCACGCCATTGTGGCAACCGTCTGGCCTGAAGAGCACGCTGGTGAAGTGGCCCGCCAGCGTTTTATGTCCACGGGGCCCTTGGCATTTCTGCCGATCAACGACGGGCGCGTCTCCATCGTCTGGTCCACATCCCCCGAGGAGGCCGAGCGGTTGATGGCCCTCGATGACTCGGATTTCTGTGCTGAACTGACCGAAGCCTCGGAGCGTATGCTCGGCGAGGTGACGCGGGTTGGTCCCCGGGGTGTTTTCCCTTTGAAGCTGCGCAATGCCGATCACTATGTGCAGCCTGGCCTGGCCCTGGTGGGTGATGCGGCACACGGCATCCATCCGCTGGCGGGGCAGGGGGTCAATCTCGGTTTCCTGGACATGGCCGCCCTGGTGGATGTGCTGCTGGAGGCGCGAAAAGTTGGTCGCCCCCTGGGCAGTATGACGACCCTTCGGCGCTACGAGCGAGCCAGGAAAGGGGCTAATATCGCCATGCTGGGGGCCATGGACATGTTCAAGCGGCTGTTCAGTAACCAGAATCCGCCCCTGACCCTGATTCGGAACATCGGTCTCTCGCTGGTCAACGCCGCCGGGCCGGTAAAAAACGTTATTATTCGGAGGGCCCTGGGGCTGATTGGCGAATTGCCTTCCCTGGCCCGCCGTAAATGGGGTTGATTCTGCTTGGCATTGAGCAGTCTGAGGGGTATATTTCACATCTCAACCCAATCCCCTACGGGAGATGCAGGTGCTGATTGTCGAACAGACTGCGCCGGAGCCGAAGGCGCAAACCGTCCGGAATCGCTCAGGCAAAAGGACCGTAGGGAAGAGGCAGCAGAAGCCTCAGGTTGACTCTGGAGGGCGGTCTTAGGGCCCACCGACGGGGCAGAGCCTGCACAGAGTGCGGCTTTAAACTCTCAGGTTTTGGACAGAGGGGCGGCGTGAGACCGGTGGTCTTGCGCCGCCCTTTTGCGTTTAACAACCTGTTGCAGGTTCGGAGTTAAAAGGATCAGAGATGGACAAAAAGACCGTTCTGTTCGATGCCCACGAAGCCATGGGTGCCAAGATCGTCCCGTTTGGCGGCTGGGCCATGCCGCTGCACTACGGCTCTCAGCTCGAAGAGCATCATGCCGTTCGGAAAGATGCAGGCATGTTCGATGTCAGCCATATGCAGGTGGTTGACCTGACTGGCCCCGGGGCGGGTGATTTCCTTCGCCGCTTGCTGGCCAATGATGTATCCCGGCTCAAGACCCCAGGCAAAGCACTCTACAGTTGCATGCTCAACGAGCAGGGTGGCGTGATCGACGACCTGATCGTCTACTATCTGCGTGACGACTGGTACCGCATGGTAGTCAATGCGGCTACAGCGGAGAAGGACCTGGGCTGGATCAACAGCCAGGCCAGCGCCTTCGAAGTGGAGATCGATCCCCGGGCAGACCTGGCCATGGTGGCAGTGCAGGGTCCCAATGCCCGGGAGAAGGCTATGCCCCTGCTGCCGGAGGCCTTGCGGGGACCGGCTTCGGAGCTGAGCGTTTTCCACGCCGCTACCGATGGCAGTTGGTTCGTGGCCCGTACCGGCTACACTGGCGAAGACGGTTTCGAGGTGATGCTTCCCGAGTCTGATGCCGACGCTTTCTGGAAGGGTCTGGCCGAAGCCGGCGTGGCGCCCTGTGGCCTGGGTGCCCGGGATACCCTGCGCCTGGAGGCGGGTATGAACCTCTACGGCACCGATATGGATGAAGAGACCCTGCCTCTTGAGGCCGGGCTTACCTGGACCATCGCCTGGGATCCGGCGGAGCGCGATTTCGTCGGACGAAAGGTACTTGATGCCCGGCGGGGTGCAGAAGACAATCAAAAATTCGTCGGACTCGTTCTGACCGGGCGTGGTGTACTGCGAAACCACCAGAAGATCTTCGTTGGTGACCAGGAGGTCGGAGAGATCACTTCGGGCGGTTTTTCGCCTACACTGGAAAAGTCGATCGCCCTGGCACGGGTCAATAGATCTGTTGCCGATGAGTGCGATGTGGAGATCCGGGGAAAACGGATTCCGGCAAAGGTGGTCAAGCCGCCTTTTGTCCGCAACGGCAAGGCCTGTATCGAGGTCTAGGCAATAACATCGATCGCTGACCGCCATGGAAGGCTGAAAGCCGAGGCGGTTAGTCCCCGGTAGTGACCAGGACGTCCGGGGCACTAAATAGGCTGTCGAAGGCCGAGTCGATTTTGGGGACTTGGATGTCCCAAAATCTTTCACGAGGTCGAAGACTCGCTTAGGATGATGTCTGTCTGTCCATCAGCGAAGCAATCAACAAATTCAGTTTCAGGGGAAAGAGCAATGAGTAACGCGCCGAGCGAATTGAAATACACCAAGAGCCATGAGTGGATCAGAGACGAGGGTGATGGCACGGTCACCATCGGTATCACCGAGCATGCCCAGGAATTGCTGGGTGACCTGGTATTCGTCGAGTTGCCTGAAGAGGGCGCCAGTGTCGAGTCGGGCAGTGAATGCGCGGTTGTGGAGTCCGTAAAGGCCGCTTCCGATGTCTACAGCCCGGTTACCGGAGAAGTGTCTGCAGTCAATGAAGCACTGTCCGATGCGCCGGAAACCGTAAACGAGGACGCCTTCGGCGACGGCTGGCTGTTCAAGGTGACCCTGAACGATTCGGCCGAACTTGATGATCTGCTCGATGCCGATGCATATACCGAAGTGATGGAGTCCGAAGATCACTGAGCGGACCCTTGTTGAGTCCACGTAGTGTTAACAGGCCCTAGAGATTAGTCCTTATGCCATTTATCCCTCACACCGAAGAAGAGGTCAGCGAGATGCTGGCCGCCATTGGCGTGTCCGACATCGAGACGCTCTTCGATGAAATTCCCGAAAACCTGAAGTGCGGAGAACTCGTTTCTGTTCCGCCTGCCCTGTCGGAGATGGAGATTGGGCAGTTGATGAACGGGCGAGCCAGCGAGGACAGTCGTCCCGTCTGCTTCATCGGTGCCGGTGCCTATGACCACCATGTACCTGCGGCGGTTTGGCAGATTGCCACCCGTGGTGAGTTCTATAGCGCCTATACACCCTACCAGGCGGAGGCCAGCCAGGGTACGCTGCAGCTGCTCTATGAGTTCCAGTCCATGATGACGGCGCTCACTGCCATGGATGTCTCCAGTGCCTCTCTCTATGACGGGGCATCCGCCCTCGCCGAGGCGGTTCTGATGGCTGTGCGGGCCAACCGCAAGTCAAAGTCGAAGCGGGTATTGATGCCTCGCACCCTGAATCCCACCTATCGGCGCGTAGTTGATAACATCGTCAGGAACCAGAAGATCGAGCTGGTTGAGCTGCCCTTCGACGAGAAGAGCGGTACCACCGATATGGCGGCACTTGAGGCCTATGCCGGAGAGGACGTCACCGCCCTGGTTATCCCTCAACCCAACTTCTTCGGCGTGTTGGAAGATGTGGATGCCATGACCGATTGGGCCAAGGCCAACAAGGCACTCTCCATCGGGGTTGTGAACCCAATCGCCCAGTCAGTGCTGCAGCCTGCCGGTGAGTGGGGCGGTGATGGTGCTGACATCTGCTGCGGTGAGGGTCAGCCCCTGGGGGCGCCGCTTTCATCGGGCGGGCCCTATTTCGGTTTTCTCTGCTGCAAGCAGGCATTGGTCAGGCAGATGCCCGGGCGTATCATCGGGCGCACCCTGGACCTGGACGGCAAGGAGGGTTTTGCCCTGACCCTGCAGGCCAGGGAGCAGCACATTCGTCGCTCCAAGGCGACGTCCAACATCTGCACCAACCAGGGTCTGATGGTGACCGCAGCGACCATTCACATGGCGTTGATGGGTAGCGAAGGACTGGAGCGCGTGGCGGCTGCAAGTCATAAAAACACCGTTAACCTTGTGGAAAAGCTGTCGGCCATTGAAGGGGTTGAATTGGTTTTTGATAACCCCTATTTTCATGAGGTCGTTGTGCGTTTGCCGGCGCCTGTGAAAGATGTGTTGCAGTCACTGGCGGACCGCAATGTACTGGGCGGATTTGATCTGAGCAGGGATTATCCCGAACTGGGTGATGCCATCCTGGTCTGTGCGACAGAAAAACGCACTGGCGAGGAGATCGACAATTTCGTTCAGGAGCTGGAACGTATCATCGGCCTGTAGGGTGGGGTTAAGTGCAAGTTTGTCCCCAAGGAGCCCTGGCAGAAATATAAAATTCCCCCGCGGATAATCACCGTGGTTTATCAATCAGGAGAAAAAATGGCAGCTATTACGCTGAGAGGCAACGCATGCAACACCAGTGGTGATCTACCTGCTGGGGGCAGTGCGGCACCTGAATTCACCCTTGTTGGTGGCGACCTGTCCGATGTGACCCTGGACAAGTTTGCAGGTAAAAAGAAACTGCTGAACATCGTGCCCAGCCTGGATACCCCCACCTGCGCCACCTCAACCCAGAAGTTCAACGCAGCCATGGCTGAGAAGGGCGATGCGGTTGCCATTGTCGTATCTGCCGACCTGCCTTTCGCCCAGGGCCGTTTCTGCGGTGCGGAAGGTATCGAGAACGTTGTAACCGCATCCATTATGCGCGATGGCAATTTCGCAAAGGATTACGGCATTCTGATCACCGATGGTCCCCTGGCCGGCCTCTGCGGCCGTGCCGTGGTGGTGGTGGATGAGAACAACAACGTCACCTATACCCAGCTGGTTCCCGAGATCGCTGAAGAGCCGGATTACGACGCAGCGCTGGCTGCCCTGGGCTAAGTCCCCGGTACCGCACTCCCGGGGATTTTCCCGGGGGTGTGTTTTGAAATAGAGAAAAGTTAAACAGAGCAGGTGTTGCATGCTGATTTTTGAACAGTCCAAAGCCGGTCGTCGGGCCACTGCTCAGGCACCCCTTTCCAAGGCTGATATCTCGGATATACCCGAGCAGTTTCGGCGTAAGCAAGCAGCTGCTCTGCCTGAAGTTTCAGAGATGCAGGCGGTGAGGCACTATACCCGCCTCTCCCAGAAGAACTTCTCCATCGATACCCATTTCTACCCCCTGGGCTCCTGTACCATGAAGCACAACCCGAGGGGGTCCAATGAACTGGCCATGCTGCCGGGTTTCCTCTCCCGCCATCCCGAAGCGCCGGACGATCACAGCCAGGGTTTCCTGGCCTGCATGCATGATCTTCAGGAGATCCTGAAAGAGGTCGCCGGCATGAAGGAGGTTTCGCTCAGTCCGGCCGCTGGAGCCCAGGGCGAGTTTGCCGGCGTGGCCATGATCAAGGCCTATCACGATGCCCGGGGTGACACGGAGCGCAACGAGATACTGGTGCCGGATGCTGCCCACGGAACCAACCCCGCCTCGGCCGTGATGTGCGGTTACAAGGTGCGCGAAATCCCCACCGGTGACGACGGCGACGTCGATCTCGAAGCCCTGCGCGAGGTGGTCGGTCCACAGACTGCAGGGATCATGCTCACCAACCCCTCCACCCTCGGTGTGTTCGATCGCAAGATCGAGGCGATCGCTGCCCTGGTGCACGAGGCCGGTGGCCTGCTCTACTACGATGGTGCCAACCTTAACGCCATCCTCGGCAAGGTGCGTCCCGGCGACATGGGGTTTGACGTCATTCACATGAACCTGCACAAGACCTTCTCCACCCCCCATGGCGGTGGTGGTCCCGGTGCGGGTCCCGTAGGTGTCAGTGAGCGCCTGGTGCCCTACCTGCCGGTGCCGATGGTGGCCAAGGACGGTGATGCCTTCCGCTGGGTCTTTGAAGAGGATTGCCCTGACACTATCGGCCGTCTCTCAGCCTTTGCGGGTAATGCCGGCATTCTGCTGCGCGCCTACATCTATGCGCGCATGATCGGTCGAGAAGGTATGGCACGCATTGCAGAGTATTCCACCCTCAATGCCAACTACATGAACAAGCTGCTGCAGGAAGCGGGCTTCGAGGCGGCCTATCCTGATCGTCGTGCAACCCACGAGTTCATCATTACCCTGCGCAAGCAGGCCAAGGAACTGGGTGTGAATACCATGGACTTCGCCAAGCGCCTGCTCGACTACGGCTTCCATGCGCCCACGACCTACTTCCCCCTGTTGGTTCCCGAGTGTCTGCTCATTGAACCTACAGAGACCGAGGACAAGGCGTCGCTGGACGGATTCATCGAGGCGATGAAACAGATCCAGCAGGAGGCCGAGACCGATGCCGAGAAGGTGAAAGGTGCGCCATACACCTTGCCCGTGCGTCGTCTCGACGACGTGCGCGCGGCCCGTGAACTGGATCTGAGGTGGACGCCTGCAGAGAACGCTTAAAGTGTTATGCAGGAGCGAACTTGTTCGCGATAAGAGTTCATATGGATGCCGATCGCGAACAAGTTCGCTCCTACATCGGATTTTCCACCTTTCGGATGGGCCAGTTGTCCTGATCGCCCGGAGGGCAGGGCTCTTGTATCCATGTTCGCTTGGGATGCCGGTTGTGTTTAAATGATTGCTCATTAATTCAAACCCTGAATAACAACAAAATACCGGTATCACCAATGGCCAATCAAAATGCCAAGGGTCTGAAGCGGATCATCAACGCCTTCGGTTTCTCCATCAAGGGATTCAGGGCCTGCTTCAAGCATGAAGAGGCGTTCAGGCAGGAGGTCTATGTGCTGATCCCTATGCTGCCCCTGGGAATCTGGCTGGGCCAGGACGGTGTGGAACGGGCACTGCTGGTGGGTAGCCTGCTCATCGTTCCTCTCACCGAACTGCTCAACTCCGCGGTAGAGGCCGTGGTCGACAGGGTTGGCACGGAACAGCACAAGCTCTCCGGGCGTGCCAAGGATATCGGTTCTGCGGCAGTCTTCCTCTCCATCGTGCTTGCCATGGCTGTCTGGGCGTTGGTGCTGGCCCCCGCTATATCTGACACCTTCTTGCACTGTAATGGTGTAGTATCGACGCTTTGCATTAATAATCCGGCATACTAGGTTGCCGGATATATCACTTAACAGGATGTAGCATGTCAGCGTTGATTTGCGGCTCTTTCGCCTATGACACCATCATGGTGTTCCATGACCATTTCAAGAACCATATCCTTCCGGAGCAGGTGCACATCCTGAACGTGGCCTTCCTGGTGCCGGATCTGCGGCGGGAGTATGATGGCTGCGCCGGGAACATCGCCTACAACCTGAACCTGCTGGGGGGCGAGGGCAAGCCCATGGGTACAGTCGGTACCGATTTCACCCCTTATGCGGACTGGATGGATAAGTGTGGTATAAGCGCGAACACATCCGGGTAATCGATGGTGAGTACACGGCACAGGCCTACATCACCACCGACCAGGACGACAACCAGATCACTGCATTTCATCCCGGCGCCATGAACTTCGCACATGAGAACCGTATTGCTGATGCCGATGGCTGCACAATCGGACTGGTTTCTCCCGATGGGCGCCAGGGCATGATCGAACACGCCGAACAGTTTGCCGATGCGGATATCCCGTTCGTTTTTGATCCGGGTCAAGGTATGCTGATGTTCGATGGCGATAACCTGATGCGGTTCGCGGAGCAGGCGACCTGGCTGGCCTTCAACGACTACGAGGCCAAGCTGATGGAGGAGCGCACGGGCAAGACACCGCGCCAGCTCGCAGAGATGGTGGAGGCGGTGATCGTCACCCGCGGTGGCGAGGGCTCCAATATCTACACCCGCGGCAAGCATTACGTGATTCCTGCGGCCCCGGTCTCGTCACTGGAAGACCCCGCCGGCTGCGGTGATGCCTATCGGGCCGGTCTGCTCTATGGCCTGATGAACGATATGGACTGGGAGACCACCGGCCGTATCGCGGCGCTGATGGGTGCCATCAAGATCGAGCAGGCGGGCACTCAGAACCACAGTTTTTCCAGGGATGACGTTGAAGCCCGTTTCGAGCAGGCTTTCGGCTTCAGTTTTGTTTAGGCGCAAGTGAGAGAAGAGAATGACAGGGCATTTTGACGATGCCGGTTTCGTCCCGCTGAACATCGCGGTACTGACCATATCCGATACCCGTACCGAAGAGACCGACAAGTCCGGCAAAATCCTCAAGGAGGGTGCAGAAGAGGCGGGGCACAACGTCGTGGAGAAGGCCATTGTCAAAGACGATATCTACCAGATGCGGGCGATATTCTCACGCTGGATAGCCGATCCTGATGTGCACGTGATCATCAGCACCGGGGGCACCGGCATTACCGGCCGTGACAGCACCCCGGAGGCAGTGGGTCCGCTGCTGGAGAAACCCATCGAGGGCTTCGGTGAGCTGTTCAGGAACATCTCCCTGGAGGAGATCGGCCCTTCGGCGATCCAGTCCCGGGCCATTGCTGGTCTCACCAACCAGACCCTGGTGTTCTGCCTGCCGGGTTCATCCGGGGCGTGCCGTACCGGCTGGGGAAAAATACTCAACTCCCAGTTGGAACATCGCACCCGTCCCTGCAACTTTGCCCAGATGTTCAGGGCCTGATTTCTTAAGCGTTTTTTCAGAGAACAAGATCATGAGTGATTGCGGCTGTTCATCCATTTCAGGACCCAAGCTGAAACCTCTCGAAGAGGCTCTTGAGCTACTCCTCAACCTTGCCAAAGCGGTTGAAGGCGTGGAGACGCTGCCCCTTTCCGAGTGTCTCGGCAGAGTTCTTGCCGAGCCGGTCAACAGCCAGGTGACTGTGCCCCCGTGGGACAACAGTGCCATGGATGGTTACGCGATCAATACTGCCGACATGAAGGGTGATGGAACCCGTCTTCCAGTGTCCCAGCGCATCCCTGCCGGTGCCTCGGGCGATCCCCTTGAGCCGGGAACCGCGGCACGCATCTTCACTGGTGCGCCCGTGCCTCCCAATGCCGACGCCGTGGTAATCCAGGAGGTGTGCGAGGCGGACGGCGACGACGTGATCATCAAGCAGCCCCCCGAGGCGGGTGCCAACATCCGCAGGGCGGGTGAAGATACCGAGAAAGACCAGCAGGTGATTGCCCCGGGCACCCGTATCGAACCCCAGCATATCGGACTGGCTGCGGCTGTCGGCGTGGGGGAATTGGCTGTTTATCGCCGTCTCAAGGTGGCGCTCTTCTCCTCCGGAGACGAACTGGTTGACCCCGGTCAGCCCCTGGGGCCCGGGCAGATCTATAACTCCAATGAATACACGCTCAAGGGGCTGCTGGATGCGCTGGGCTGCGAGGTTGTGAGCCTGGGTATGGTCGAGGATACTTTCGATGCCACCTGCGAAGCGCTCAGCCGGGCTGCTGGGCAGGCCGACCTGGTGATGACCTCCGGCGGTGTCTCCGTGGGCGAGGAGGATTACCTGAAGCCTGCGGTGGAGAAGCTGGGCACCCTGGATATGTGGAAGATTGCCATCCGCCCGGGCAAGCCACTGGCCTTTGGTCATATCGAGGGCGTGCCGTTTGTCGGCACGCCGGGCAACCCGGTCACCCTGTTTGTCACTTTCTGCCTCTTTGCCCGTCCGTTTATCCTGAAGATGCAGGGCATGACGGAAGGACTGACGCCTACCCCGCTCAGGGCGGCTATCGATTTCGACTGGCCCAAGCCCGACAAGCGCCGTGAGTTCGCGAGAGCGCGGCTTCAGCTGGACGACCAGGGCGTGCCTCGCATCAGCAGCTACCGCAGCCGTTCCTCGGGTGTGTTAAGTTCCCTGGCATGGTCCAACGGTTTGGCCGTGCTGCCTGAGAACCAGGTGCTGAACAAAGGCGACCAGGTTGAGTTTTTGCCCTTCAGTGAGTTGTTGTGATGATTAAAGTGCTCTATTTCGCGCGTCTGCGCGAACAACTGGAGACGGCCTCGGAAGAGATGGATGCCGCAGGCCTCGAAAACGTAAATGGATTGGTCACGTTGTTGAAGGACCGCGGCGGCACCTGGGACGATGTCTTTGGTGGAGCCCAGCCGGTGTTGATGGCGGTCAACCAGGAGATGGTCGACGGCAATGCGGCAATCAACGACGGTGATGAAGTGGGTTTCTTTCCGCCGGTAACCGGAGGTTGAGCCGGTGAACACGATCAAGGTCCAGTCAGCGCCTTTTGATATTGCCGAAATACAGGATGAACTGCGTGAGGAAAACCCTGCCATCGGTGCCGTGGTGAGTTTTGTCGGCTTGATGCGGGACATGAACGAAGGTGACCAGGTCGCCACCATGACCCTGGAGCACTACCCCGGCATGACCGAGAAGGCACTGGAGGCTATTGTCCAGGAGGCTGATGAGCGTTGGGACCTGATGGGTATCCGGGTGATACACCGGGTGGGTGAACTCAATCCCCTGGATCCCATCGTCATTGTCGCCGTGGCCAGTGCCCATCGGGGCGAGGCGTTTCAGGCCTGCGAATTCGTCATCGACTACCTCAAGACTCGGGCACCCTTCTGGAAGAAAGAGAAGACAGCCGAAGGCGAGCGCTGGGTGGATGCACGCCATAGCGACGAGGACGCCGAGGCGCGCTGGAAACGTTAGACCGCATAACGAAAGAACATCTGCTGTCTTATGCCGCAGGAGCGAACTTGTTCGCGAATAGAGCTAAATCAACGCTGATCGCGAACAAGTTCGCTCCTACTCCTTAAGTTTTTAGAAGCGCACTACTCCCGGTGCCTTTTGAACGAGCCGGCGCTGCCGGTAAAGGCTCGCTCCTGTTCTGTAGGCGGTGTGCATTTGCTCTCTGACAGCCGCTGATCAAACTGCTCAAAATCCGAAATTGTCGGTTCACAGGTGGTGCCACTGCAAATGTAGGCGCCTGTTATATCTCCCTGGTGATCCTTGTCCAGCAGGGTCGGGAGGTCAGTCTCCGGTGTGGGGATGGAGAGCGCCAGGCGTCTTGGGGCGAGCTGTTGGGCGGCGCGCACTGACCATTGCTCAAGATCTGCACCACTGCCCCGGATGATAATGATCTCCGGTGGGTGCAGCTGCTCTTCCAGTGCCTCCAGCAGGGCGCAGTGAGCGTGGGGAACCTGGCTGAGGTGGTCCCAGGCGGCCTTCAGGGTTCCCTCTGCCGTCTCGAGATACCGGGGCTCGCCCAGCAGGTGTCCCAGGCGATTGAGCGCATGTGCGGCGATGCCGTTACCCGAGGGGATGGCATCGTCTCCCAGGGGTTTGGGTCGGTGAATCAGCGCTTCGTGATCGTCGGCGGTAAAGTAGAACCCGCCACACTCACCGTCCTGGAAATGTGTCAGCAGTACCTCGGTCAGCTCCAGGGCGAAATCGAGATCGCTACGGTTCCAGCGTGTCTGTAGCAGTTCCAGTAGTGCATCGATCAGGAAGGCGTAATCGTCAAGGTAGGCGGGGAGTGCGGATTTACCATCCTTGTGGGTGGCCAGTAGCCGGCCTTCATGCCAGAGGCTGCTTCGGATAAAACCCAGGGCCCTGTCAGCTGAAGCGGTATATTCCGGTTTGTTCAGTACCCGGCCTGCCCGCGCCATGCCCTTGATCATCAGGGCGTTCCAGGCCGTGAGAATCTTTTCGTCACGTCCGGGACGTATGCGGTCCCCTCGCGCCTTGAACAGTTTTTCCCGGGCGCTGCTAAGAAGTCCATGGGCCTGGTCGCTGCTGCTGTCCAGGCGCTGATTCAGTTCGGCGATGCTGGTGAAGTTGTGCAGGTGCCAGCGACCCTCGAAGTTGGCTTCCCGGTCGAGACCATAGTAGGCGGCCAGGTGCTGGTACTCGTCACGCTCCAGGAGTCCTTTCACCTCTTCAGGAGACCAGAGATAGAAAAGGCCCTCTTCTCCCTCGCTGTCGGCATCCAGGGTGGAGTAGTAGCCGCCCTCGGGGGATTGCATCTCCCGGATCACCCAGTCGGCTGTTTTTATCGCCGTCTCCTGGAACAGGGCTTTACCTGTTGCCTGCCAGAGGTCGGTATAGAGGGTAAGCAGGGGGCCGTTGTCGTAGAGCATCTTCTCGAAGTGGGGAATCATCCACTGGTCGTCTACCGAGTAGCGGTAGAAGCCGCCGTCAAGCTGGTCGTTGAAGCCACCAAGGGCCATGCGGGTAAGGCTGTAATCGGCTACGTAGAGGGCGCGTGGGTCATCACGGCCGCTGATACGGGTTGCCGCCCAGTGGCGCAGGATGCGCTGCAGGCTTGTGGGCAGTGGGAACTTGGGGGCCTGGCCGAAACCGCCATGGGTCTCGTCGAAACTCCGCGCCAACTGCTGGCGGGCACTCTCCAGGGGGGCGGCTTCCAGGTTTGTGTCGGTAACCGGGGTCTGGGGGTTGAGGCTGGACATCGCCTCCATGAAGGCCCGGTTCTGCCCCTCGATATCGTGGCGCTGTTCGCGGTAGGCGTTTGCGATGCTGGCTAGCACATCCTTGAAGGGGGGCATGCCGTAGCGACTCTCCCTGGGAAAGTAGGTGCCGGCGAAAAAGGGAACCTGGTCGCCCGGCATGAGAAACACGGTCAACGGCCAGCCGCCGGGGCGCTGGGTCAGCAGTTGGTGAGCTGACAGGTAGATCTTGTCCAGGTCGGGCCGTTCCTCCCGGTCCACCTTGATGTTGATGAACAGTTCGTTCATCAAGGCCGCGGTCTCCTCATCCTCGAAGGATTCATGGGCCATGACGTGGCACCAGTGGCAGGCCGAGTAGCCGATGGAGAGCAGGATCGGCTTGTCCTGCTGGCGGGCCAGTTCCAGGGCCTCGTCATCCCATAGCTGCCAATGGACGGGATTGTCCGCATGCTGCTGAAGATAGGGGCTTGTGCTCTCTGCCAACCGGTTCATGCTCATGGCCTTGCTCTATACTTAACTCCAAGCATAATGACAGAAACTGCCGATGCTTCAACGGCGGAAAATCTGCAGGAATCGCAAAATATAGGGAAAGGGTCGTGGATAAGGCGTTCATGAAGGAGGCGATAGCTCTGGCCAGAAAGGGCGTGGCCGAGGGTGACGGCGGTCCCTTTGGTGCCGTGGTGGTCAAGGATGGAAAGATCGTGGGGCGCGGCTGGAACCAGGTGATCGGTCAGTGCGATCCCACGGCCCATGCTGAGATCATGGCGATACGTGATGCTGCCGACCGGCTGCAGGATTTCCATCTGGATGGTTGCGATCTCTACACCAGCTGTGAGCCCTGCCCCATGTGTCTCAGTGCCGCCTACTGGGCCCACATCCGGCAGATCTTCTACGCGGCTTCGGAAGAGGATGCCGCCAAGCTGGGATTCGACGACCGGTTTATCCGTGAAGAACTCGGCTGTTCACCCGAGGTTCGAAGGCTGCCCATGCGGCAGATGCTGCGCCTGGAGGCGCTGGAGGTGTTTGCCGAGTGGGAGCGCAGCGAGCAGAAGAAGCCGTATTGAGGACAAGGCTGATCACGTCGTCATTCCGGCGAATGCCGGAAGCCAGGTGCGCCATTCCTTTGGTATCAGATTAAACCTGCATATAAATCAAGCCTGCGAGGATTTGACTCCTCAATGGCCTTTATCTTCCAGGCCCTTTTCCAATTCTTGATGGCTTTTTCCCGCTGTATCGCAGATTCCATCGTTGAGTGGATTTCGTACCACACTAAAGTGTGGATACCGTACCTGCTGGTAAAACCCTGAACCACATTGTTCTTGTGTTCCCAGGCTCGCTTTAGCAAGTTTGATGTTACGCCGGTATAGAGGGTGTCGTTCCGCTTACTGGCCAAGATGTAGACGCAAGGCTGACGGTCCATGTCTGCTCTTTTCTGGGTTCCCTGGATTCCGGCATTCGCCGGAATGACGAGTTGTCACAACTACGCTTTTGTAAAACCCAGCCCCAGCGGATCATCAGGATCGACACCCTCCATGAAGGGGATCTTGCGGTCGCTGTGGGTGACCTGGTAGACCATGCCGATCCAGTTGCCGACGATACCTTCTGCGGTGTCGTGCCAGGTGTTGTTCAGGCGCTCGCAGATCAGCTCTTCCGGGAAAACGGGTAGCTCGCTTTTTCGGCTCAGGGCCTTGTTGAGACGCTCCTGGTACTCGTTCAGCACGGCCTGCTCTCTCGGGCTGAGGTAGTTGTCCGGGAAGGGTGGATAGTCTTGCCGGTTGCCGGCGGCGAACTGCATGACCTCGCGCTTGTACTCCTTCAGCAGGCTGATGGTCTCGTACTCCGGGTGACCCTGGAAGAAGATGACACGGAAGCGGTCTTTGCTGGTAGCCATGTGTACCCCGCCCTCTTCGCTCTCCACCAGGACATGCAGGCCAGCGGCCTCGAACTGCTCCCGAGAGATTTCGTTGAAACGGGAGTGGGGGACGTCGAAGTGGGTGTTGACGTCGTTGACCAGCGGATGGTGGCGGTCCACCACGTAGTGGGGAAATACGCCCCAGCGCTTGAATCCCAGGGGCTGGCGTTCCTGTCCATATGCCAACTGCAGTACCGCATGAGTGGTGAGGCAGGAGCAGAGAGTGGAGGTGACATTCTCCATGGCCCAGTTGATGACCCGGCTCAGGGGCTCCCAGAAGGGTTCCTCTGCGAGATCGGGATGGGTGACGTTGGCGCCGGTGATAATCAGCGCATCAAGACCTTCCTCCTTCACCTTGTCGAAGGTCTCGTAGTACTTGTCGATGTGCGCCTGGGCTTTCTCGTTCCGGGGCAACTCCTCCAGGGTGAAGGGGTGGACGTAGAATTGGGCAATGGGGTTGCTCTCGCCAACCAGTTGGAAGAACTGCCGCTCAGTCGCTTCCAGTGCTGCATCGGGCATCATGTTGAGCAGGCCAATGTGGAGTTCGCGGATGTGCTGGTGCATGGCGCGGTCGGTCCCCAGGACCGTCTGGCCGGCTTTGCGCAAACGTTCGAAGGTTGGCAGGTTAGTATGGGCAACCAGGGGCATAGGCCACTCCTATCCGTTCCATTGCTTGCGTGAGATTGCCGTCTCCAGCAATTCCAAAAAGTCGTTGTCATCGCGCACTTCAGCGACCTCTTTCGAGGTGACGGTATAACCGCGGGGGTTCACGATCGCCTCGTAGCTGGGCACACGGGAGTGGAACAGCCGTGGGAAGATCCAGCGGGTGAAGTCGTCCGGGTCCATCTCTGCGGCATACTGCAGGTTGTTTTCCACGAGGTAGGCCTGGAGCTGCTGTTCGAGAAATGCCAGTCGGAAATAGAGAGGCTTGGGGTCCTCTTGCGCTCGGCTGATCAGCATCTCCTCTTCGTTGCTGTCCAGGGCCTGGATATAGAGCAGCAGGGAGTGGCGGTCCAGCAGCTCGATCACCTTAGGGGATTCGATATCGCACAGGCTACCGCCAACGTCGTTGACAAAATGCTGGTAACCGTAGATTTCCTGGGACTTGCGGATGAACTCCGGCACATCGATCATGGCGTCGATTTCCGCCTGGCGATAGAGGGCCTGGCGATGTTTGAAATCACCCAGCTGTACGCCGCCCAGTTCCGGGTTGCCCAGCTTGCCCACGTAGCAGAGCACCGGTCCGAGATCGTCAACCTTGATGTTGTTTCGAATATAGATCCAGTCCTTGCGCAGGAGTGCGCGCAGGAAAGGTACCTGCATGGCCTGCTGCTTGATCAGGTCCATGATCTCTTCGTCGAGGTAACGGGTGCCGATCCTGTAGTCGCCGGAGTAGTGAAACCAGTTGTAACGGCGCAGGGTGCCGGACAGGTGGGTCTTGCCCACGCCGGACATGCCGAGCAGGGTGATGCTCTTGTTTTTCCAGGCTCGGAATTCTTCCAGGCTCAGTTTCACTTCGGTCAGACCTTAATTATGCTTTTCTGGGCAAAAGAATAATTATAACCGTTAATTTTGATCAACGGGTGTATGGATCAGCGATTCGGGCATCGTTGTTCGGTGATGCCGATCATCAGTGGAATCAATAACATTCCAAGGCAGACCATAACCGCACCGTTCCAGCCGGCCTGCTCATAGATCAATCCGCAGACGGTGATACCGATCCAGCCTCCGAGGTAGTAGAGGAGTACATAGAGTGCGTTGGCACGCCCCTGGCCGCTCGTTACACGTTGATTGAGCGTTCCAACTGCCGCTGCATGCAGCGCGAAGAAACCGGCGCAGACACCAAGTAGTGCCAGGACCATGGCAATAATGGAGGAGAGCAGGGTGAGGGACATGGAGAAGGCGAGAACCAGTGTGCCGCTTATCATGCTGATGGCGCTGCCGAAACGGTTGCTCAGCTTGCCTGCCATAGGCCCTATGAAGACCCCCATCAGGTAGGTGAGGTATAGGAGGGTGATCCACTCGGTTGCGAGGCTGGAGGGTGGTGCTTCCAATCTGAAGGGGAGGTAGTTGAATACCGAGGAGAAGACGAAAAAGCTGCCGCAGGAGACCAGGTAGATACGCAGCGGGTCCCAGCGCTTAATTATTTCCCAGTAGCTTGGCTGTTGCTTCTGCTGGTCATGGTGTCGCTCTTCCCGTGGCAGGGCAAGCAGGGCGATAAGGCCGGCGATCAGTATCCACACGGCCGCAAAGACGAAGGCGTAGCGCCAGTGCAGTGGTGGGTGGATCCAGCCGCCGAGCAGTCGTCCGCCGAGGCCGCCTATCACCGTGGCCGAGACATAGGACCCCATGACGACGCTCAGCCTCTCCGAAGGCAGGGTGCGGGCAAGGAAAGCGGCCAGGCAGGTGGTCAGCGCCGGAATGAAGAGCCCCTGCACGAAGCGGGCGCCAATCAGCAGACCGAGGTTATCGGTGATGGCACATAACAGCCCGGCCAGGGCTACCACCAGGGCGCCAAAAGGCATGTTGGCCAGTGCGATGCCCAGTATCACGGCAGCCACGCTGTAGGACACCGTCACCGCATCTGCGGCAAACTCGTTCTGTAATACCGGTAATACCGGCTGGGTGATGTAGATGTTGGTGAAGGAGGCAGCTACCAGTGCAAAAACGATGAACTGGAGACGTAGTTGTGGCTGGGATGACATTGGCCTGGAGTGTGACGCTGAAGGTGTGAATATTCAAGGCTGGGTGGTTGTGATTGCAGACACGGCTATGTTGTGAATAAGCGCGAATCTCAGCTGAAGCCTTTCCTAGATCTGTGCCTTGCGTTTGCGTACCGCCCAGCGCGAGCCCATGGAGATGCGATAAAGCGGTGGTATCACAAACAGTGTGAGCACCGTCGAGACTACGAGTCCCCAGACGATGGCGGTGGCCACCGGTCCCCACATCAGTGACGATCCGCCCAGGCCGGTAGCCAGGGAGAAGAGGCCGGCGATGGTGGTCATGGAGGTGATGAGGATCGGAATCACCCGTCGCCTTGCGGCATAGATGGTCGCATGCAGTACGCTCATCCCCTGCTTGAGCCTTTCGTTGGCTGCGGTGATCAGGACGATGGCGGCATTCACCGCGATGTCGGCCAGTGCGACCACCCCGTACATGGTGAAAAGGCTCAGTGGGTTGTTGGTGATGAACAGGCCCATCACCACGCCGGTGAAGGCCATGGGTACGGTGGCCAGGATCATGAGTGGCTGGAAGTAGCTCCTGAACTGGGTGCCCAGGATCATGTACATGAGGCCGACGCCGAACAGAAACAGTACCAGGATGGCGTCGATGCTCTCCTGGATGTCATCCAACTCACCGGAGAAATCGAGATCGATGCTGGGGTAGCGTTCCCGGATCTTCTCCTATTCCTCGACGATCTCCGCATTGGCTGCCACGGTGTCGGTCTGGGTCTTGTCCAGGTTCGCCTCCACGGTGATGGTGCGGCGGAAATTGTAGTGGCGTATGTTGCCGAGGCTGGGGCCTGTCTCTATGTTCAGCAGCTCTTTCAGGGGAATGCGTCCGCCGTCCTGTAGTGGGAGTGTGTAGTTGCCCAGCTCGTTGATATCCCTCAGTACCCTGGGTTTGGCTCTTACCCGCACCTCCAGTTCTTCGCCCTGGTCCTGCATGCGGCCGACGATCTCCCCGTCAACCAGCAGGCGCAGGGTGTGGGCGATTTCGGAAGGGTTGATGCCGGCACGCCTTGCGGCGTCCTGGTTTACGCGCAGTACCAGGGCCATCTGTCCCTGGCTGTCGTCGTCGGTTATGTCGCGGATCGCCGGGTTGCGTCCCATGATCTGCTTCAGGTCTGCCGCTGCCCTGCGTATGGTTTCGGTGTCGTCACCCCGTACCTTGATCAGGATCGGCTTGGCGGTGGGCGGGCCGCCGGAGAGGCGCAGGAAGGAGAGCTTGCTCGGTCCGGATGTGGCCATAACAGAGGCGCGCATCCCGTCGATCATCTCGTCGACGCTGCGCAGGTTGTCCTGGCGTGGTTTGAGTGCGACGAGTATCTGTCCGTAGTGATCACCGAAGAAGGGTGCGGTCTCGGTGAACATCTGTCCAGAGTAGCTGAGGATGTTGCGTACTTCGCCGGGGCGGATCTGGGCTTTCACTTTTCTCTCCACCTCCAGGGTCTTTTCCAGGGTGACCTGCAGTGGGGTGCCGGCGGGCATCTCCAGGTTGACGTAGAAGAGGCGGATGGGGTCGGTGGCGAAGAAGTCGAGCTTGATGACACCGCCCATTGCAGCGCTCAGGGCAGTGGCGAAGGTGAGGGTTAGGAAGAGCAGGATGGTCTTGGGCCAGCGCAGGGCGCGCACCAGCAATACCGTGTACTTGATGCGGATCCAGTGCAGCACCCTGACACGGTATTTATGGATACGCGAAGGGTTCTCGAAACTGATTTTTGCACCGAGTACATGGGCCGGCAGCATCCAGTAGGGCTCGATGAGACTGATGGCCAGGGCGATGGTGACCACCATGGGGATGATCAGCATGTAGTCCCCCAGAATTCCCGGCAGCAGCATCAGTGGCAGGAATGCCGCCATGGTGGTGAGCACTGCCGAGGTGACCGGCGCCACCACCTCTCTCAGTGATTCAAGGATGGCGGGCAGTGCGGCAATGCCCCGCTGCAGCCGGTAGTAGATCGACTCGACAACCACCACGGCGTCATCAATGAGCATGCCGAGGCTGATCACCGCTCCGAGCAGTACACTGACATTGATGGTCTGGCCCATGCCGCTCAGGACCCAGAAGGTGCCTGCCAGGATAAAGGGAATGCCAATGGAGGTGAGCAGTGCGATGCGGCTGCCCAGGAACAGCCAGGTGACGAACAGCACCATGCCCAGGCCGAGCATGGCATTGTTCTGCATGATGCTCAGGGCGCTGCGGGTGATTTCGGTCTGGTCGTCGATCAGTACCAGTTCCACCCCCGGTCTTCTCCTTGAACCGGTTCCTTTCGGCAATGTAGTCGTTGATGCGCTCCACCAGTTCTAGGGTGTTGGCCTTCGCCTTTTTGGTGCTCGCCAGCATCACCGCAGGTCGGCCGTTGTAGCGTACCGCCGCGCCGGCCTTCTCCCGGCCCCGCACCACTTCTGCAAGATCGCCCAGGGGTATCTTCCCGTTGATGCCCGTGACAGGCAGGGAGGCCAGGTAGTGGGGATCGCTGTCCCGGCCGATGAAGCGTATCAACCAGCTCTGATCATCCACCTGGGCGCTGCCTGCAGCGACATCACGGAAGTTTATGGCAATGGTGTCGGCAAGCTGGCTTGGGCTGATGCCGGCCTGCTCAAGCTGGTCCGGCAGAAAGTTGATCTGAAGTTCGGGGTTGGGCAGCGCGGTCTCCAGTATCCGGTCCATTCCCTTTATGCGTTCCAGGTCCTTTTTGACACTCTCCGCCTAGCGCCTCAGGTTCTCATCCGCCGCCTCGCCGACAACTGCCAGGGTGGCGATGGGGAAGGCGTTGGCGGTGGTGATCTCGAAGACGAAGGGGTTGGTGGCTTCGTCAGGCAGTTCATCTTCTGCGTTCTGGACTTCCCGTCTCAGGTCCGCAATGCGCTTGTTGAATACCTGCTCATCGATATCCTCGAAGCGCACCAGTACGCTGGAGATGCTTTCTCGGCTGACGCTGGATACGAACTTGATGCCCGATACCCGGCGTATTTTCCGCTCCAGAACTTCCGTTACCTGGCGCTCCACATCTTCGGCGGATGCCCCGGGAAGGATGGTGGTGATGTCGATCCAGTTGAAGTTGATGGTGGGGTCCTGTTCCCTTGGCATGAGGCCATAGGAGAGGAAGCCGATCACCAGCACCAGCGCAAAGGTGAGATTGGCGAGGACGTGGTTCTGGTAGAGTCTTGCAAGCATTTGGGGTTAACAGGCCCTAGGGCCTTACCTCGACCGGCTGGTTGTCATTGAGACTCTGCCGGCCTTCCACGATGAGCAGGGTGTCCGGTGGCAGGTCCACGCTTGCAGGCTGTCCTTCCAGGGCGCCTTCCAGGGGGTGGAAGCGTGCCATGTTCTGTTGCAGCAGAAACAGGCCCAGCTGCCCGGCAGTGCAGCCACATCCTGGAAGATGAAACGGACTTCGCGGTTTCGCCCGCGGGCTTCCACTGCAGGCACAACCAGCCGGATTTGCAGCGGGTAGTGGGTATGGTTTGTCTCCAGGCTGATCCGGGCTGCGCTTTTGAGGGATTCGACCTGGTCAACAGGCACCTGGGCAGAGACCTCGAGACGCCTGTTGTCCAGAAGCTGCAGCAGCGGTTGGCCGGTATTGATCCACTCCCCCTCACCTGCATGGCGTTTCATTACCAGGCCGCTGAAGGGTGCGTGGATGTTGCAACGGGCCTCGTCCAGGCGGGCCTTCTCAAGGGCAGCCGTCTGGGCCTGCAGGTCGGCCCTGCTGGTGTTCAGGTCGGTTGTAGAGCTCTTCGGAGATGTTGCGCTCCTTGCGCAGGGACCTGGTCCGCAGGATCTGCTTGCGTGCCAGATCATGCCGGGCCTTGGCTGACTCCAGGGCGGCCTCGGCTTGTTTGTGGCGAATGGTGTTGTCGCTGCAATCCAGTGTGGCCAGCAGGGTGCCCGCCTCCACGTCGTCGCCCACCTTGACGTTGATCTGCTCTATCCTGCCCGATGTTTCCGCGCTGATCCGGCTGTCGTTCAGACTCACGGTGGTGGCCGGGGCCGAGAACCGGGGAAAGAACATCAGCTCCTTGAGCGGCGCCGTGCTGGCATGGATCGTGGCTTCAGCTGTGACTGCCTGGCTGTTTATGAGCAGTCCGGTAATGATAATTGGCATCAGCAGCCGCATGACAGGTCTCATGATTGCTGCTCCTTGGGTGTGAATTGTGACTGTTCCCTGACGATCGCTTCCAGGAGAGGTGCCTTGCGCGCTTCGATCAGTTCCAGGAGTGCCTGGTTCGCTGCGATGCCGTACTCGATGGTGAAGCGCATGCCGGCGGTCAGTTCGTGACAGCTCTCCAGTACCTTGTGCAGAATCTCCAGCTCTCCCCGGATGTTTGCCATCTGGATATCGATGGCTTTTTCCAGTTGTTTCGGTGGTTGCAGATGGGCAAACATCATCAAGACCAGGAAATCGCTGCGATACTGTTCCGTGGGCTCTGTTTTGCGCAGGGTCTCAAGAAACTGTTCCCGGCCCTTGGGGGTGATACTGAACACCTTTTTGATGGGGCGCTTCTCCTGAGTCTCCTCCCTGAAGGTGACTAGTCCGCTGTCGGTGAGCTTGGCCAGGGCAGGATAGATGGACCCGAAGCTTGCAGCCTGAAAATGGCTGAAAGACTCCTCGCACATCTTCTTGATTTCGTAACCGGAGGCGTCCCCCAGGCAGAGCACGCCGAGGCACAGGTTGTTGACGTCCATATATCGATCCAATATATATCGGAATAATATATATAGTTGCCGGGTGGCCGGTTGTCAAATCTGATACTCTTCACACCGTTTTGTTTGTCCCAGGTACATCTGTCATGACTATCGCCCCCCTCAAGCTCAAAAAGGATCAGGATCGCCGCCTGAGAGCCGGCCACTGCTGGATCTACAGCAACGAGATCGATACCAAGGCGACATCGCTCAAGGGATTGGAGCCTGGGCAGCCGGTGGAGATCTTCAGTCAGCAGAACCGTTGGCTCGGCTCGGGGTATGTGAATCCTCACTCACTGATTTGTGGTCGTCTCGTAAGCCGTGACCGGGAGCATCCTCTCAGTGGGTCACTGCTGGTGCATCGATTCAATATCGCACTGAGCCTTCGGGAGCGTCTCTATCAACGCCCTTTTTACCGGCTGGTGTTCGGTGAGGGGGATGGTCTCCCGGGACTCGTGGTGGATCGATACGGTGAAGTCTGCGTGGTGCAGGTAACCACGGCGGGGATGGAGCAGATGAAAGACGCGATACTGGCGGCACTGGACAAGGTGGTGCATCCGAAAACGGTTATTTTCCGCAACGATACTTCGGTTCGTGAGATGGAAGGGCTTGAGCGTTACGTGGAGTCTGTTGGTGAGGAGCCCGGTGAGGCGCTGGCGGTGGAGGAGCATGGTCTTCAGTTTCGGGTCCCGGCACTCAAGGGGCAGAAGACCGGCTGGTTCTTCGACCAGGCCTACAACCGACAGCGTATGGCCCCTTACGTGGATGGGAAACGGGTGCTCGAGGTGTGCAGCTATGTCGGGGCAAGGGGTGCCAGTGAAGTCCTGAGCGTGGACGTTTCACGCACGGCCCTGGATGCGGTGGAAAGCAATGCGGCCCTGAACAGTGTGTCTGACAGGGTGCGCACCCAGAGGGGGGACGCCTTCGAGGTAATGAAGCAGCTGCGCGAAGAGCGGGAACGCTTTGATGTGCTGCTGGTGGATCCGCCTGCGTTCATCAAGCGCCGGAAGGATCTCAAAGAGGGTACCCTGGCCTATCGGCGCATCAACCAGCTGGCGATGCAACTGCTGTCAAAGGATGGCATTCTGATCACCTCGTCATGCTCTCATCACATGTCGAGGGACAGCCTGCTGCAAACGGTGCAGCAGGCTGCCAGGCATACTGACAGAAGTCTTCAACTCCTGGAGCAGGGGGCCCAGGCGCCGGACCATCCCATTCATCCGGCCATTCCCGAAACGGCCTATCTGAAGACCTTCTATTTACGCGCTCTGCCCTCGTTTTAGCCCTGCTGCAGGTCCATGATCTCCTGTCGGATTCTGGATCTGTGGGGTTCTGGCAGATTCTGCCAGGCTTCGGCTACGCTGGTCGCATCGGCTGGCAGTGTGGTGGCCTTCCCGTCGCCGAACATCAACCATGCCGGATTGACATCCAGTACTTCAGCAATCTGATCGATTTTACGTGGGCGCAGGCTCTTACCGTTTTCGATTTTTTGAATAACGGCCTGGTTGGTGCCGGCGCGGACTGCCAGTTGCTCCTGGGTCCAGCCCTTTTCCTGTCGTTTGTGGCGCATGCGCTGGCCAAGACTCCCGAGGTTTTGGGGATTCAAGCTGCTCATAATAATTAACCTATTCACTTGTCCATCTTGTGAAGAATTGTGTGCGGCCTTTATAGTGTTTTAAGGATGGTGTTCCCCCATTGATTTGAATCATCACGGGTTTTTGGGTGATGGTTCATGGCCGCAGACAGCCCAAGGTCGAGTATTCGTTTTCGTCCAAGAAAGAGAGTCTGAAAACTTAACCTCTAGTTAAATATTAAAACGCATATAGGGAAAAAATAAAGAAGAAATTTCGTCTAATTTGTCAAGGGCGGTTTCAAGTAATAACTGCAATTCAATTACGCAGCAAGCAAATCTACTTGCCGCCCCATAAATAATTCATTCGGTGATCGATAGCCTCTTGTGG
>NZ_MPRJ01000035.1 GCF_002020805.1 Solemya velesiana gill symbiont | reverse complement strand
GCCACAAGAGGCTATCGATCACCGAATGAATTATTTATGGGGCGGCAAGTGGATTTGCTTGCTGCGTAATTGAATTGCAGTTATTACTTGAAACCGCCGCTTAAGAGATTCAGTTTATTGTTGGAAACATTCACGTTGACTTGACATCCAGTAGACAGGAAGAGAGAGGGGCATGAGATGATTTTGTCTATTCCGAGACGCCGTAAGCTCATCGGAATAATCGGTGGCTTAATCATCGTTGCCTTCTGCACCATTTGGTTGCAGGTGGATGATCCCCTGGTTCGCAGCATAAGAGACCGCCTTGAGACTATTGCCTATGATCTGCGTCTAGAACTCATACCATTCGGTGATTGTACACCTCATCCGCACGTGGTTATTATCGATATCGATGAGCACTCCTTGAGTCGGGAGGGTCGCTGGCCCTGGCCCAGGGAGAAAATCGCTGCACTGCTGCAGCAATTGCACCAACAGGGGGTGGTGGTTACCAGTATCGATGCGGTATTTTCCGAACCCGAACTCAATCCTGCTCTCGTCGTGAGGGACAAGCTCGATCCTGGCTCCCCGGTAACGCCTGTACTGGTAAGTGAACTGGAGCGCATGGCAACAAGCCTTGACGGTGATCTCAAGCTGTCTTCAATCCTCGGTGAACACGATATCGTGTTGGGGCATCTCTTCAGGGATGGCATTGCAGCGAAAGGCAAGTTGGGACAGTCCCTGATGTTACAGGCACCGGAGCAGGCTGATGGCCTCGAATTAGCTGAATTAGAGAGTTATACGGCCAATATTCCCCGGCTGACAGAAGCCGCCGCATTTGCCGGTTTTTTCAATGTCGCTCCTGATCCGGACGGGCAGATCCGGCGTTATAACCTGGTTATGCGCAACCAGGGTAAGGTTTATCCGTCACTGGCCCTGGAGGCGGTGCGCGTCTACCTGCTGGTGGACAAGATTGCACTTGAGTCTGAGATGATTGACGAGACCCCCGTCATCGAACGTATACTTCTGCCGGGTACGCTGGCTATCCCAACTGATGAGCAGGGCAGGGTGCTTGTCCCATACCGTTCCCCCGGCGAGAACTACAACTATATCTCGGCAACAGATGTGCTCAATGGAGAGGTTGATTCTGCATTGCTGCAAAACAGGATTGCCCTCATTGGTTCCAGTGCCAAGGGCCTGTTTGACCTGCGAAGCACACCGGTCCATCCATTCCTGCCCGGCGTGGAGGTTCACGCCAATGTCATCGCCGGTATGCTCGATTATGGTGACATCAATAAAGGATTGAGCTATCCTTACGCACCCAAATGGTCAGAGGGTGTCAATTTCTCCATCATCGTGGTGTTGGGCATCGTACTTTCCGTGGCATTGCCTTACTTGAGCGTGATTTGGATATTTGCTGTCAGCCTGTTGTCTGTTTCTGCGTTGGCTTGGTTCAATTTCTGGGTCTGGTCTGAACAGCATCTGCTGGTTGCCGTAACCACGCCCCTCATGATGATTGCACTGCTGATGGTGTTCAATCTCTTTTTGGGATTCGTGACAGAAACCCTGGGTCGACACCGCCTCAAGGACATGTTTGGACAATATGTGCCCCAATCCCTGGTGGAACGGATGGATCGCAGCCTGGAGGATTTCGGGTTTGAGGGTGACCGGCGCGAGATGACAGTGCTGTTTGCCGATCTCTGCAGTTTTACCAATATTTCCGAGACGCTCACTCCGCAACAACTTACCCGCCTGCTGAATATCTACCTGACAGCTATGACGGAGATCATCTTCAATTGGCAGGGGACTGTGGATAAGTACGTTGGTGACATGGTGATGGCGTTTTGGGGTGCGCCATTGAAAGATGATGATCACGCCTATCACGCCATCGAGACTGCACTTGCAATGCAGGAGGGGTTAAGAGCGCTCAAACCGAAACTGGAAACGGAAGGTCTGCCGTCGTTTGACGTTGGTATCGGAGTGAATACCGGTGTTATGAATGTAGGCAATATGGGTTCGAGTTATCGGAAGGCCTACACGGTGTTGGGAGATGCTGTGAACCTTGGCTCGCGTATCGAGGCATTGACCCGGTATTACGGTACATCTGTGATGGTGGGTGAAGATAGCCGAAAAGGACAGGGTGGGTTTCTGTTTCGGCAAATCGATCGTGTACGGGTGAAGGGAAAGCTGGAGGCAGTGATGCTTTATGAGCCTGTTTGCCGCCCGCCAGAAGCCACACCCGGGATATTGGAAGAGCTGCAGCGGTATGAGAAAGCGCTGGAGTGTTATTTTTCACGTGACTGGACGACCGCCAAGGCCCTTTTCAAAGCGCTTGCATCAGACAAACCCGATGAAAAGATCTACCAAGTATATCTTGATCGCATGAGCAAGACATCAGTGGATGATCTTCCGGAAGAGTGGGATGGTGTCTTCGTGCATACATCGAAATAAGCGCACCAATTGAATATTCAGAACAACATACGTGGTATGAGGGACTGCATGCCCTCTATCTGATTCATTGAGCTGGATCTGCCCAGGCTGGTTGTGCAGTTGATTATCAGGCTGAAAGCAAATGCCTGGTCCAGTGTTTATATCCAAAGAACCAAAGAGACTTATGGATTAGGCTTTACCTGAGATCATCCATCAGGAATTCATCCATAAAGTAACCCCTTTCTTGGTCAGTAGAACGATAATCGGGTTCCACGCCAGGTCCCTCCCAGGGTATCTCCGGGAGCGGGGCATCGCTGTAAAAGCCGAATTCACTGCCCTCGGTTCCAGTATCCGTTGTTCTGCCCCCAAAGATGATGCCTGGAGGGCCAGGAAGGAGTTCAGGTAGCGCGTTCGGGCCTGACACATGGAAAAACATGCCGGCCTCGAAAACGACATCACCCGCATTGGTCTTGACGATTACCGCGCCGTCGATGACACCGCCATAAAGGCCATCCGGAAGGGGATTGCCGTCCTTGTCCTTGTCCTTGCATTCACCGTTTTCGCACAGTCGCAGTCCCCAGTGGGTGCCTCTCAGGCCAATGGTGGCGACGGCGGTTTTTACCTTGTAATTCTCTTTGGCGATAGCGCCTGTGACACTGCGCATGGCGCCTTTGATCAGGTTGAAGGCGGCGGAATCCTCTCCAGGTTTGTTTTTATCGAAACGAAACTCCTCAACCACGAATCGACTGTTAGCCTGGAGCTCAAACAGACTGCCGTCACTGAAGCGCACCTGCCCGTAGGACTTTTCTCCCGTCGTCAGGGTGTCCTGCTGATAAACGGGAGAACGGCGCTTGAGCTTTCGCACGTTGCTATTCTGTTGTACCGCGGTAAAGTCTCCCATGCTGGTCAGTACCCGGCCAATTTTCTCTGTGGCCGACCAGGCTGTCGGGCTCCAGAGCAATCCGATGATCGCCGATGCACCGATTACTGCTTTGCCTACGGCAATGATTGTTCCGAGCGGGTTAGCATGTAGCATCCTGTCGTCTCCTACCTGAAGTCGTAGCGAACCTGCATGCTTGCTTCGGTTCTCTCGAACTCTTTTTCATCGATATTCGAATCATTCCATGATGGCCTGAGTTCCGCCTGGATACTCCAGTTTTCATCGATATACCAGCTGCCTCCGAGTTGCAGGGAGTAATAACTGTCATCACGGCGAACACCGTATGGAAAGAGCTCATCGCCATAACGGCTGGTTTCTGCAGAAAGTATGCCGTAGAGATTCAAACGCGAAGATACTGCCAACTGGAGACCGGCACGAAAACCGGTTATGTCGCGTTCTGCAACATCTTCTGCAAGAATGTTATCAGCATCTTCCTCTGCAATATAGAGTGTAGCGAACAAGCGCGGCGACCAGCGTCCTGAGAAGTCGTGTTCGAAGCCGATGCCGAAAGAAGTCTGATCTGCATCTCTATCGGTATAACTGGGATATTTCAGATCTGCGAACTGAACAAAGGCATTAATTTCCGTTGACTTGCTTAGCTCATTGCGCCACTCCAGGCCGCCTCCCAGCAGTTCACGGTTTTCATCGCCGTCCACGTAAAACTTCTGTCCCTTGAGGAATATATCCCAGAGACGGGAATTACTGCGTAACTCCAGCTCGGCGCGTAGATAACCTTCCGTGTTATCGAAGTCGCCATCTTCATAGGCCCTGTGCTTCAGGTGGCCGCCTATCTTGAATTGAGAGGTGGGGCTTAACGGATGACTGTAACTGCCGCCCACACCCAGAGATGCAAAAATGTCTGACTGTTCCGCGCTGGAGGATGGAAACCAGAAAGGCAGGTCAGACGAGGATGGCCCGGAGTTGATGTTGCTGTCGTAACCAATCCCGCCCTGAATCCATGCCTGGCCACTGTCTCTATAACGGCCTTCACGATTATCGATGGCTTTTAGAAACTGTTCTGCAGTTTGTCGCACTGATTCAGACGGATCGTGTTTCAGGACCTGTTTGAACTCATGGCGGGCGCGTTCGTCTTCCTCGAGGAGGTAGTAGGCGCGCCCGAGTTGCATGCGTACAGCATCGTCCCGGGGATAGAGCCGGTGCAGGCGCTCAAGGGTAAAAATGCCTTCGCTGATCTTGCCGGCGTTGATGGAGGCAACGCCATACCAGAAGTCGAACTTGGGTTCCCCTTCATATTCATCACGCAGTTCCGATGCTAGCTGATATGCCTCTGTGTCCTGGTGATTCTTGACGAGGTCGGAGAGTTGATCCAGGGAAGCTGAATCGGCGAAAGTGGTGGATGTACCCAGTACCAGCAACATGGCACTGATGATCAGGCGATTAAGAAAAGCGTCTAACGGGTACTTGATGGCATCCATGGGCATTCTCTCGAGAAACCGGCTCTTCAGTGAAAAAAATCCACCCAACTTAACGGTTCAGCACCTTCATATATTTAGGTTTATGAACAGAGAATAACAGAGATTTCCAGTGATTTGCGACCGAGTTTTAATCCAGAGACTAAAATAAAGACAGATAAGGGGAATCGTTTTCTTTAGAGGCATATGAATCGGCAGGAAATATGTCTGGTGACAAGATAAAGATGCTTGATCCGCTAGTGGGTCTTGGTCGCTTTTCCATTCGCGTGTTGGCTGCATTTCGGCGAAACCAGGGGTTTCTGCTGTCCGGTGCCGTTGCCTATCACGCACTGTTATCGATCGTTCCACTTTTTGCCCTTCTGTTGGTGGGATTGTCCCACTTCATGGAAGAGGAGGCGCTGCTTTCCGCAGTTCGAACCCACCTGGATCTTATTGTGCCGTCAGAGGCGGACACCATAACAGTGCAGGTTTCCGCATTTCTGGATAATCGCGGCATCATCGGCTGGGTGGGAATCATGGTATTGATTTTTTTCTCTACACTGGCCTTTACGGTTCTTGAAAATGCCATGTCTGTAATTTTCTACCACCGTGTGGCCGTACATCATCGCCATTTTCTGGTCTCTGCGATGATTCCGTTTCTCTTCATCCTTCTGGTAGGCATGGGCATTCTTTTAGTGACATTTATCAGTGGCGCGCTATAGGCACTAGACAGGCAGTATGTCGAGCTGTTCGGGTTCGGTGTTCACCTTACGGGGACATCGGGTGTTCTGCTCTATGCCTTGGGGTTCTTCGGCCTGGTGCTGCTGTCGTCGCTCTACCTGGTCATGCCGGTAGGCACGATTACCTAGCGTCATGCTCTCATTGGCGGATTGGTAGCGGGCGTGCTCTGGGAGATCACGCGACATGTACTGGTATGGTATTTCTCGACGCTGTCGCAGGTGAATCTTGTCTACGGCTCCTTTGCCACGGCTATCGTTGCTCTGCTCAGTTTTGAGGCAGCATCATTGATTCTGCTTTTTGGTGCGCAGGTTATAGCTGAATTTGAGCGCCATTCAGGTAAACAGGGATTTGAAACCTGAAGGCACTTTTTTGGTGCATTGAAGCAGAGCTTGTCTTTATATCCTCATTACTTTCACTTGATTTGAATCCCACCCAGCCATGGGGCAGGATTTTCCACTTAATTATTAAAAAAGCGTGTCTCACTGTCGTTGGTTATCACGGCGATAAGTTATTAAAAAATAAACAGAGACACCTGATCAGCGAATATTCGGCATTGTGCCGGAGTTTGCACTCTCTATGCACAGGTAAGGAGAAGTCATGGACTTCGAACGCTCCCTCGGGATGAAAACAGTACCCGGTGACCAGGAAGAAGAGCGCAAGAAATTGCAGCTCTACATCAACCTGAAACTCGCATCATCAGGCCGGCCCACGGTGGCCGGCGAACATGAAAAGTTTCTCACTACTGCACATGATCTGCTGAAAAGCTACCGGGAGAGAAATCGCCTGTTGACGGACTATCTCTGTCCCGCGGATCAACGTATCCAGGACTTTCTGGTGCGTTATTTCGAAGGCCTTTCAGATATCGAAATACCTCGCCTGCCGGCAACGACCTTTGTACTCCACCGCCATGGTGTGGGAAGGGAACTTTCTCTTCCCCTGGGCGAGGACGAGTTCCATTCTGATATTGTCGAGAGCTATCGCATCAAGCAGGGCGTTTTGCACAACCCCGCCAGTGACCGGCGTACCGCCAAGGGTTCGTTCCACGTGGCCGAGGGGGGACTGCCCATTGCAGGTGACAAGAAGGCCGTGCCGCGTGATAGCTTTGCCTTGATGCTGAAGGAAGCCGTGAATCCTCCCCGGGAGTTGTTACGGCTGCCCTTTACTTCGGCGCAGGAGCAACAGGCGGAGATGTTCGTATCCCTGTTGTTGCGTCCGACAGTCTGTCCCGAAGTCCCGGGCCAGGAGGGGGAGAAGAGTATGGAGATCCGCTTCTTCGCTCCCGGTAACCTGGTCAGCAATCTTGATTTTATCGAGAGCATTTTCGGAAACGGCGGTAATCCCTACCTGCCCGAGTTCGATGCCGGCCTCGACGTGGAGCACTGGACCGGTACTACCGGCTGCGTCATTCTTGCTCCCCACCTCACGCGCCTGACCAAGAAGGAGATCGGGTTACCCCACTGGGATGATGCCAATGAACGCCAGCGCAAAGAGGGGATGTGCTGGAAGGACGAGGCTGAGCGCTACAATGACGGTCAGGCCTTCAAGTTAACTGCCCGCGATGAGAGCGGTGTTATCGTCACCCTCATCGCTGACAACTATTACGGCTGCTGCAAGAAAGAGGTAAAGACCCAGATTGGTTTCTCAGTCAACCTGTTTGGCCTTGCGGAGGAGGAGCACTCCGGAGGCGCGTTGGCATTTCTTCGGCGTAACCACGGTATCGAATTCGGTGTTGACTCTGCCACCAGGGAGCCGGGCTACAGTTTTCAGGAAGTGGTGGAACGCTATGGCGATCTCATGGAACTGCAGCCTGAAGGGCACGGCATCGACAAGCTGCATCCGGAAGTGATCTACGTTTCCCAGGATCTGCGCATGGATCTTGAGGAGCAGAGCATTACCTGGGAACGCGACGGCAAGACCTGCCGCATCCGTTTGCAGCCCGGCAAAATCTACGTTCAGCCCAATGGCTACAAGGTGGAGATGCAGAAGCATCCTCACGTCAACTCCTGGCGCCTGGTGGGTACCTTTTGCCATAAACCCAGCACCGTTTCCGGCGGTGGCAAATCGGAGATCTCGAAGTCCATCAACGATGCGGTGATCTACGGCCCGCTGTTCGTGGATGATCTGCAGGAGGACCTGGATCTTGTGCAGGAGATCTTCGACCGCGACTACACTGACCGCTTCAAGCCGGGCTATGAAGGAGACGACCGGGATCCTACCCGTAAGCCCCTGAGTACAGAGCGCAGCCTGGGTTCGGTGATCAAGCTGCTGACACCGTCACCCAGCTATACGCACGCGTACAATGACTGGTATGGATACCATACCGCCAAGAATTCTAGCCCTCGTCTTCGTGATCAAGCGATTCTACCGCCCTTCCTGGGGTGAGGATTGGCGCAAGTACATTACCGTGGACGAAATAGACGGTGCTGCGGGTCACGAACTGAAGATGTTTGATCGTGGCATCATCGCCTCCTATCTCCGCATGGGTTTTGACGAGGATGCCAAGTGGCGCCTGTTCAAGGTGCGCCAGGACTTTATTGCCGCTGACAAGGTGCAGATGGAGGATGACATCAGAACCTCGGTGGTGGTGCCCGCAAACTGCGTCGACGGTTGTCCCGGTGGCATGAGCAAGGAGCACAGCGTCAAGCTGGTGAAGAACTGCGAATTCCGCCTGTTCCAGCGTCCGGACGACGCCATTCACCCCGGCTTCGACAAGCAGACCGAAAAGGATATGGCCCAGTACGGCAACTTCGTGGCCAACTACGAACCGCTGAAGGGTGAACAACTGAACAACGTGGTGGAGGATGTGCTCAACTTCACCCTCTTTACCGATCCCATGCGCGATCTGCTACAGGGTGCCTATGATGAGCAGAAGGGATAGGTGGTCTCATCGGCTCATCCGCGAATGATCGATGGCAAGCCGAGCGTGAACCCCCGTTACCTGCAGACCCGGCTCGATCTGTCCAACCCGGTGCAGGCCTACGTTTCGGAGATCGATGCCCGTTTCCACCGCAAGCTGCCGCTGGACAAAACGCTATGTCATCCGGTGGATGCGGTGCTGACCGGACGCAGAAACAATCCCCCTGAACCGGGTATCAGGCCCCTCGCGGTCTACAACCCGATTCACTACCAGGAGCTGCCGGAACTGTTCATGGATTTCGTCTGCAGCCTCACCGGCAAGTCACCCTCCACCACGGGTGCAGGCAGTGAAGGTGCGCTGACCAAGGGGCCTTTCAACTCGTTGCGGACCACTGCCGACCTGAACAATGCCCTGGTCTCCTACATTCTCACCGGTCACCCGGGTTTCTCCAGTTCCGCCGGTTTTATCGGGCCCAACGTACGGGTCGATCACGACATCTCGCTGCTGGTACCCGAAGTCTGGGCACGCCTCAGCAAGGAGCAACGGGATGCCAACTACATGATCGAGAACGGCTACCTCGAGCCGGTGGAGGATTTCGATTTCGACGGCGAAAGGGTGCTTGCGAGCCGCCTGGGATACCGCATTACCTACCGTTTCGTTCACAGTTTTCTGGGTAAGATTTTCGACAACCCCAATGCCGTTTTCACCAAGGATGTCCTGAAGCCCGAACTGCAGGATCTGGCCGTATTCGCCGATGGTGTAAACAACATTGTTGAAGCCCAGCAGCGGGTGGCTCAGCAGTACCTTGATGACGGCAGCGTGGAGGATGCCTGTCCACCCCTCAAGGCTCTGCTGCATATCATGGCGACCGGGGAGTACGAGGGGATGGATGTCCACGACCCGAAGATCCGTGCCATGTTCACCCGCGACTATCTCCTCAACTCCGACTGGTATCGCGAGCGGCTGTAGATCAGGCAGGCGAGAGAGATCTCTCGCTGCGAGCGCAATATCGGTTACCTCAATGCATTTCTTGAGAAACCTGCCTATGCCGATGAGGCCGAGCAGATGAAGATCAGGGAGCACCTGGAGCAGACAGAAGCGAGACTGGAGAGGATTCGCCGCGACGAGTACCTGCGAGAACTCGTTGGCACAATTGGCGCTGACCCTCTGAGGCCAGCCCGTAGCGAGGTGTAAACCGGAACGCTGGGTTTGTCTTGTTGCAACGCGAAATAAGAAAAACCGCGTAAGTTATAAGCAAAGAATATTAGAAAAACCTAATGAAATTGATCTGCCTCAAGATCAAATCGGTAAAAGCAGACTAGCGTTATAAGTGTACACCGGAGACAGCGTCGTTTTTTGACAGGAGGTGTCTCATGAGAACTGCGCGCAAACTGCTCACTGCACTTACCGTTGCGGGACTGGTCGCTCTGCCCGCATCCAACGCCGGCGCCTGGTGGGGCTTCGGAGATGGATGGGGAGGCATCGGATTCTCGTTTGGATTCGGTGGCGGCGGATGGGGACGGAGTCTCTATAACCCCTGGTATGGCTACCACCCCTATCACTATGGCTACTACCCGTACTACAGCTACTACAATGCCAACCCGCTCAACAGGCTCTACACGCCCTATGCCATTGCCCAGGTACCTGTAGATACATCAACTGATAAGTAATAATCGATTATTCTTAAAAGCAAAAGCCGCCTGATGGCGGCTTTTGCTCGCGTCATGACAGCGGTTTAGGGTGGGTGGACGATAGCCAAACCCGTCAAATCGCTAATCTCTTTGCAGGACCAGCGCGCCAAGCGGAGGCAGTGTGAGCTGAATGGATTGGGGCAGGCCCATCCACGAGGTAGGCTCACTCTCCACGGCCCCGGCATTACCCATGTTGCTGCCGCCGTAGTAGCTGGAGTCAGAATTGAAGATCTCCCGATAGCGGCCCTCGGCAGGCACACCGATACGGTAATTCTCGCGGGGAATCGGTGTGAAGTTCAGGATGACCACCACAAAACTGCCGTCCTTCGCCTTTCGCTGATAGCTCAGTGTAGATTGGCTGGCATCGTGACAGTCGATCCACTCGAAACCCTCGCCGGTGAACTCTATCTCGTGCAGTGCAGGTGTCTTGCGATAGAGACGATTCAACTCGCTGACCAGGGCGCGCATCCCATGGTGCTGGGGGCGATCTATCAAGTACCAGTCCAGCTGGTCATTCTCATTCCACTCCCGGCCCTGGGCGAATTCGCTGCCCATGAACAACAGTTTCTTGCCGGGGTAGGTGAGCATGTAGCTGTAAAGCAGGCGCAGGGAACCGAAACGCTGCCAGTCATCCCCTGACATTTTGTCCAGCAGGGAGCCTTTGCCGTGCACAACCTCGTCGTGGGAGAAGGGCAGCACGAAGTTCTCGGTAAAGGCGTAGATCAGGCCGAAAGTGAGCTGGTCGTGGTGGTAATGGCGGTGAATCGGGTCCTTCTCCATGTAGGCCAGGGTGTCGTGCATCCAACCCATGTTCCACTTCATGCTGAAACCCAGGCCGCCCAGCCATGTGGGGCGGGATACCTGGGGCCAGGCGGTGGACTCTTCGGCCATCATCAGGGTGCCCGGGAACTGCTCGTGGGTTACCTCGTTGAGGTGGCGTAGGAAATCCACGGCCTCGAGATTCTCCCGGCCGCCATGCTCGTTGGGGATCCAGTCGCCGGGTTCCCGGGAGTAATCCAGGTAAAGCATGGACGCTACTGCGTCTACCCGCAGGCCGTCGAGATGGAACTCCTCGAGCCAGTAAACGGCGCTGGCCAGCAGGAAGTTCTGAACCTCGGCACGACCATAGTTGAAGATCAGGGTGCCCCAGTCGCGGTGTTCGCCGCGCCTCGGGTCCGCGTGCTCGTAGAGCGCGGTGCCGTCGAACTGGCTGAGGGCGTGATCATCCTTGGGGAAATGTGCGGGAACCCAGTCCAGTATCACGCCAATGCCCTGCTGGTGCAGGTAGTCCACGAAATAGCGGAAATCATCCGGTGTGCCGAAGCGGCTGGTGGGGGCGTAGTAGCCGGTGGTTTGGTAACCCCAGGAGCCATCGAAGGGGTGCTCGGTGATCGGCAGAAGCTCGACGTGGGTGAAACCCAGTTCCTTTATGTAGCCGCCAAGACGATGGGCCAACTCACGGTAGTTGAGGAAATTGCCGTTCTCTTCCCGCTGCCAGGAGCCGAGATGCACCTCGTAGATTGACATGGGCTCCTGCTGCCAGTCGGCATTGGCACGTCGCTCCATCCACTGTCCGTCTCCCCATTGATGCTGGGTCTGGGCAGTGATGATGCCGGCATTCTCGGGCCGCATCTGGAACTGGTTGCCGTAGGGGTCGTTTTTGATCAGCACATCGCCGCTGCGGGTGCGGATCTCGAAGCGGTAGAAACTCCCGGCCTCGATGCCGGGTATGAACAGTTCCCAAACCCCGGAGCCGCCACGGGAGCGCATCGGGTGAACACGCCCGTCCCAGCCGTTGAAATCCCCCACCACGCTGATCCTGTCGGCATTTGGCGCCCAGACTCCGAAGAGCACACCCTCGATACCATCGACGCTGTGCTGATGAGCACCGAGAAACCGGTAAGCGTGCCAGTGTCGTCCCTCGCCGAAGAGGTGGACATCGAACTCGTCCAGCTGGGGCGGAAAGCAGTAGGGATCGTATCTTGCCGATCCATGGCCATAGTTGTCTGTCCAGGCAATCTGGTAACGCTCCGGAACCTGGTCAGGTGTGCCGAACCACTCGAAAAAATCAGTGCCCGGTATCCTCTCCAGCGGGAGATTGGGGCCGACGATCCTGGCCTGCTGGGCCTGGGGCAGATAGGCGCGAATCATGGCGTGGTCGCCATGAACATGTCTGCCAAGGACTTCAAAGGGATCGTGGTGCCTAGCATCCGCCAAGCGCTTGAGAGGTTCTTCGAGTTTTGAGCTATCCATACTGCCTTCAGCGTTCTGTAAGAAAGGATATTTATACTGTGATCAAATATCCCGCATTACCGTATATGCATGTTAGCATATCATCATACACGCTCAGTGATGAGTTGATGACAGTTGTATTGAAGGAGTGTCCATGAGTGCAGGTCAAGACCCCAGGTTTGTCAGCCGTTTAACCAAGAAGACATTGGCGTTGATTCTCGCGGGAGGGCGAGGGTCCCGGTTGAAGCACCTTACAAAGTGGCGTTCCAAACCTGCCGTACCCTTCGGAGGTAAATTCAGAATCATCGATTTTCCCCTCTCGAACTGCATCAACTCCGGTATTCGCCAGGTTGGGGTACTGACCCAGTACAAGGCCCACACCTTGATCCTGCACCTGCAGCGGGGCTGGAGCTTCCTGCGGGGTGAGTTTGGTGAATTCGTTGAGATACTGCCCGCACAGCAGCGCATCGAGAGTACCTGGTATACCGGTACAGCCGATGCGGTCTACCAGAACCAGGATATCATCCGTAATCATCAGTCTGACTATGTCCTGGTGCTGGCGGGGGATCATATCTACAGAATGGACTACGGCACCATGATCGCTCACCACGTAGAGAGTGGCGCCGATATGACGGTAGGTTGTATCGAGGTCGACCTGGACAAGGCCAAGGAGTTTGGCGTGATGTCGGTTGACGACGAGGGCATGGTTGTCGAATTTGCCGAGAAACCGGAGAACCCCCAGCCGATGCCTGGCAACGAGAATGCCGCCCTGGCTTCCATGGGAATCTATGTTTTCAATACCGCCTTCCTGTTCGAACAGTTGATCAAGGATGCGGATACCCCGAATTCGAGCCATGACTTCGGCAAGGATATTATTCCGGACGTGATCGACAGGTACCGGTACCGGGTCATGGCCTACGCGTTCCAGGATCCCAAGAGCGGCAAACAGGCCTACTGGCGGGACGTGGGTACGGTGGATGCCTTCTGGGCCGCCAACCTGGAGCTGATCGGCGTGACCCCGGAACTCAATTTGTATGATGAAAGCTGGCCGATCTGGACCTACCAGGAGCAGCTGCCCCCGGCGAAGTTCATCTTCGATGACGATGACCGGCGCGGCATGGCTGTGGACTCCATGGTTTCCGGTGGTTGCATCATTTCAGGAGCCGTGGTGAGAAACTCCCTTCTTTTTTCCAATGTGCGGGTCAACTCTTACACCGAAGTGAATGACTCTGTCATTCTGCCCGGGGTGGATATTGGTCGTAACTGCCGTATCACCAAGGCAGTGATCGACCGGGGCTGTGAAATCCCCGAGGGTACCGTTATCGGCGAAGATCCCGAGGCAGATGCCAAGCGTTTCCATCTGTCGAAAGGCGGCGTTGTGCTGGTGACCCCGGAGATGTTGGGCCATGTGTTGCACTATGTCCGTTAAGAGTCGTCTCAAGGTGGTGCTGTGCTGGCACATGCACCAGCCCGATTACCGGGGGGCCGATCACAGTGATTTCCAACTGCCCTGGGTTTACTTGCACGGTATAAAGGACTACGTCGACATGGTGGCGCACCTGGAGAACAATTCGGATGCGCGGGCCGTGGTGAACTTCGCCCCGGTACTGCTGGAACAGATCGATGACTATGTCCAGCAGATCAGCGATTGGCTGGAGAAAGGGCTGCTGATCAAGGATCCCCTTCTGGCCGCACTTGCAGGCCCTGGTCTGCCCATGGACCAGGCTGCCCGCCGCGACCTCATACATGCCTGTCGCAAGGCAAACGAAAAGCAGCTGATCCACCGCTTCCGTACTTTTCATCGACTGGTGGATATCGCCGGCTGGATCGACGGGCACAGAGAAAACTCAATGTACCTCAACGACCAGTACCTGGTGGATCTGCTGGTCTGGTACCACCTGGCCTGGATGGGTGAGCATGCCCGGATCAACGATCTGCGGGTGAAGTCCCTCGAGAAGAAGCGTCACGGTTACAGTTGCGATGACCGTCGTGTTCTGGTCCAGGCCATCCTCGATCTGCTCAGGGGCATCATTCCGCGCTATCGCAGGTTGGCGCAGCAGGGCAGGGTGGAACTCTCGGTTACCCCCTATGCTCACCCCATCGTTCCCCTGCTGCTGGATATCAATTCAACCCGCGAGGCAATGCCCGATGCCGAGCTGCCCAACGTTGAAGCATACCCGAGCGGTGAAGAGCGGGCGCGTTGGCACATTCGCAAGGGCATCGAGGTTTTCCGCAAGCACTTCGGTTTCGAACCCGTGGGCTGCTGGCCCTCGGAGGGTGCAGTCAGCGAACGTACCCTGGAACTGCTGGACGAGGAGGGCTTCCGCTGGGCCGCTACCGGGCAGCAGGTGCTGCACAACAGCCTGGTCGCGAGCAAGGGCGGTGACCTGGAGCCCAACTGGCTGCACAAGCCCTATTGGTCCACGGATAACGGGATCAACTGTTTCTTCCGCGACGATGGTCTCTCCGACCTGATCGGCTTCACCTATGCCGACTGGCACGCCGATGATGCGGTGGGCAACCTGATCCAGCACCTGGAGAACATTGCCGATGCCACCGAAGGCAAGAGCGATCGTATCGTCTCCATCATCATGGATGGCGAGAACGCCTGGGAACACTACCCCCGTAACGGCTGCTTTTTCCTTACGGCGCTCTATAAAGCGTTGGCAGAGCATCCGCGCCTGGCACTGACCACATTCAACAACTATCTCTCCAAGCGCGGGAAGCAGTCTGACAGGCTGGACAAGGTGGTTGCCGGAAGCTGGGTCTACGGCACCTTCTCCACCTGGATCGGAGATCCCGACAAAAACCGCGGCTGGGAGATGCTGGTGGATGCCAAAAGGGCATTCGACCGGGTGATGGAGAGCGATCGGCTGAATGAAAAACAGCGGGAGCAGGCCGAGATCCAGATGGCAACCTGTGAGGGCTCCGACTGGTTCTGGTGGTTCGGTGATTACAATCCCGGGGATACCGTCAGTGACTTCGAAAGCTTGTTTCGTAAACAGCTGACCTTTCTCTATGAGCTCTTGGGTGAAGAGCCGCCGGAATATCTGCAACACGTGTTTGCAAAAGGTAGTGGTGATCCATCACTTGGTGGCGTTATGAGACAGAACGTCTGATTTGAAGGATAGGAAACAGGGAATGACATCAGACGCATATGCCTCCAGTTTGCAGCAACGAAGTGCCGGAGTGCTTCTTCATATCACCTCTCTTCCCGGGCGGGGTGTCATCGGTGACCTGGGGCCGGAGGCCTTCAGCTTTATAGATTTCATACAGGCCAGCGGATTCACGGTCTGGCAGATGCTGCCCATCGGGCCTACCCAGGCCGACGGCTCCCCCTACCAGTCGAGTTCCATGCATGCGGGGAATCCTCGTCTGATTGCCGTCGAGCCGCTGGTTGAAGCGGGTTGGCTGAATCCATCGCTTTTAGAGCAGCCGGAACTCTCGGGCCAGGCTAAGCAGCACGCCCTGGAACTGGCCTGGGCAGGCTTCGAGGCAAACGCGGACGAAGCACAACGGGCGGCCTATACGCAGTTTGTGGAAGACCAGAATTGCTGGCTGGAAGACTACGCCCTCTACCGCGCCCTGCACGAGGCATTCGATTTCGCCTGCTGGTGGGACTGGCCGGCAGAGCTGCGGGACAGGCAACCCGAGGCCCTGGAGAAGGGGAGGCAGCAGTATGCCAAGCGCATCGACTACACCCGCTTCGAGCAGTACGCCTTCTTCAGCCAATGGTTTGCAGTGAAGGCCCATGCCAACGAAAAGGGAATCAAGCTGTTCGGCGACATGCCCATCTTCATTGCTCACGACAGTGCTGAGGTGTGGGCTCACCGCGACATGTTCCTCTTGGATGAGACCGGGCATCCAACGGTGGTTGCAGGCGTTCCGCCCGATTACTTCTCTGAGACGGGCCAGCGCTGGGGCAACCCCCTCTACAACTGGGACAGCATGAGCCGGGACGGCTACGCGTTCTGGATCAGCCGCATGAAGACCCAGCTGCAATTGTTCGATGATGTTCGCATCGATCACTTCAGGGGATTCGAGGCCTACTGGGAGATTCCTGCTCATGAGGAGTATGCGATCAATGGCCAGTGGGTAAAGGCACCAGGTGACGAACTGTTCGAGAAACTGCACGAGATTTACGATCCACTGCCCCTGGTGGCGGAGGACCTGGGAATCATCACCCCGGAGGTCGATGCCCTTCGTAAAAAATTCGGGCTGCCCGGCATGAAGATCCTGCAGTTTGCCTTCTCAGGCGACGCTGACAACCCTTATCTCCCGTTTCGACACGAGACCAATTCCGTGGTCTATACCGGCACCCATGACAACGATACGACCCTGGGGTGGTATAACAGCCTGGACGCTGAAATGCGCCAGTACGTGGATGAGTTTCTGGGCTTCTCGTGGGAGGCCATGCCTTGGCCGATGATCAGGGCGGCACTGACTTCCAGGTCGAACCTGGCCGTGATTCCGATGCAGGACCTGCTCAGTCTCGGTGAACGACACCGGATGAACCTGCCGGGTACCACCGAGGGGAACTGGGAATGGCGCTTCGACTGGACCATGGTGGAAGAGGACCTGGCCAGCCGGCTTCATAAAATGATGAGCATGTACAGCCGTCTTGATGGCTGACAATCCACTGGCCAACCAGTTAGAAGATTGCGCTTGGCCTGCATATACGAAATTTGCCGTATTTACCGGAGAACGGTAAATATGGAGACTAGCTTTTATTAAATTGCAAAGTACGGATAGCAGAGCATATGATGAAAACAGTCAAAAAAGCAGTATTTCCCGTGGCAGGCCTGGGTACACGGTTCCTCCCTGCAACCAAGGCAAGCCCCAAGGAGATGCTGCCGGTAGTGGACAAACCCCTGATCCAGTATGCCGTCGAAGAGGCGGTTCACGCGGGCATCGAGGTGATGGTGTTTATCATGGGGCGCAACAAGAGCTCCATTACCAACCACTTTGATACTGCCTACGAGCTCGAACAGGAGCTGGAGAGCCGCGGCAAGGACAAGATGCTGGAGATCGTGCGCAATATCGTGCCGCCCCATGTCTCCTGCGTATTCATCCGCCAGGCCATGCCGTTGGGCCTCGGCCATGCGGTACTCTGTGCCGAGCCGGTTGTGGGCAACGAACCCTTTGCGGTGGTGTTGGCGGACGATCTGATCGACGATGGAGACTGTGGCTGTCTCAGCCAGATGGTGGATGCTTTTTCCCATACATGCAGCAGTATTCTGGGTACGGAATTGGTCGATCCCCAGGAGACCGGAAGCTACGGTATCGTGGACACAGACGAGGATGGTGAACTTGTCGAGGTGAAAGGCATCGTCGAGAAACCCGCCCCCGAAGATGCGCCATCGAACCGCGGTGTGGTAGGGCGTTATATCCTCACCTCCGAGATCTTCAACCAGTTGGCCCAGACCGGAAAGGGCGCTGGTGGCGAGATCCAGCTAACCGACGGTATCGCCCGCCTGATGCAGGAAGAGAAGGTAATGGCCTACGCATTCAAGGGCGAGCGCTATGACTGTGGCAGTAAGCTTGGCTATCTCAAGGCTACGGTGGACTACGCCCTGAAACACGATCACCTGGGAGACGAGTTCAAAGCCTGGCTGCGGGAGCGTTTCATCAGGTGATGCGCGCCGGGCGGGGTTCAGCCGCACGCACCCTGAAATAAACGGCAGCCCACAGGGCAATTGAAGCCCCGAGCATGTCGTTGAAGATATCTCCGATGGATGTGTCACGCCCGGGCACAAACGACTGGTGCCACTCGTCAAACAGCGCAAACAACAGAACAAATACCAGTGTCCCAATCACTGCACTGGCAGTGCGCCGATCCCCACCCCTGATATCCAGCCATGCAAGGAGGGCCAGAAGTGCGTAAACGGGGATATGCATCAGGTTGGTGATTTCCGGGGGCAACAGACCGATCACGTCTGACTCCGCTGGCTGATGGGATAAAAGAGTGATTACTCCCATCCAAGCGACAGTGGCCAACCTGTAGAACATGGGAGTGCCCGGTAATTCCATTTTTCAGCTCCGTGATGGTCAATTCCAGGGAAGGATTATAACTTCCCCGGTACAGGCAATCATCGTGGAAGTGGGGGCATGACTGGAAATTTGGTAGACTCTGCTTCCAGTATTTATCGCTTTTCAGTCAAAATCCGGAATCAAAATGAAAAAGCTACTCGCCGCACTGGGCATTACGTTTGCCGTACTGTTCTTCCTTTACGCCGTCCTCTCGGCCTTGGTGAACCAGGGATTGAGCATAATCGGTGCAGTATTTGTCCTGACCGTCATCCTGCTGGGCAGCGGTGGCCTGTTCTGGGCCGTGCGCATGTAGACAGGTTTGTCCCACAAATCAGAGATGAGCAGTCAGTTCCCGGATATGTGAAATCGTCCCCGTGGAACCCTCACCGCGCCTTGCCAATTCATCCTCGCTGCAATCCTCGAGAAAATAGGTCACCAGCAGGCTCCTGATGCCTGAACGGGCAGCACCCAGGTGCTCCTTGCTGCTGCCATCCCCCACGAACAGGGCCTGCTCGGGGCTTACTGCCACATTATCCAGGGCCAGTTGGTAGATTTCAGGATCCGGTTTCTTCAACCCGCACTCACAGCTGAAGAGTGCCGTTTCAAAGAGTGGCTCAAGGGGAGAATCAAGCCAGGCTCTTACCTCATCCGTCGACGCATTGGATATGAGCCCAAGCTGGATACCGGCAGTGTTGAGATTATCCAGAACATCCAGAATCTCCTGCTCGATGTTGGTCAGCGCATGATCGAATCGCCACTGCCGCTCCTCCGTCGCCGCTTCAATGAGCGACATCGGGATGGTTGGATCAATGCTGTGAGCCAGCTTCTGGATGATCTCCCCCTGGTTGGTGGGTTTGCAGATCTCGTGATGCTCGGTGAAACAGGCAGCATTCCACCGCTTGCGGTCGATACCGAGAATGTCCGCCGTATAACGGCCCTGGCCGTCTGCAGCCTTGGATACACTGATCAAGGTCGCGAACAGATCGAAGAAAATGGCTTTGGGATAGTGGAGCATAGGAGAACAAACAGGTTTGTCATGCCGGAACATGCTGGATAAGACCCCTCATCTCATCGTCATTCCGGCGAATGCCGGAATCCAGCAGGGGGTGACTTCAAAACCCCATTATTCAGTCATTCCGAAAAAACCTGGAATCCACAGGAAAGCCGTTCCTCGCGCCAGCTAACTGCTCCTGGATCGTCGATATAATCCCAGCCGCTCCGACACCATGTCCAGTCCCGTCACCCCATCAGGGAGTGTTTCCCGCACGCCAACGGTTAACCAGCCGTCAGGAACCAATCGTGTCAGTAGTTGATTCAGGATGGTTCTGTGCTGCGGTTCAACGAAGTAGGTGAAGACCAGGTTGCGGCAGAGGATCAGGTCGTAAACCTGGTGGGGGAGGGTGGTGCGAATGTCCTGCTCCTTGAATACCACCATGCGCTGGTATGCCCGTTTAAGGCAATATTCTTCCTCCTCCCGGGTAAAGGCTGCGAGACGCAACTCCTGGGGCAGGTTCTTTACGGTGCCGGCTGGGTAGCATGCCTTTCGGCTACGCTCCAGAAGATGGGGATCGACCTCCGTGCCAAGAATGGATAACTGGAGCCCGGGGAATTGGGTGGCAAGTTGGCGTTGCCAAAGGATCGCCAGGGTATAGGCCTCTTCGCCCGAGGCGCTGCCAATGCTCCATATGCGCAACTCTTTTCTTCCGTCTTTGAGTGCATTGGACGCCAGCATCGGCAGGATATCGTCAGTCAGCTTCGAGAAGAACAGCTTGTCACGATAAAACCGGGTGACCACAACACGACAAATACCATCGAGTCTTTTCCACTCATCCGGGTGACTGGCAAGGTACTGTTTGTATGCTTCAATATCCGCCACATCCAGTTCTGACAGGCGGCGCGACAAACGCTTGCATACCTGTTTCCGCACTTTGCGGAATCCGGGCCAGCGCATCTGCAACTGCGGCAGGGCCCATTGCAGAAAACTGACGCACTCTGTGTCTTGCATCGGATCGCTTTAGGTCGCTAAGTATGAGGTTTGTTTACACTTACCAGTGAAAAAAGTGCTATTCATGGGCGTGCTCCACTTTTGCATAGCCTGGTAACTGGCAAACTTATTGTTTTAGCATCAACGCATATAGCCTGCCTGGCTGCTTCATGGTCCCCGCGAGTCGTTCAGCCCGTTCACCATTACCGAAGAACACATCAGCTCTCACTGGCCCGTTGATAGCGCCGCCGGTATCCTGGGCGAACAGCAGCCGCTGATAGGGTACCTGCTTCCCGTCAGTACCGTTCTTTGGGGGCAGGGTGGTACTGAGCCATATCGGCGTGCCCAGGGGTATGCGTGAACGATCCACCGCCGCACTGCGCTCTGCAGTCAATGGCACGTTGAGGGATCCCCGCGGGCCTTCGCCGTTATCCTCTTTCAAGATAAAAAAGACATAGCTCGGGTTCTCATTCAGCAGCTCCTGCGCTCGTGCCGGATGCTCACGCAGCCACTGTCGAATGGTAAACAGGCTCACTTCTTCCTTCGTCAGTTCACCCCATTCAATCAGCCGTTTCCCGATAGAGGCATACTGGTGTCCATTCTGACCGGCATAGCCGACCTGTACTGTCGAACCATCAGGCAGCTCAACCCGCCCGGAGCCCTGTACCTGAAGAAAGAAGGCATCGTGGGGATCGTCGATCCAAATGATCTCATTACCTTTCAGCGGTAGATTGTTTCCGTCGATCGCTGCCCGGTCAAAGTAGGGCACCACCCGGTTACCAATCAAGCGCCCCCGAACCCGCTTGCCCTTCAACTCCGGAAACTGCTCATCGAGATCCACGATCAACAACGAATCAGGCCGACCATAGAGGGGAAAAGTGTAGCGATTATCCGCCTGCAGACTGCCATAAAGTTTCGGTTCGTAATAACCGGTTATCAGTCCTTCGGGGCTTCCACCAATGCCGATGATTTCATGGGGCTGGAAATGCGTTTGCAGGAAGGTGCGAACAGCAGTGTCAGATGGATCAGCCAACTGTTGAGCTTCGTTGCAAATCAACTCCCAGTTGGACATCTTCTTTGACAACTTGGTGCACTGAGAGAGCATGGCAGGCCAGGCACTTGAGAGATTGTCCGCCTGCCAGCCTGGTAAATCGTTCCATTCGACTTTCTCCCCAATTCCGGCTTCCTTGGGGATGAAGATGGAACAACCCGATAATGGTCCGATGATAACTGCCAGGATACAAAGTTTTGAGAGCGATAATACTGCCGAGAGGTTTGATAAAGGATTAAGACGCATATCAATCTCTGAATTTTGTAGTGGAGTGTAAGTTGATTCTATCTGCGTAGATTGAATGCATGCAAAAAAATGGCCCTTGACCTTCTTCAGGTCAAGGGCCATTGTTTTCCCGGTCACCGCCGGGACGCTTAAGCAGCTTGCGTTGTAGGGCTTTAAAGCTCTCGGGCAACTCATTGAACGGCGCACCGTTACGTAAAGCACCGGGC
>NZ_MPRJ01000034.1 GCF_002020805.1 Solemya velesiana gill symbiont | reverse complement strand
GGGACTTGGATGTCCCAAAATCTTTCACGAGGTCGAAGACTCGCTTGAGCAAGGGCGCAGCAGGAGAGCAGGGCGATGGTGAGCCAGGGAGGACGCTCTACGTGGTGTTCCAGAACCAGGATGAGCTGATACTGCATCTCAATGCTGGAACCCTGGATGAACTGTACAGCATCCTGGAGGGTGTCGTTCGTAACAGCCGCAAACCTGAACGCTGTATTCTGAAACTGGCCCTGGCCTACGTGGCGTTCGCCTTTGAGCATCCCAACCTGTGGGCTGCGGTTTTTGAACATCGGCTTGCGGAAGGGGAGAGTGCTCCCCGTGGTTCCAGGAGAAGATAGAGCGGCTCTTCTCCCAGGTGGAGGAACCCCTGAGACAGCTGGACAGCCAACGTGCGGAAAAAGAGGTGCGGCTCGCCTCCCATGCGCTTTGGAGCGATATTCACGGTGTCTGCATACTTGGGCTGTCTGGCAGCCTGGAAAAGGCCAATGCAGGGTCCACCGCGGCAATCGCCGAATCGTTGGTGAGCAACTGCCTGGCAGGATATACCCGGTAATCCAGGTCAGAAAACCTCAACGGAGAATTTCAGGCATTAGAAACGCCCGTCTTCCTGCGCAGGGGGGTGTCTGTGCAGGATCGATAAATCACTCTTTACCGCGTACAGCGTCGTATTCTTCTGGTTGTGCACAGGCAACAGTGATTGCCTCGAGATGCCGATTGGTCATTTCCAGATGCTGGAGTCGTTCAGCCTTGAGGAAAGGGCAGGACTGGGGTTGCCAGTCGCAGGCGACACCGGCTACCACTTCATGGCCGCACTCGGCGCAGAAGTCAGGTTTCAATTGGGCTTTCATGGTCGTTTCCGTGAGGTTGAATTGAATGATGTTCTCACTTGTATATATCGGCAGCTAACGAAAAAATTCACCCTGACCGGCATGAGAAACATGTGCGGCATCACATTTTTTGAATCGATACGAACCTTGCCTGCTGTATGTTCAACCAGCTGTAGATGGCCAATGTTCCCACGATGATCATGCCGCCACCCAGGGTCTCCGGTGAGACGGTTTCACCCAGTACAAGCCATACCCAAATCGGACCAAACAGGGTCTCGAGAAGGATGAAGAGGCTCACCTCCGGGGAGGTGAGATAGCGGGTGCCCAGGGTGATCATCACCAGCGCAGCGGGCATCTGCACCATACCCATCAACGCCAGCCAGGCATAACTCTGTGTGGAGAGTTCCAGTGGGTTGCTGAGAGGGATGGCCAGGGCCGCCGTTATGAGGCCACTGACCGCCACTACCGGCATGCGGGGCATTTCATGATACCGGCGCAGGAGGGTGAGGTTGCCGCCCAGGGCCATGGCGGCGAAGAGAGGTGCTGTGGCAATCAGCACCACGGTGTTGGCAACGCTGGTGTGATTGACCGCAAGCACGAACAGGGCACTGCCGACACCCTGGATCAGGGCGGTGAAGAGGGCCGGCCAGCCGAAGCTGAGAAACAGCCGCATGCTGTTCTTATTTTGAATGGCAATGGCAAGGAACAGGGTAAAGGCCATGAGCAGGCCGCGCCAGAAGACCACGTCCCATTCCGGCGCATTTACAAGTCGGATAAGCAGGGCATCGAAGCTCAGTATGAGGACGCCCAGCGCTACAATGAAAGCGCCAGTGGTGTGTTGGCTGGTTGGAGGCATGTGGATGTGCTGCACGCTTGCAATGGTTAGGGAGGGCCAATTATCACTGTAGCCATTCTACAAGGCAAAGCCGCTGTGCCTCCCGCGGCATACCGTACATCCTGTACATAAAAAAATGCCCGGCGGGGTGCCGGGCAAAAAGCTCTCTATGTACTGTTCAGAGAGAGGAGGATTAGCTGATGAAGAGTCCGCCGTTGACCGGGATGTTGGCCCCGGTGATGTAAGCCTGCTCGTCAGAGGCCAGGAAGGCCACTGTGGAGGCGATCTCTTCTGGCAGCCCCATGCGTATCATGGGTATGCCTGCGATGATCGATTCGCGGATGTCCTCGCGAATGGCATCGGTCATTGCTGTCTTGACGTAGCCTGGGGATACGGTGTTGACCGTAACGTTCTTGGTTGCCCCTTCCTGTGCCAGGGTCATGGTGACACCGTGCATGCCAGCCTTGGCCGCGGCATAGTTCACCTGGCCGAACTGGCAGCGCTGGCCATTGACGGATGAGATGTTGATGACGCGACCGAAGCCTCGGTTCAGCATCCCTTCCCAGACCGGCTTGGTGACGTAGAAGACGCTGCTCAGGTTGGTGTCGATCACCGCATTCCACTGTTCAGGCTCCATCCGCTTCATGGTGGTGTCGCGGGTGATGCCGGCACAGTTGACCAGGATATTCACGGTACCGAACTGCTCTTCGATCTCCGCCATCATGCGTGCGCTGTCTTCTGCAGAAGAGACATCGCCCGCTGCCAGGCCGATCTGCAGTCCTTCGGACTCACGGGCCGCACTCCACTCTGCCAGCTTCTCTTCTTCTGAGGGGTAGTAGGTTGCAACCACCTGGCATCCGTTGTTGGCTAGGCGTAGGCGCTGGCAGATAGCGGTTCCGATACCGCCGGTGACTACAGCAACGCGTTTATCATTCGTCATGCTTCAGCTCTCCGGAAGGCGACTAAATCAGGCGGCTTTCTGAGTGGCTTCGTTGACCTTGCTGGTGAACTGGCTGATGCCTTTCTCCACCAGGGCGCTGTACTCGTCACGCGCCTCGTTGGTCAGTTCCATGGTCTCGCGGCCCTTGGTGACCAGCTCTTTGGGATCCTTGGATTCGGTAGCCAGCTTCATCTGTGCGATACCGGTGTCGACGAACAGGCTGAAAGTAGCCATCTGGGCTTCGGCCAGCTTTTCCCAGGTACGCAGGTTCAGTTCGCCCAGGGCACGTGCATTTTCGTAGCCGTTGGTACCGAATTCCTTAAACATTTCCAGGTTCTCTTTTGCAGTCGTCATTTTCTTCGCTCCATAAAAAGTTTGTGCGATGCAGCAATATTGCGGTGCAGCATAGCCAGTCGGCAGGCGCGTGTCAAGTATTTAACAGGGAGGGGGGTGAAAGCGGCTTTGCGCTCTACTTGCTTGAATTGTCGTCCTGGCCCGGTTTGAAACCGGCAGCTTTAAAGGAGCTGTTCTGCATGTCGGCCCACATCTGCATGTTGCGCTGTGCAAGGTCGGTCATGGCCTTCATGGGGTCGGTGCCCATTGTGCTGCCCAGTTGCTCCTGTTGCTTGGCGAACATGGTGAGGCTCTCCTCCAGGTAACGGGCAAACATGCCCTGGAAGGTGTCGTCGTAGAAGCGGATGATCTGGGAGAGCATGTTGGCGCTGAACAGGGGGTGGCCGCCGGACTCCTCTTCCAGCATGATCTGCAGCAGTATGGAGCGGGTGAGGTCTTCCTTACTATTGGTATCGATGACCTGGAAATTCACGCCCTTCATGACCAACTCGCGGATGTCCGCCAGGGTTATGTAGCGGCTCAACTCCGTATCGTAAAGTCTGCGATTGGGATATTTCTTGATGATTCGGGGTTCGGTCATGACATCCGGTTCCTCGTAGGTGACGCCATAATATCTATCTGAGTTTATCCGGGAATCTCCCTCTGTGGGAAATATCTTTAAAACATGCGGGCATAAAAAACCCTTGTCCATTCATTGAATGGCACTCAGTACATGTGCTAACCACCATTGATCGATAACTCCGAGCCGGTAATAAAGGCCGCAGCGTCCGAGGCGAGATAGGCAACTGCGGCGGCAATCTCCTCGTGTTTTTTAAGACGTTCCACCGGTATCTGGGCGACGATGTTTTCCCTGATTTTCTCCGGTACGGCCTGCGGCTACGATCACAACGCTTTCGCTCATATCAGATACCTGTCGTTTCATTGTTCAAAGGCAGGGCATTCGAGACTAACAAAGCGCTTTCGAAACTGCTACAAACAGCAATGTATCAGCAGATTCTCATCTTGCAGTGCATTGTCGCGATACAACAGATGCCCGATTCTTTTGCTATGTATGAACGACTGAGTGTAGTTCAAAATGTTGCAGTGCACAAATCTGCGTGGTAGTGTCTGAATCATCGCAGACAGAACCAGAATGGAAAAGTGCGCTATGAGTGAACAAGGTTTTTGGAACCAAGAGTGGATGGAGATCCAGCAGAAATACTGGCAAAACTGGTCCGATTTCAGCCGCCAGGCGTTAGGCGGAAAGGCGGTGCCGAAAAGTCCCTGGGAAAACGCCATGGAGCACTGGTGGCAGGTTGTCTCGCCGGCAGCACCTGACATGACCAGGGATTTCATGGACAAGATGATGAACCAGGGCAAGGCCCTGTTTCACATGGCGGACGAGTTCAGTCGCAACTTCCAGGAAAATGGTGCTGCTACAGAGTGGAACGACGTAATGTCCAAGACCTTTGCCGATATGAAGCAGGGCTTTATGGGCATGCCGGAAGCAGGTGGTGACGATGCCCTGCACAAGATGATGGCGTTCTGGGAGATGCCCCTGGACAACTGGCAGCGCATGGTTTCCTCCCTTTCCCTGATGCCTGGCGACATGCTGTGCAACATGCCCCACGGTGGACACCTCGAGCGTTTTCTTTCCGCTCCTGGATTGGGCTACACCCGTGAAGAGCAGGGTCAGCAACAGCAGATGATGCTCAAGGTGCTGGAGTATCAGCAGGCACTGCAGGATTACATGCAGTTCTTCTCCAACCTGGGCGTGCTTGCCGTTGACCGCATGCAGACCAGGGTCGGGGAGATCGTAGCGGATGGTAAGCAGATCGATTCCGCCCGCCAGCTCTACGATACCTGGGTAGGTGTCTGCGAAGAGGCCTATGGCGAGCAGGTGATGACCCCTGAGTATGCAAAGATCCACGGCCGCCTAGTCAATGCGCTGATGGGTGTGAAGCACGAAATGGCGGTGATGGTGGATGAGTCCCTGGGCGCCATGAACATGCCCACCCGCACGGAACTGCGCACCCTGCAGACACGGATGCAGGAGAATCGCCGTGAGATCAAGGGGCTGAAAGCCGAGATCGCTGAGCTCAAGGCTGCACTGGCATCACAAGTTGCTGCCAAGCCCAAGGCTGCACCCAGGAAAAAAGCGGCTGTGAAGAAGAAAGCTGCGGCCAAACGCTAAAAACCATAAGCGGATGATGACACAGGCCGTTGAATAACGGCCGGGTACGTGAGGAGAAACATCGTGTTTCCTATCGATATTCGACCAGACAAGCTCGCCGAGGAGATGGCGGACTACAGCCGTAAACTGGGCAAGGGTGTTGAGAACCTGCTCAATTCGGAGCAGATTGACACCGGCGTGAGTCCCAAAGAGGCGGTTTACACCGAGGACAAGTTCACGCTTTACCGCTATACGGCACCAGAGGGTGTGAAGCAGAACAGTGTCCCGTTGCTGATCATCTATGCCCTGGTGAACCGTCCCTACATGACGGATATCCAGGAGAATCGTTCAACCATCAAGAACCTGCTCGCTGCAGGCCAGGATGTCTACCTCATCGACTGGGGCTATCCGGACGGTGCGGACAACAGTCTCACCCTGGATGACTATATCAACGGCTATATTGACCGTTGCGTGGACGTGATACGCCAGCGCCACGGCCTGGACAAGATCAACATCCTGGGTATCTGCCAGGGTGGTACTTTCAGTCTCTGCTATACCTCCCTGCACCAGGAGAAAGTGAAGAACCTGGTCACCATGGTGACACCGGTGGACTTCAAGACACCCGACAACATGCTCAGCGCCTGGGTTCAGCATATGGATGTCGATCTGCTGGTGGATACCCTTGGGAACGTGCCGGGAGAGCTTCTGAACTGGACCTTCCTCTCACTCAAGCCCTTCAGTCTCACCGGGCAGAAGTACGTCAACATGGTGGATGTACTGGATGACGAGGACAAGCTGAAAAATTTCCTGCGCATGGAGAAGTGGATCTTCGACAGCCCGGACCAGGCGGGGGAGACCTTTCGCCAGTTCATCAAGGAGTTCTATCAGGAGAACGGGTTCCTCAACGGCACGGTGAAGCTCGGGGAACACCTGGTGGATCTCAAGAACATCAGTTGCCCGGTGCTCAACATTTTCGCTGAGCAGGACCATCTGGTGCCGCCGGATGCCTCGGTGGCGCCCCAGGAGAACTCCACTTCGGCCTCGATTCCCTTGTCTGCCAGGTAGCGCTTGGTGAATCCAACAAGTTCGGTGGAGATCTTCTTTCCCTGCAGATTCTCTACGGATTGGATGGGTGAATCCTGGGGTACAACCAGTACCCAGCGACAGGGCTGGTCGGAACTCTTGGAGTAGACCAATTCACAGATCTCCTCAACCTCGGCCTCTGTTTCAAGGATCCAGTCATGGCCTGTCAGGCCCAGGTCGAGGGTGCCGTTGGCTACATAGGGGGCCATCTCCTGGGAACGTACCAGGGCGTACGTGATATCGGGATCGTTAATGGCAGGGAAATAGTTGCGTGAGCGGGGGGAGATAGTCCAGCCCGCCTGTTTGGACAGTGACAGTGTCGAGGACTCAAGGCTGCCTTTCGGCACACCCAGTTTTATTTGTTGCATGCTTGCCTGGCCTTATTGGGATTGTAAGAGTCAGGAGTATAAAGCAGGAATTATATGGGGGGTATGATGGGTGTGGCCTTGATGCATGGCAACTGATCACTGTTTTCCGCTGTCTGATGCGGGGAGGGTTGTGTACTATCTTTATATATCCTGCCTATCCTGAATCGGGTGACTGAATGAAAACAATCCTGGTACTGGGCTTTTTGATCGGCATGCAGCACGCCCTGGAGGTCGATCATGTGGCTGCCGTTGCCTCCCTTGCCACCCGTAGTCGTTCGCTGGCTGAAACTGCACGCCAGGGTGCGGTATGGGGTATGGGGCATACCCTGACCCTTTTCCTTTTCGGCGGTGCGGTGATCCTGCTCGACTCCCTGATACCGGAGAACATGGCCCGCGGCCTGGAGCTTGCGGTGGGCGTGATGTTGGTGCTGTTGGGAGCGGATGTCCTGCGCCGGGTGGTGAAGGAGCGGATCCACTTTCACAGTCACCACCATGGGGAGGTGACACACTTTCATGCCCACTCACATGAACCGGGACGTGAGCATGCACAGGACCCCCATCACCATGAACACCCCAAGGGTTTCCCCGTTCGTTCACTGCTTGTCGGCATGATGCATGGCATGGCAGGTTCGGCTGCACTGATCCTGCTGGTGCTTGAGACCATTACATCTCCTTGGCTGGGTTTGCTCTATATCGCCCTCTTCGGTTTCGGTTCCATCCTCGGTATGGCAATGCTGGCGGCGGTGATCAGCCTACCTCTGCGCTACTCGGCCAGGGGGCTGACGTGGGCCCACAACGGCCTAAAGACCCTGGTGGGCTTCGCCACGGTCGGCGTGGGTGGACTACTGGTCTACGAGGTGGGTATCACCCAGGGACTGCTGCTGTTCTGAGTTGAATCAACTTGATGGTGTCCTGGCAATCGACCAGACATCGACCTGTGAGACACCGGACTTTCTCAGCACGCCTGCTCTCTCTCTCAATGTACTGCCGGTTGTAATCACATCATCAACCAGGGCGACATGATCGGCCTTGATCCCGCCTCTCATCTCGAAGGCTCCTCTTACGTTCTTAATGCGTTCCTTGCGCTGCAGGCCGATCTGGTGGGGTGTGGCCCTTGTGCGGTGCAGGGTGTCGAGATCCAATTGGATGTCGAATGTCTTTGCCAGTGGCCGTGCAAGTTCAAGGGCCTGGTTGAATCCCCGCTCTTTGAGTCTGGACGGATGCAGCGGGACGGGTATCAGTAGTTCAGGCATTTCCGGCTGCAGGCTCTCGATCTCTTTCTGGAGCAATCGGCTCAGTAGTGCGCCGTATTGAAGTTCCTCGTTGAACTTGAAGTGTCCAATCAGTTTGCTCATTGGACCGGCGAAAAGATAAGGCGAGAGGGTGCTATGGATCAGTGGCTCATGCTGCTGACAGTTCCCGCATATCGTTCCGGGTTTGGTCCCTGCCGGAAGTGGCGCAGCACAGTGGGGGCAGGCGATGTAATTCCTGATCAGGTCATCGATACACCCCTGGCAGAGGTCGGTATGGGTTTCACCCGGTGCACCGCAGAGCAGGCACTTTGGCGGAAAGCAGTGAAATTGTATAAAACATAAACAACTGTTAACCATGTCATTTCCTCCTGGTTGACAGTGGTGCGCCTATCCGTACCATGGGTGGATCTGCCGGGGTGATCCCCCGGTTCTGATTTTTTGGCGCAGTGAAACCAATCATAGCGCTTTTTTGAAAATGAGGAATCCCAACGCCATGAGCGACGCCAATTTGCGACACGACTGGAGCCAGGAGGAGATCGAGGCGCTCCTCGATATGCCCTTCAACGACCTGATGTTCCGCGCCCAGAGCGTACACCGTCAGCACTTTGATCCCAACCGTGTACAGGTGAGCACCCTGCTCAGCATCAAGACCGGTTCCTGTTCGGAAGACTGCGGCTATTGCTCCCAGAGCCACAAGTACAACACCGACCTGGAAAAAGAGAAGTTGCTGCCGGTTGACGAGGTGATCAGGGCAGCTGCCGCTGCCAAGGAGACCGGCGCAACCCGCTTCTGCATGGGCGCTGCATGGCGAAACCCTACAGACAAGAACCTGGAGCGGGTGATCGAGATGATCCAGGCGGTGCACGACCTGGGAATGGAGACATGCGTCACCCTGGGTATGCTTACCCAGCCCCAGGCGGAACGCCTCAGGGAGGCCGGGCTCGACTACTACAACCATAACCTGGACACCTCGCCCGAGTACTACGGCAACGTGATCACTACCCGTACTTACCAGGATCGCCTTGAGACCCTTGAGTACGTGCGTGACCAGGGTATCAATGTCTGCAGCGGCGGCATTCTCGGCATGGATGAGTCCCGGAAGGACCGTGCCTCCATGCTCAGGGAACTGGCGAACCTGCCCAAGCACCCGGAGTCCGTACCCATCAACATGTTGGTGCAGGTGGAAGGCACACCCATGTTCGGAGCCGACGAACTGGATCCCTTCGAGTTTGTTCGCAGTATCGCAGTGGCGCGCATTCTGATGCCAAAGTCCTACGTACGGCTCTCTGCCGGTCGCACCGAGATGAATGACGAGATGCAGGCACTTTGCTTCATGGCCGGTGCCAACTCCATGTTTTACGGCGAGCGTCTGCTCACCACGGACAACCCGGAAGCGGACAACGACAAGGCGCTGCTGGAACGATTGGGCATGGCGTTCGAGGAGTCCATTGAACTGCAGGCCACAGAGAAAGAGTGCAGCAGCAAGCGCGAGGCGCGCCTGGCTGCTGAATTTGGCTGATTACTTCGTTGAAATCGCTTCAACCTGAACTCGAACGGCGCAAGCAGGCTCATCTCTATCGTGCGCGCCGGGTCTACGACTCCCCCCAGGGGCCAGAGGGGGTTGTCGATGGCCGTCATGTTCTCAGCTTCTGCAGCAATGATTACCTGGGACTGGCCAACCATCCCGAGGTGATCGCAGCCATGCAGCGAGGGGCGGAAACCTATGGTGCCGGCAGCGGGGCTGCCCACCTAGTGTCGGGCCACAGTCGTGCCCACCATGTGCTGGAAGAGGAACTGGCGGAGTTTACCGGGCGCCCCAGGGCACTGCTCTTTTCTACCGGTTACATGGCCAACCTGGGCGTGATGTCCGCATTGCTGGGGCGTGGCGATTCGGTCTACGAAGATCGCCTCAACCATGCTTCCCTTATCGATGGCGGCTTGCTATCCCGTGCCAATTTCAAACGTTACGCTCATGCCGACATGGACGCCCTGCAGAGTCAGTTGCAAGGTCACGCCAAAGGTGAGGCCCTGGTGGCGATAGACGGTGTCTTCAGCATGGACGGGGATATCGCCCCACTGGACAGAATGGCGACCCTGTGCCGGGGTGCCGATGCCTGGCTGATGGTGGACGATGCCCACGGTTTCGGCGTGCTCGGAGAACAGGGCAGAGGGACTATCGATCGATTCAACCTGGGTCTGAAAGAAGTGCCGATCATGATGGGTACCCTGGGCAAGGCAGTTGGGACCTCCGGCGCCTTTGTGGCGGGATCCGATGAACTGATTGAAACCCTGATTCAGCAGGCCCGCAGTTATATCTTCACCACCGCAACGCCCCCGGCGGTCGCCGAGGCCACCCGTGCCAGCCTGCGCTTGGTGCAAAAGGATGAGTGGCGGCGCGAACGGCTGAAGACGCTGATCGGTCAGTTCAGGCAGGGCGCTGAAGAGATTGGGCTCCCGCTGATGGAGTCAGAGACGCCGATTCAGCCCATTGTCGCCGGCACATCCGAACAGGCTTTGAAGTGGAGCAGGCAGCTCGAAGGTGAGGGTATCCAGATCAGCGCCATCCGCCCCCCCACGGTACCTGAAGGGAGCGCACGCCTGCGGATCACCTTTTCCGCCAGCCATACGCCGGAGCATGTTGAGCGGCTGCTCGAGGTGTTGTCGGGACTGGAGTTGTCAGAAGCATGAAGCTTTACAGCGAAACCACGGGTTCCGGAGCTGAACTGGTATTGATTCATGGCTGGGGTATGAACGCCGCGGTCTGGTCGCCGCTGATGGAGCACTTGACAGTGGACCACAGGGTGACGGTTATCGAACTGCCGGGACACGGCGGCAGTGAATACGACGCCAATGAAGCGAGTCTCGACGCTTGGGCCGATGCCTGCCTAGAGGCAGCGCCGGAACGAGCCATCTGGGTTAGCTGGTCCCTGGGGGGGCAGGTTGCCCAGCGTGCTGCGGTCATGGCCCCGCAGCGCATCGAGAAGCTGGCCCTGGTGGCCAGCACGCCGAGTTTCGTCCAGCGCGAGGATTGGCCACACGCCATGGACCACGACACCCTGGGATCGTTTGCGCAGGCTCTGGTGAAAACGCCGGCCCAGACCCTTGAGCGTTTTCTCTCTCTGCAGGTGCGGGGTGACGAGGAGGCGCGCCATACCCTTCGCCTGCTGCGCCAGGAGCTGACAGAGCGGCCTGAAGCCGAGCCAATGGCATTGGAACATGGCCTGGATCTGCTGCTGAACGTGGATCTCAGGGACCAGTTAGCGTCGATCAGTTGCCCGGTGCTCTGGCTGTTGGGCGAACGTGACACCCTGGTGCCTGTCGGTGTGGCCGATGAGTTGGAGATATTGCAGCCGGGGGCGGACATCCTGGTGCTGGGCGGATGTGCCCACGCCCCGTTTCTGTCGCACACAGAGAAGAGCCTGAGGGCACTGGCAGGATTCATTGGATAGGAGTTGATGATGCCCGATAGGGATCACACCATCGATAAAGAGCAGGCGCGACGCGCATTTTCCAGGGCAGCTGAGCACTACGACGAAGCGGCTGTCATGCAGTGCGAGATCGGTCAGCGCATGATCGACCGCCTTGACCTGGTGAAACTGCAGCCCGAGGTGATCCTCGACGTGGGCGCAGGCACCGGCGTGGCCACGGCAGAACTGGCTAAACGTTACAGGAAGGCCAGGGTGGTGGCCCTGGATTTTGCCTATCCCATGCTGCAGCACGCCCGCAAGCGTGGCTCCTGGCTGCGCAAGCCGGCTTGTCTCTGTGCCGACCTCGATCATCTTCCCCTGGCCGATCAGAGCGTCGACCTGATCTACTCCAACGCGGCGATCCAGTGGAGCAACGATCTCGATCACAGCTTCAAGGAGTTCCTTCGTGTGCTCAAGCCCGGTGGCCTTCTGATGTTCACCACCTTCGGGCCGGATACCCTGAAGGAGTTGCGCAGCGCCTGGAACCAGGCCGATGGTGGCAGTCATGTCAGCACCTTTCTGGATATGCACGATGTGGGCGATGCATTGATGCGCGCCCGTTTTGCCGACCCGGTAGTGGATGTCGACCGATTGACGTTGACCTATGATGACGTAGGGGGTCTGATGAAAGATCTGAAAGTGATTGGCGCACACAATGTGACCACGGAGCGTCAACGGGGTATGACGGGCAAGGGCCGGCTTCAGGTAATGGTCAGGGCCTATGAGCAGTTTCGAACAGATGGACGCCTGCCCGCCAGCTATGAAGTGGTGTACGGGCACGCCTGGGCTCCGGAGCAGCGAGAGCAGGATGGCGTGACCACCGTGCCGGTGAGCCAGATTGGAAGGATGCGTTGATCATGGGTAACAGCTATTTCATTACCGGAACGGATACCGAATGCGGCAAGACCGAGGTTACCCTGGGCCTGATGCACCTGCTCCAGTCCCGGGACTGGCGTGTACTGGGCATGAAACCGATCGCCTCCGGTGCTGACAAGGCCCCCGCCGGCCTGAGGAACGAGGATGCAGTGCGTATACGTCGCCAGGCCTCTCTCTCTGTCTCCTGCGAACTGGTCAATCCCTATGCCTTCGAGCCTCCCATAGCCCCTCACCTTGCAGCTGAACAGGCAGGGGTGGAGATTGATATAGAGAAAATCCTGCTCTATTACCAGAAACTCTCCCACCTGGCGGATAGCGTGATCGTCGAGGGTGTGGGCGGCTGGCAGGTGCCGCTGGGTCCCGAGAGCACGGTTTCTGATCTTGCTGCTGAACTGGGTCTGCCGGTTATCCTGGTGGTCGGGCTGAAACTCGGCTGTATCAACCATGCACTGCTTACCGCCGAATCGATCAAGGCCAGGGGGCTGGAACTGGCGGGCTGGGTAGCCAATGTGGCTGATTCGGAAATGCTGGAACCGGAAGGCAACCTGGAATCACTGAAACCGCGCATCCAGGCGCCTCTCCTCGGCTTCGTTCCGCGCATGGAGCAGCCTGAACCGGCGGCTATCGCTTCGCTGCTCGATACCGGTCTCTCATGAGAGGGCGTATCCTGCTGCTCACCAGTCTGCGGGCTGCCGAAGAGAAAGCGTGGCAGGAAGCCCTTCAGAGTGTCTTGCCGGGAGAGCGCATAGTTACTCGCCATGAAGCCGGTGAGCTGTCGGATATCGAGATTGCCATCGTTGCCAATCCCCCAAAAGGCGTATTGGGCAGGCTGCCCAGGTTGAAGTGGGTGCAAAGCCTCTGGGCAGGCGTCGACATGCTGCTGGCCGATGAGACCTTTCCCCGGCAAATCCCCCTGGTCAGACTGATTGATCCTGCACTGGCTCGGGCAATGGCCGAGCCAGTGGCTACTCACGTGCTTGCCCTGCACCGCAGGCTGCCTCTCTATGCCGAGCAGCAGCGCAGAGCGGTATGGCGACAGCATGAGATGCCCTTGGCTGGAGAGCGCTGTGTTGGTGTCATGGGATTGGGCAATTTGGGCATTGCGGCTGTTAATGTATTGAACAGCCTGGGCTTCAAAGTGAACGGTTGGAGCCGTACGAAAAAATCCCTGGAGTACGTCGAGACCTTTGCAGGAGAAGAGGGCCTGTCGGATTTTCTGGGTCGAAGCGAGATACTGGTCAACCTGTTGTCCCTGACGGACGAGACACGGGGCATTCTCAGCAGTGAACTGTTCAAACAGTTGCCCATGGGGGCGCAGATCATCAATTTCGCCCGCGGCGCTCACCTGGTGGAAAAGGACCTTCTCGGTGCGCTGGAAGAGGGTAGGTTGGGACATGCTGTTCTGGATGTCTTCTCAACGGAGCCACTGCCGGAAGGTCATCTGTTCTGGCGTCATCCCAAGATCACAGTACTGCCACACGTCGCGGCATTGACCGACAGGGGCAGCGCCTCGAAGATCGTGGCCGAAAATATTCACCGGTATCGCAACGATAACAAGTTGCCGGACCAGGTCGATCCGGAACTGGGTTATTAAGTTCTCAGGTTTTGAAAAAGCCTCTCTCCAACCCTGCCTTGTAGACGATCGCCTCAAACCTTTTCGAAAAAAGCTCGAAAAAGGTGACATGGCGGTAGCGTGCAATCACCAGTGCAATCACAAAGAAGACGACGCCGACCAGTGAGTTGATCGGAGAGCTGAGCTCCCACTGACCGGACCAGGTCAGCTCAAGTTCAGGAATCAGAGGGTAGAGATAGGGTATGGGCCACTGGTAACCGTCAGGCCCCTTGGAGCCCAGGATGTCGCACAGCAGGTGGACATGGAAAGCAAGCAGCGACAACAGGAATACCGTGAGACGTTTTCTGCAGGGTAGCGCTACCGCCAGGGCAAGCAGTACCCCTGCAAACAGGTTGTGGGCGAAGACGTGATGGTAATCACCGTAGAGCGTGGTGGCGTATCCAAAATAGGGTCCCAACTCGTCGACAACCGCGCCGAGCCCATCCAGGTCAGGTATTACACCGGCAGCCGTGATAGCAATGCGGCTTCTCCGGTTCAGCACACACCGTTTGCAATAACCCAACTGATGATGAAGTGTTGACCAGGCGCCATGGATTGATTGCTCCCTGGTTCCATCACCCAGCAGAGAGAGCGATTGGGTGAGGAGACCTTTAAATCAAGCATAGTCAATGCCCATCCCTTCAGTTCAAAAACAGGTCCTGTTTTCACGAAAGTGACTATATTCATGGTAAAGGGCAAAGGAGGGCAGCATGGGTGAAAACAGCATCAGCCGCGTGCTCATCATGGGTGCAGCAGGGCGCGATTTTCACAACTTCAACCTGGTATACAGGAATGATCCTTCCGTGCAGGTCGTTGCCTTCACGGCGACCCAGATTCCCGAAATAGCTGGCCGTCACTATCCAGCGCTGCTCGCCGGTGCTGGTTATCCCGGGGGGATTCCCATACTGGATGAGTCCGAGCTTGAGCGACTCATCGTGGAAGAGAACATAGACCAGGTCGTTTTTGCCTACAGCGATGTAAGCAAAAGCCACGTGATGCATACCGCTTCCCGTGTCCTTGCCGCGGGTGCCGACTTCCTGCTCCTGACACCGGAGCGCACTATGCTCAAGTCCAGGATTCCGGTTATTGCGGTTTCTGCAGTACGTACGAGGTGCGGCAAGTCGCCCCTCAGTCGTTGGATATCGAAACGCTTGAAAACTGCAGGGCTGCGCATTGGCGCCATGCGCCATCCCATGCCCTACGGCGATCTTCTTTCCCGCCAGGTTGCCCAGCGCTTCGAAACCCTGGATGAACTCGCTGCTGCCCACTGTATGGTAGAGGAGCGCGAGGAGTACGAGCCCCACCTGGCTCATGGCAACCTGGTTTATGCCGGTGTTGATTATGAGCGCATCCTTCAGATGGCGGAGGGGGAGGTGGATGTCATCATCTGGGACGGGGGCAACAATGATGCGCCTTTCCTGAAGCCGGATCTGCACATCGTTCTGGTGGGTCCGTTGCGGCCGGGTCATGAGACCAGCCACTACCCGGGCGAGACGGTGTTGCGCCTGGCCGACGTGGTAGTGATATCCAAATCGGATTCGGCGGGCAACGTAGAGCAGGTGATATGCAACGTGCAGCAAGTCATGCCTGGAGTGCAGGTGGCCCGTGGATCATTGCCAATCACCCTTGATGAGCCCGAACTGGTCAAGGGGCGGCGTGTGCTGGTGGTGGAAGACGGACCGACAACCACCCACCCACGGCGGCATGGCCTATGGTGCAGGCTACATGGCAGCCGTGGAAGCCGGCGCAGAATGGATCGTCGATCCAAGGGCCTCGGCGGTGCCGGAGATTCAGTCTGTCTATGAAGCATACAGTCATGTCGGCAAGGTGCTGCCTGCAGTGGGTTATCACCCAGGGCAGTTGCAGGCATTGGAGGCGAGTATCAATGGTGCCGATGCCGATGCCGATGCCGATGCCGATGCCGATGCCGATGCCGATGCCGATGCCGATGCCGATGCCGATGCCGATGCCGATGTGGTGGTGTATGGAACGCCCTGCGATCTTTCAGCATTGATAGCGGTGAACAAGCCGGTTGTACGTGCCCGTTACGAGTTTGTCGAGTTGGGCGAACCGGTACTGGGTAATTTGCTCGACCAGTTCATCGCGAAGATCAAGGCGGGAGGCCAGGGGCAATGATGGTCATCGCCCTTGGCGGCAATGCATTGGTGCGGCGCGGTGAACCCGCAGAGATGAAACTGCAGCGCCATAACGTGGAACGGGCAGTGAATGCGATTGCCGGATTTGCATCCTCGCAATCCCTTGTGATTACCCACGGCAACGGACCCCAGGTGGGGCTGCTTGCACTTCAGTCCGAGGCCTGTGCAACGGTGAAACCCTACCCCCTTGATGTGCTCAATGCAGAGACCGAAGGCATGCTCGGGTACCTGATTGAGCAGGCACTCTGCAACAGGCTGCCCCGGCGCAAGGTGGTGAGCCTTCTGACTCAGGTGCAGGTGAGGGCAGACGATCCTGCGTTTACTCAACCCAGTAAGCCTATAGGTCCCCTTTACGATATCGAACAGGCCGGGCGCCTAAACGAACTCTACAAGTGGACCGTCGCACGGGATGGCCGTGGTTTTCGTCGAGTGGTACCTTCCCCCGAGCCTCTCGCTATCCTGGAGCTTCAGGCGATCAAGGTGTTGCTGGATGCCGGAGCGGTAGTGATCTGTGCCGGGGGCGGTGGCATACCCGTTGTGGACAGGGGGGCGGCATGCTGATGGGTGTCGAGGCGGCCATCGACAAGGACTTCGCCAGTGCCATGCTTGTCAAAGAGCTCAATGCAGACCAGTTACTCTTGCTGACCGACGTGGATGCCGTTTACCAGGGATGGGGGAGTTCTGAAGCAAAGCCTATTGATGAAGCGACTGTTTCCGAGTTGAGAGAACAGGAGTTCACCCCGGGCTCCATGGGGCCGAAAGTGGAAGCCGCCTGCCGCTTTGTTGAGCAGACAGGTGGGCAGGCTTTTATCGGTTCTCTTGAAGATGCCTCTGCCATCGTGGAGGGCAGGGCGGGTACGCGGGTAGTGGCGTGCTAGTGTCAACAGGTACCCGATTATTCCGGTATGACTTCCCATGATTCAACCGGGCCCTTTATCCGTCTGAAACAGGGATGCAGTTTTATCCGCTTAACCTGGTTTAGCGCTTTGTGCCGATCCGGATCCCTGGTTTTCAGTTTCCCCAGCAGGTGCTTCAGTTCGTAGTCGATCTGTCCGCTGGTGACAGGTATCGTAATCTCTGCCCGTTCGCAGGCGATTTTGTTTTTATCGAAATTGTAGCCGCGCCTGTCGGCTTCATCGGCAACATGCCAGAGGTAACTGGCAATGGCGGTTGCAGGGTCTTCATGGCTTTTGAACCGGGTCAGTTGCGGATGGTTTCGATACCCCCTGGTCCTGCCGAGGAGTGCGTTCTGGGCAAGCAGGGTTTCTCTCCAAAGTGCGACCAGCCCTTTTGCATCCAGGTTACGGGGATGGATTGACCAGAGTCTCATGGTTTAAGTTGCAGAAATAGGGGTTGTTGGGTCAGGCGCCGGATACACTGTCTCTTGTGTACTCCAGGCACTTCTCGATTTCGTCCTTGTCGATCGACTCTCCCTTCTTGGCTTTTATTTCCAGGTGAATTTCATTTTTCGATACATCGATATCCAGCGTGTCTACTTTTTCATACTCCTGGGTCGGACATGAGCAGCGTCCTTCCCGGCACGCCTGCAGAGCTTCGAGCAGTTGCTCTTTCTCCTCTTCGCATTCAGTAAGATCGATATCGATCCTGTCAGCCTGGTCGGTGATCTTGTACTTCATAGTCCTTGTTTGCATCTGTGGATCTGTGTCTTAAACAACGACTCAATCGTTTTCTGAAAAGGCCCCTTCATCACCCTGGAAAGTGGACTCGCCATAGGTCCCCTTGATGTCCAAAATTTCGGGCATCACTTCGTGAAACAGGGGGATAAGGTTGGGATCGAAGTGGGAGCCTGCGTTATCGTCAAGCAGCTTTACCGCATCCTCTACCGTCCAGGCCTTTTTGTAGGGGCGCTCGGTGGTCAGGGCGTCGAACACGTCGGCAATGGCCACGACCTGGCCGCTCATGGGGGTGTCCTCCTCCTTCAGGCCATAGGGATAGCCGGAACCGTCCCACTTCTCATGGTGGGAGAGGGCGATCTCCTTGGACATTTTCATCAGGTCGGAGCGATGTTCACCTATGATGGCAGCCCCGAATTCGGGGTGCTTGCGCATCAGTTCCCACTCCTCGTCATCCAGTTTGCCCGGTTTGAGCAGTACCTTGTCCGGAATGCCGATCTTTCCGATGTCGTGCATGGGGGCAGCGTTAAACACCAAGTCTGTCCAATCATCACTGTAATCCAGTGCCTCGGCAATCAGTCGGGAGTAGTGGCTCATGCGGATAACATGGAGGCCTGTTTCGTCGTCCTTGAACTCGGCAGCCCGACCGAGACGGCGAATGATCTCCAGGCGTGTTTCATGCAACTCCTCGGTGCGTTCGCGTACTTTCTGCTCCAGCAGTCGGCTCTGGTCGTAGAGGGCAAGCTGGGTGTGGACGCGGGTCAGAACGATGGGTGGGCTGATGGGTTTGGTTATGTAGTCAACCGCGCCGAGTTCCAGTCCTTTCTGTTCGTCTTCCTCCTGGCTTTTGGCGGTAATGAAGATGATCGGGATCTTGGCGGTTGCCGGGTTGGCCTTGAGCTGTCTGCATACCTCGTAGCCGTCGATGCCCGGCATCATGATGTCCAGCAGGATCATGTCTGGTTTCGTGTCGCCGTTGGCAATCTTCAATGCACGCTCGCCGTTCAGAGCCGCCTTGACCTTGTATTCTGCCCTCAGAACACCGCTCAGAACGTCTATGTTTTCGGGTGTGTCATCGACAACCAGAACGGTTTGTTTGTCAGCTTTCGTGCTCATGTCTTATCCCTTGGCATTAAATGGTTTAAAACCATTCGAGGTTGCCTGTTTAAGAGAGTGAGAGATCTATCGCTTCCATCAGTCTTTCAGCTTCGATGGGTTATGTCAGGTAGCCGACCGCGCCCATATCCATTCCCCGTTGTTCGTCTTCCCGGGTCAATTTTCCCGTTACAAAGATCACGGGGATGCCGCGGGTCTCCGGGGTGCTTTTCAGAAGCCTGCACACTTCGTACCCATCCATCTCCAGCATCATGATATTCAGCAGGATCAGGTCTGGCTGGGGGAGTTTGTTGGCAATTTTCAGTGCCTTCTCGCCGCTAGTCGCCGCCTTGACCTTGTACTTCTCCTTCAGGATGCCACTCAGCAGTTGGATATTGCCGGGTGCGTCATCCACTACCAGGATTGTCCGCTCTCTATCATTCATTATAGTCATCACCTCAGGCTGATAATCAGCTCGTCCAATGCTTTAAGCGCCTTATCGAAGTCATACTCTTCGGTTGCACTCGAAACACGCTCCAACAGGTCGGCGTGAACACCCATTCCAGGGATTTGCTGGAACTCCTCGATCAGTTCCACTGCATCGGTATCATCGTCTTCCATCAATTCAGGCAGCTGTTGCAGGAGACCGCCGACTTTCTCGGTGTCGATTTCAAAGGTCTCGTCTTCTCTATTTGCCTCTGCCTGGTCAAGTACTGATAGTCCTGTAATAACCGGGGAGAGTTCAGTTGTAACCTTGTCCAGGAGCTCTTCAAGCTGTTGTTCAGAACGGTTTTCCTTGTAGGCGAATTCCAGCGCTTCGGCAGCCTTCTGGATGTCTTTCGCACCGATGTTGCCAGCCACCCCTTTCAGGGTATGGGCGCAGCGCTCGGCCGCTTGGGAGTCATCGCTGGTCTGCGCTTCCTTGAAACGTTCGGCGAAACCGGCTTCACTGTCACGGAACTTCCTGAGGAGCTTTCTGTAGAGCTTGTGGTTTCCCTGGCTGGTGACAAGCCCCGCCGTTGTGTCGATGCCAGGAAGATCCGGGATCTCCCCCACTGTGTCGGTCTCCTCAGTAGCTATCGTGGCTACCTTGTCTACGGGTTGGGATGGCGTGATCCATTTCGCCATGGTGGTGAACATTTCCCGTACATTGATGGGCTTGCCGATATGATCGTTCATGCCGGCATCGAGCACCTTTTTACGATCCCCGGCCATGACGTTGGCAGTCATGGCGATAACCGGCAGCTCCTTGTACTTCTCTTGCTTGCGAATCTCGCGGGTCGCCGTATAGCCGTCCATCACCGGCATCTGGCAGTCCATCAATACGCCGTCGAAGGATTCCTTTTCGAGAATATCCAGTGCCTCTTGCTCGTCGTTGGCCACCTGGGCGGTGATTCCGCCTCCAGCCAGGAGTTCAAGGGCCAGTTCCTGGTTGATCTCGTTGTCTTCCAGCAGCAGTACACAGGCGCCACGGAGCTTGATCGTCGCTTCCATCTCTTCCTCGGCGTGGTGGCCACCGCGGCTGACGCTCTTCACCTCGTGTCCAAACGCTTCCATGATGGCGTCGAGCAATGTGGAAGGGGAGATCGGTTTGGCGATAATGCTGCTGAATGCGACCCCATCGGATGCCTCGGTGGCCTCCTCGCGGCCATAGGCTGTAACCATGATCACCGGTGGTGCGGGATCAAACTGCTCCTGAATTCTGCGGGTGGTCTCGACGCCATCCATGCTGGGCATCATCCAGTCCATCAGGATCAGGTCGTAAGGGCCGTCGGATTCCAATGCTTCCAGGGCGGCCTTGCCCGAATTTACCTCGTGGGTTTTGAACTCGAAGGATTCGAGAATATTCACCAGGATTTCCCGCGTTGTGGCGTTGTCGTCGACGGTCAGGATCCGCAGGTCCTGAAGATCGGGAAGTTCGGGCCTGACCCTCCCCACCTGTTCGCCGGACTGCCGGCCGAAGACCGCGGTGAACTGGAAGGTACTGCCGAACCCCGGTTCGCTCTCCACCCAGATGTCGCCGTTCATCATCTCGGTGAGGCGCTTGGAGATGGTGAGCCCGAGGCCGGTGCCACCGTACTTGCGGGTGGTGGAGGTGTCCGCCTGGCTGAAAGACTGGAACAGTTTCCCGCGCTGCTCAGGCGTCATGCCGATGCCGGAGTCACGCACAGCGAAGTGGAGTGTTACTGACTCTTCGCTGATTTCCTTCACCCGGGTGGTGACCACGATCTCCCCCTCGTCGGTAAACTTCACCGCGTTGTTACCCAGGTTGACCAGGATCTGGCCGAGCCTGAGGGGATCGCCCTGAAGTGCCATGGGAACATCGGAGGCGGTATCGAACAGCAGTTCCACTCCCTTTTCTTCCGCCTTCAGCCCCACCAGGTTGGCGAGGTTGTCCATTACGTCCTCCAGGCGGAAGTCGATGGTCTCCATGTCCATCTTTCCCGACTCGATCTTGGAGAAGTCGAGGATGTCGTTGATGATGCCGAGCAGGCTCTCGGCGGAGTGGGAGACCTTCTCGATGTAGTTGTGCTGCTTGGGATTGAGCTCTGTCTTCAACGCCAGGTTGGACATGCCGATGATGGCGTCGTTCGTAGCAATGAATCCGATTATTTAAGCATTGTTTGTTTGGCCTGTCTCATGTTGTGGGACTATGCTTGAATCAATACATCGATAGTTCGTCCGGGTACATATGCACACAGAAGACCCTATCATCTTTACGATTTTTCTTGTATTCACAGGTGCGGCGCTGCTTGCCACCCTGGCGCTGTATGCCAGGCAGACGCTCCCGGTAGCCTATATCGTGCTCGGTGTGTTGCTGGGGCCTTCGGTAGGGAACATTGTCAACGATCCGGATCTCGTTGCAGAGATATCCCATATCGGGATTATGTTCCTGCTGTTTCTGATGGGGCTTGACCTGAATCCAAAGGAGCTGGTGAAACTGTTCGGGAGTACCACGCTGGTCACCCTGGCCAGTTCCCTGATTTTCGGTACGCTGGCTTTCCTCCTGGTGCTCAGTTTCGGCTTTGCCTTGCAGGAGGCGCTGATTATAGGTGCAGCATCCACCTTCTCAAGCACCATTATCGGTCTCAAGCTGCTGCCCACCACGGTACTCCATCACAAGCACACGGGAGAGGTGATTATCAGCATTCTGCTGCAGGACCTGCTGGCTATATTGCTGTTGGTGTTGGTGTTGGTGTTGGTAGAGGGAGGCACCCAAGACAATCACCCCCTGTTTGAAATCATCAAGCTGTTGATTGCGCTTCCCCTGCTGATCGGTGTGTCGATACTGGTTGTGAAATATGTATTGATCAGGTTGATCAGTCGCTTCGATACCATCCATGAGTATGTTTTTCTGCTGGCCATCGGGTGGTGCCTGGGATTGGCCGAGGGGGCTGCCGCACTGGGTGTTTCCCATGAGATCGGGGCCTTTATCGCCGGCGTCACACTGGCCTCCTCGCCCATTTCCCTGTTTGTCTCCGATAAGTTGAAACGCGAATTCAATTTCCAAGTGCAACTCGACAGAGTTGGTTAGAGGGTAAGCTGCGGTAGCATAGGTAGCTTCTCTCACCGACCAAAGTTTGAGG
>NZ_MPRJ01000033.1 GCF_002020805.1 Solemya velesiana gill symbiont | reverse complement strand
TCCAGCGATTGCGGCCGTTTGTCTCTTGGAAATCAGGCCGTATTGAAAGCGGCTGGTACAATAGAGCTCAAATAAGGGACTATTTCAACAGCCTGCTAAGCGCTGTATGTAAGCGCCGGAGGAGGTTCGTCGCATCAGCCTTGTCGCCTCGGGTTCGCCACTCCCGGCTGATGCGGCGATAAATCCCGTTGGCGATCCATTGCCAACCAATGTTCAAACCAACTGTCTCTAACCTTGCTTGTTGTAACGACCGGCCACGGCGAATCTTTAGTCATATTTTTGACTTCCTGCAGAATTTTGACGCAGTTCACACTTTTTTCCCCCCCTCAAAGCGCACACCCTGTCATAGCCGCTCCCATGCATAAAAAAAACGGCGCTGAAGCGCCGTTCTGTTTCAGTTTATCGCCCGCCTCATGTCCGCGGCCTCCCTGCTGAAGCGACTTGCTTTACCCGTTTGTCGTTGAGTTCGGCGATACGCCGGATCAGGCCGTCCATGCCACCCTTTCTCATCTCCTTGGCAAAACTGCTGCGGTAGTTGGTGACCAAGCTGATACCCTCGATCTTGACATCGTACGCCTTCCAACCGTCATCGCCGCGGTACATGCTGTAGACCACATCCACTGGCCGGGCGCCCGGCCGAAACACCTTGGTGCGTACGGATACTTTCTTGGCGCCACTCTCGCCCCTGAGCGGCATGTGCTTGATTTCCCACTGGTCGAACTCGCGGAATGCTGTCGCGTAGGTCCTCACCAGCAGGCGCTGAAACTGGTATGCAAAGCTTTTTTTCTGGTCAGATGAAGCACGACGCCAGTGCTTGCCCAACACCAGGCTGGAGACCTTGGAAAAATCCACCCGGGGGATCAGGATCTCATCAGCCAGGCGGTAGACGTAATCCGTATCATTTATGACTCGCTCTCGATCCAGGTTGAGCACCACGTAAAGCTCATCGGAGATCTCCTGGATAACCTGCTGGGGTTCTGCCAGTTCCTCCGCCAACACAGAAACAGGAAAAGCGACTGCGACGAAAAACAGCAGCAAGATGAATTTTCCAGAAACTGAATAACCGATTTTCATTGCTCTTACCCTTTTCGCCCCTTACTAGCAGTATTACAAAACCTGATGACCGAAACTCTGCAGAGGCGGGGATCTCCTAAGCCTGAGAGTCTAGTGCGGACACGACAACAAACCAAGCGCGGGACAGGAGTTTCAGATAATTCTTACAATATAACGTCTACACCGTGCTCATCGATCCAATCCCGGATCCAGTGCGCCGGATGCGATCCACTGAAACGACCCAACTCCTCGCCTTTGTGGAACATGATTACCGTCGGAAAACCCCGCAGACGATAGTGCCCCGCAAGCCGCATATTGTCGTCCACCTCGACCTTGCCGAGTAGAATCTTACCCTCGCACCCATCCACCACCCGCTCCAGGGCAGGGGCCAGCGAAATGCAGGGGGCACACCAATCCGCCCAGAAATCGACCATAATAATTTTCCCGGAAGACGCCTTGATGACCCGCGCATCGAAATCGTCCTCGCCGACATCGAATATAAAAGGGGATTTTTCCTTCATCTGTTACAACCTGGGTTTAGAAAGCATCCAAAAGAAAGGGCGATACCATACCGGAATTGGAGAGAATCCCAACCCTGATGTATCTTATCCCCCCATCACACGCAATAAAGACAGAGATGTAGACCCATGCCCAACAAGAGCGCCCTCTCCTCCCGCTACCCTGCCACCCGCATGCGTCGCATGCGTCGGGACGACTTCTCCCGCCGCCTGATGCGGGAATCGCAAGTCAGCCCGGATGACTTCATCTACCCGGTGTTCGTACTCGAGGGCGAAGGCAACCGCGAGGCCGTACCCTCCATGCCCGGCGTGGAACACATGAGCATCGACCTGCTGGTACAGGAGGGGAAGGAGGCCCATAGCCTGGGCATCCCCGCTATGACTCTCTTCCCGGTTACGCCCATGGAGGCAAAATCCCTGGACGCAGCCGAAGCATTCAACCCCGACGGCCTGGCCCAACGGGCCGTTCGCGCCTTGAAGGATGCGGTTCCCGAGCTTGGCGTCATCACCGACGTTGCCCTGGACCCCTTTACCACTCATGGCCAGGACGGCATCATCGACGATAGCGGCTACGTACTGAACGACATCACTGTCGAGGTGCTGGTCAAGCAGGCCATCTCCCACGCCGATGCCGGCGCCGACGTAGTCGCGCCCTCCGACATGATGGACGGCCGTATCGGTGAGATCCGTGAAGCGCTGGAAGCCAATAGTCATATCCACACAAGAATTCTCGCCTATTCGGCCAAGTACGCCTCCAGCTTCTACGGCCCCTTCCGTGACGCCGTGGGCTCTGCAGCCAACCTGGGCGCCGGCAACAAGTACAGCTACCAGCAGGACCCTGCCAACAGCGACGAGGCCCTGCGAGAAGTGGAGCTGGATCTCAACGAGGGCGCCGACATGGTGATGGTGAAACCCGGCATGCCCTACCTGGACATCGTGCGCCGGGTGAAAGAGACCTTCGGCGTGCCCACCTATGCCTACCAGGTGAGCGGCGAGTACGCCATGCTGATGGCTGCCGCCCAGAACGGCTGGCTGGACGAGAAGGCGGTGATCATGGAGGCCCTGCTCGGCTTCAAGCGAGCCGGAGCCGACGGCATTCTTACCTATTTCGCAAAACGTGCCGCCCGGTGGCTAAATGACTGACAAGTACGCCGTTATCGGCAACCCCATCGAGCACAGCAAGTCCCCCCAGATCCACACGGCATTTGCTAAGCAGGCCGGCCAGGCTCTGGTTTATTCGCGCATACTAGGCGAACCAGGAAATTTCGCAGCAAATGTACGCCAGTTCATCGCAGATGGCGGCAAAGGACTCAATGTAACGGTACCCTTCAAAGAGGATGCCTGGCAACATGCAAACGAGCGGAGCCCCCGTGCCGAGACCGCAGGCGCTGTGAATACCCTCATTCTTCTCGATGACGGGCGTTTCCGCGGCGACAACACCGACGGGGTCGGCCTGGTGCGGGATCTCACAGTCAACCATGGCGCAACACTCAAGGGAAGCCGCATACTTCTCCTGGGTGCCGGCGGAGCGTCAAAGGGCGTTGTCCGTCCGCTGCTGGAGGAGCAGCCGGCTCAACTGGTGATCGCCAACCGCACTGCCGCCAAGGCGGTGGAGTTGGCGTCTGAACTCGCTGAGTTGGGTAGCGTCGAGGGCTGCGGCCTGGATGAACTAGCAGGCAGAAAGTTCGATGTCATCATCAACGGCACTGCAGCTGGGCTGGGCGGCCAGGTACCGGATATTCCCGATAACATCCTGGAGGCCGGCGGCTGGACCTACGACATGATGTACGCCAGCGAACCCACAGTATTCGTGCGCTGGGGCCAATCACACGGCGCCTCCATGGCGTTGGACGGTCTGGGCATGCTGGTGGAACAGGCGGCGGAGTCCTTCTATCTGTGGCGTGGAGTGCGCCCGGAAACCGCAGATGTCATCAAGATGCTGAGATAACGGCACATTTAACAGCAGATGTTATGGAGAAGACCTCCTCCATATTTTATTTTTAGGATTTTTTAACCCTGATCGCGGCATTTAGCCGCCAAATTGACGTAGTTGCCCGCCACGTAGTCGAGAAACTCATGCTCCTCGGCTGACAGCTCCCGCACTTTCTTGGCGGGTGAGCCACGATAGAGACAACCACTCTCCAGTACCTTGCCCCCCGGCACCAGGCTACCGGCAGCCAGAATCACCCGCGACTCCACCACTGCGCCGTCCATCACGATCGCCCCCATGCCGACCAGGCAGTGATCGCCGATAGTACAACCGTGGAGCATGACTTTGTGGCCCACGGTGACATCGTTGCCGATATTCAACGAAAAGCCCCCAGGATTGAAGCGGCTGTCGTGAGTCACATGCAGCACACTGCCATCCTGGATATTGGTACGCTCGCCGATGCGTATGGCATGAATATCGCCACGCACTGCAGTCAGTGGCCATATCGAGGAGTCACTACCAATCTCCACGTCACCGATAACCACGGCACTGTCATCCACCCAGGCATCATCGGCTATCTTCGGCTGCATTCCGTCAAAAGGGCGGATATTGGACATCTGGCGCTCCTCAAAATCTGTAAAAAACAGATGATATACTCAAACGAGGTTAACCAAGGAGCCTGCAATGGATATAAGCACCTTCGTCTTTCTGGGTATCGTTGCTGCAGTGATCATCTATGTCGTGATGATCTACAACAACCTGGTGACCCTCAAGCATGGCGTCTCCAAGGCCTGGGCCAATATTGATGTACTGCTCAAGCAGCGCCACGATGAATTGCCAAAGCTGGTGGAGACCTGCAAGCAGTACATGGAGTATGAGCAGGATACCCTGGAGAAGGTGATGCAGGCTCGAGCAGTCGTCTCTTCCGCCAGGGAACAGGGTGACGTGGGTGCGCTGGGCATTGCCGAAGGTCAGCTGCGCCTGGGCCTGGGCAACCTGTTTGCGGTGGCCGAAGCCTACCCTGACCTGAAGGCCAACGAGACCTTCCAGCACCTGCAGTCGCGCATCACAGGCCTTGAGAACAGCATTGCCGATCGGCGCGAGTTCTACAACGAGAGCGTCAACAACAACAACGTGCGCATCGAGCAGTTCCCGGATGTGATCATTGCCCGCATGTTCAACTTCATGTCCGCCGAGCTCCTGGAGTTCTCCGAGGAGGAGAAGAAGGACGTGGACATGAAGTCGCTGTTTAACGGATGACACTCGCTTTAAAGAATGACCATAACCGAACAGATGCTGCACCTCTCAACCGGGGAGTTCTGGCTCTTCCTCCTCCTTGCGGTGGCAGCATCTGGCGCCGGCTTCTGGTTCGCCTTCCGCAGCCTGATGCGCGCGCGGGTCATCGAGGATACACCGACGGCCAAGATCCGCTCGGCCCAGCAAGGTTACGTCGAGCTCAACGGCACCGCCCTGTTGATGGATGGCGAACCGGTACACGCACCTTTGACCGGCATCGAGTGCTGCTGGTACCGCTACAAGATCGAGAAACGGGGCGACAAAAACTGGCGCACTGTTGAATCGGACAGCAGTGACAACCTGTTTCTGATCCAGGACCAGACCGGCGACTGCATCATCGATCCCGATGGCGCCGAGGTGACACCCAGCGACCGCAGCGTCTGGTACGGCAGCGACAGGGAGCCTACCGAACGCAACCCCAAGCGAAACCCCGTTCTCCAGCAGCCCCTGTTCAAAGTCGCCAAGTTCCTCAACACCAATATGAGCAGCAGTTTCGGCAGCCGTTACCGCTATACCGAGGAGCGAATCTACTCCGGCGATATGCTCTATGCCATTGGCCTGTTCAAATCCCTGGATGACATGGACCACGCCAAGAGCCGAAAGGAACTGGCCATGCAGCTCCTTCGAGAGTGGAAGCGTGACCAAGGGACCACGCTGGAACGTTTCGACAAAAACGGCGACGGCCAGATCGACATGCAGGAATGGGAGAAGGCCAGGCGCACCGCGGCTGCCGAGGCTGGCAAGGAGTACACCAAACAGATGGAGAACCAGGTACTCCACACCCTGAGCAGCACCGGCTCAGGTCGCCACCCCTTCCTCATATCCACCCTGCCCGAGTTCAACCTGGTCAGGCGTTACCGGTACTACGCCGGCGGATCCATCATCGCTTTTTTCATTGGTGGCGGCATTGCCGCCTGGATGCTCGGCGCCCATTTATAGAACCTCCGACCGATCCCAATCTATGGCAAAATAACCTTTTGCATTTTCAGAGAGCTGTATACCCCATGGACAACCCGTTGCTCGAACTTGAGGGACTCCCCCACTTCACCCGCATCCGTCCACAGCATGTGGAACCGGCCGTGGACCAGCTTCTGAAGGAGGGGCGCGAGCTGACGGAAAAACTGCTGGATAGCGGCGCACCCTACACCTGGGACAACCTGGTGGAACCCCTGGAGATCACAGATGATCGCCTGGGCCGTTCCTGGTCGCCGGTGAGCCACATGAACTCGGCGGTCAACAGCGACGAGCTGCGAGATGCCTACAACGCCTGCCTGCCCAAGCTGAGCGACTATGCCACCGAGATGGGCCAGAACGAACAACTCTGCAACGCCTACAAGGCGGTGTTTGATAACGGCGAAGATCTGAACGACGCCCAGCGCAAACTGCTGGAAAACGCACTGAGGGATTTCAGGCTCTCAGGGGTCGACCTGCCGGCTGACAAGAAGAGCCGCTACAAGGAGATCAGCCAGGAGTTGACCAAGCTGACAAGCAAGTACGAAGAGAACCTGCTGGACGCCACCAACGCCTGGAGCAAGCTGATCACCAACGAGTCGGAACTCGCCGGCCTTCCCGAATCCGCCCTCGGCCTGGCAAGGCAGACTGCAGAACAGCGGGATGAAGAGGGCTGGATGCTGACCCTGGAATTCCCCTCCTACCTGCCGGTGATGACCTATGCCGACAACCGGGAATTGCGCCGGGAGATGTACGAAGCCTATGCCACCCGCGCATCCGACCAGGGCCCCTACGCCGGCAAGTGGGACAACAGCGAGAACATGGAGCGCATCCTCGCCCTGCGTCATGAACAGGCGCAACTTCTTGGCTTTGAAAGCTATGCAGAGAGGTCCCTGGCTAAAAAGATGGCACGCTCCAGCGACGAGGTGATGAGCTTCCTCTACGACCTGGCGGAGCGCTCCTGTCAGCAGGCCCGACAGGAGCTCCGGGAACTGGAGGCCTTTGCCAAAACAGAATACGGTGCAGAGGGCCTCGAAGCCTGGGATATCGGCTACTACTCGGAGAAGCTGCGCCAGCATCGATACGCCATTACCCAGGAGGAGCTCAAACCCTACTTTCCCGAGTCCAAGGTGCTCTCGGGCATGTTCGCGGTGGTCAACCGGCTTTACGGCATAGAGATCGCCGAGATCGATGGCGTGGAGACCTGGCACCCGGATGTGCGCTTTTTCGAGATCCGTGACACCAACGGTGACATACGCGGCCAGTTCTATCTCGACCTCTACGCCCGCCCCAAGAAGCGCGGCGGGGCCTGGATGGACGAGTGCGTGGTACGCATGTTCAATGAGCAGTATGACCAGATTCCTGTTGCCTACCTCACCTGCAACTTCTCACCACCGATAGGGGACAAGCCTGCACTTTTCACCCACGACGAGGTAGAGACCCTGTTCCACGAATTCGGCCATGGCCTGCACCACCTGCTGACCAAGGTGGATTACCCCGGTGTCGCCGGCATCAACGGCGTGGCCTGGGACGCGGTGGAGCTGCCCAGCCAGTTCATGGAGAACTGGTGCTGGGAGCGCGAGGCCCTTGACCGCATATCGGGGCACTACGAAACCGGCGAACCGATCCCTGCAACCCTCTACGACCGCATGAAGGCAGCCAAGAACTTCCAGTCCGGAATGCAGATGGTGCGCCAGCTGGAGTTTGCCCTGTTCGATTTCCGTATACACCGGGAGTATGACCCTGCCCAGGGCGGACGCATCTACGAGATACTGACCCAGGTCCGGGACAAGGTCGCCGTAATCAAGCCGCCGTTGTTCAACCGTTTCGCACACGGCTTCTCCCACATCTTTCCCGGCGGCTATGCCGCGGGCTACTACAGTTACAAGTGGGCCGAGGTACTCTCCGCCGACGCCTTCTCGCTTTTCGAGGAGCGCGGCATTTTCGACCGGGACACCGGCACCAACTTTCTGCAGAACATCCTGGAGATGGGCGGATCAAAAGACGCCATGGAGCTGTTCATCGGCTTTCGCGGCAGAGAACCCCGGATCGACGCCCTGCTGAGACACAGCGGTATAGCAACATGAAGAAAACCCTGCTCATTCTCCTGCTGACCCTATGGGCAACCCTGGTCCAGGGCGCCCACATCACCGACAAACTGCTGGTGGGCATCTACGGGAAGCCGGATGCCACCACTGAACCTCTCAAGGTGCTGACCAGCGGCACACCCGTGGAGATTCTCGAAAAGAAAAACGGCTTCTCCAAGGTCCGCCTGGGGGACGACACCGTGGGCTGGATGGAGACCAACTACATCACAAGTGAGAAACCGGCCAAGGTTAAGCTGCTCGAACTGCAGGCCAAGACAGGCTCCCTGCAGCAGCAGCTGCGGGAGGCTGAAAAAGAGCTGAAGCAGCTGCGCTCCAGCCAGGCAACGGCTCCCGCCCCCACTGACACGGAAAGCCCAAAGGCGCTTACCGAAGCCAAGGCACAGATCGAACAACTGACGGGTGAATTGGCTGCCGCCAAAGTGGCCCTGGAACAGGCTCGACAGGAGAGCGGCACCCAGGACAGCTTACTGGAAGCGGAAAACCGCGTGCTCAAAGAACGCATCAGCAAAGCAGCGACTGCCCTTCGCAACGAACTACCAACCGGTCCTCCACCAACACCCACAAACGGCTATCGTTTCTCTGCCTGGCATCTGGCTGTGCTTGTTGTGATCATACTAGTCAGTTTCATCAGTGGCATCGCTTACAAAAACTACGGCATCTCGAGACGCTACGGCGGCTTCAAGATCTGAATCCGGACTCAACTATATGCGCTACAAAGACCTTCGGGACTTCCTCAGCCAGCTCGAGACTCAAGGCGAACTAAACCGAATCAGCGTGGAGGTAGATCCCAACCTGGAAATCACGGAGATCTGCGATCGCACTCTTCGCGCCGGCGGTCCTGCCCTGTTGTTCGAACGGGTCAAGGGCTCCGACACCCCCCTGCTCGGCAACCTTTTCGGCACCCCGAGACGGGTAGCCCTGGGCATGGGTGAAGAGTCGGTAGAGGCCCTGCGCGATGTGGGAAAACTGCTGGCCCAGCTCAAGGAGCCAGAGCCCCCCAAGGGAGTGAAGGATGCCTGGGAGAAACTGCCCATGTTCCGCAAGGTGCTGGACATGGCGCCCAAGACAATCAAGCGCCCCCCCTGCCAGGAGCATGTGGACGAAGGTGAAGCCGTCAACCTGGACAAACTGCCGATCCAGACCTGCTGGCCCGGTGACGCCGCCCCCCTGATCACCTGGGGCCTGGTGGTGACCCGGGGTCCTGAGAAATCGCGCCAGAACCTGGGCATCTATCGCATGCAGAAGCTCGGCAAGAACCGCGTCATCATGCGCTGGCTCTCCCACCGCGGCGGAGCGCTGGATTACCGCGACTGGCAGAAGACCCACCCCAGCGAACCCTTCCCCATCGCCGTTGCCCTTGGTGCCGACCCCGCCACCATCCTGGGTGCAGTCACCCCGGTCCCGGACACCTTGTCGGAGTACGCCTTCGCCGGACTGCTGCGGGGCAGCCGAAGCGAAGTGGCCAACTGTATTGGCAGCGACCTGCAGGTACCAGCCTCGGCAGAGTTCGTGCTGGAAGGACACATCCACCCCGACGACATGGCCCCCGAAGGCCCCTATGGGGACCATACCGGCTACTACAATGAGGTAGAGAGCTTCCCCGTCTTCACCATAGACCGCATCACCCGCCGGCAGGAGCCCATCTACCACAGCACCTATACCGGCCGACCACCGGATGAACCCGCGGTGCTGGGCGTGGCGCTCAACGAAGTATTTGTACCGATCCTGCAGAAGCAGTTCCCGGAGATCGTCGACTTCTACCTGCCCCCGGAAGGATGCTCCTATCGCATGGCAGTGATTTCCATGAAGAAGCAGTACCCGGGACACGCCAAGCGGGTGATGATGGGCGTCTGGTCTTTCCTGCGCCAGTTCATGTATACCAAGTTCGTCATTGTTACAGATGACGATGTCAACGTACGCGACTGGAACGACGTAATCTGGGCAATGACCACCCGCATGGACCCGGCCCGGGACACCACCATGATCGAGAACACTCCCATCGACTATCTCGACTTTGCATCGCCGGTCTCCGGCCTGGGTTCGAAGATCGGATTCGACGCCACCAACAAGTGGCCGGGGGAGACGAACCGGGAGTGGGGCGAACCCATCACCATGGATCCGGCAGTGAAAAAACGCGTGGATGAGATCTGGGACGAGCTCGCCATTTTGGACGAATAATTTTCTGATCAGTGTCTATACTTTGTCTGACCTGACTTAGAAAAATAATAGGTACACGGGAGCACAATCATGCGCACCATCATGCTGATGAACGCCAAGGGCGGTTGCGGAAAGACCACCCTCGCCACCAATATTGCCACCTGGTTTGCCGATGAAGGGGCCAAGGTCGCCATGGTCGACTTCGACCCCCAAGGCTCGACCCTGGACTGGCTCGAAGCAAGAAAAGACTACGAAGGCATCCCCGTGATCGAAGCCATCGACGGCACCAAGGATCCGGTCAAACCCCAGAAGGGCACCGAGTACCTGATCATGGACGCTCCCGCCGGCACCCACGGCAAGGTGATCAACGAAATGCTGCGCAGGGTGGAGACCCTGATCATTCCGGTTCTGCCCTCACCCATCGACATGCGTGCCTGCAACCGCTTTCTGGAAGAGCTGCTGCATAGCGGCCGTGTATCCAGGAAACAAACCAAGCTCGCCATCGTCGCCAACCGCGCCAAGGAGAACACTATCGTCTACCACCAGCTGGAAGAGTATCTCGGACATCTGAAGATTCCCTTCCTCACCCACCTTCGCGAGAGCCAGAACTACATCCGCTCCGCCGAACGGGGACTGGGCATTTTCGAACTGGCACCTTCCATGGTTTGGCAGGACGTGGAGCTTTGGGACCCGGTGTTCGATTGGCTCACCGATCCGAAGAACTACCCCTAACACCTTCCCTATCGCCAGGAGGACCGGGCTCCTACATTTACTAGCCCTGTAGGAGCCGTGTCCTCACGGCGATAGCACCTGACATTCAAACCGTGCCTGACTAATGGCAGTCAGTGGCGATTAATCAGAGAGAACTCACCTCACAGGGGGGGCATCTTCAAACGAACATAGCAACGTCATTCCGGCGAACGACTGCATGGATGCAGGAGGTAGGGCGACGCAGGAAGCCAAAGCCGATGCCAGAATCCATATCTGAAGCGGTGGTATCTGGATTCCGGCATGCGCCAGAATGACAACCTTTATGTCGCAACAAGTCATCACTCAAAACAGGCGTCCAGCCCAGAATCCAGATCCGGGTACTTGAGCTCCACCCCAAGCTCGTCGAGCATCTTCCGATTATCCAGGCGACGTGACTCGGCCATGTAGGACATCATGCCGACAGAGAGCTTTCCCTCACCTTCCGACATGGGGATCTGGGGCGGCCTGGGCAGGCCTGCCTGATCGGCGATGCGATTGAAGTAGTCGGTCATGGTGCCGGGATTGCCGTCGCTGACGTTGTAGATCCCACCATCCACACCCCGGGCCATGGCAGCGATGCAGACCTGGACCAGGTCGTCGGCATGGATGCAATTGGTGAAGGGCGCCTCGGCTTCCCGTATCAGGGGCAACTCCTTGCGCAGGCGATCCAGGGGCAGCTTGCCGGGGCCGTAGATACCCGCCACCCTGAGAATGACCAGCTCCCGGCCGGACGTCTCACGCCAGCGGCGCAACACCTGCTCTGCATCCCAGCGGCGCTTGGCCCTGTCCACTACCGGGTTGGCCGGCCTGTTCTCGTCCACCCACTCACCCTTGCAGTCTCCGTAGACCCCGGTGGTACTCAGGTAGGCCACGCGCCTGGGCTGTCCATGCTGGGCGAAGCTCTCAACCAGGTTGCGAACCCGGGTATCCAGCACACCCTCCCCGGGCGGGGGGGCAAAATAGAAAACATCGACGCCCTCTGCCTGCAGATCGGGCATCACCTCCCGGTCCAGGTCAGAACGCAAAGCATTGATGCCCTGGGACTGCAGTGCTTTGACACTCGACTCGGAACGCACCACCCCCGTTGCAGCTACACCCAACTGCTGGCGCGCTTTCGCCACTTTGCGCCCCAGGTAGCCGCAGCCAATGATAAGCTCAGTTAACATATGGTTTTAATTCGCAGTAAAATAGTAGAGAATTCTGTTCATTCTAACTCAACAGTTCACAGTTCACAGTTCAAGGAATCATATGAGCTTCACAGTACATGTCACCCCCAGCGGTCACCAATTTTCGACAGAAGAGGGGGAAACCATTTTAGACGCTGCCGAGCGTCAAGGCATCGTCATGCCCTATGGCTGCCGCAACGGCCTCTGCGGAAGCTGCGCAGGAACGTTGGAACAGGGTGCTGTGAGCTATCCCGGTGAAGAAGAGAGTGACCTGGCCATTGGCGGGGAGAACCAGTGCCTGACCTGTAAGGCGGTAGCCTCCAGCGACATCACCATCCATATCAAGGAAGTCGAAAGCACCAAGGAGATCGAAGTGCGCACCCTGCCCAGCAAGGTGGACGAGATGGAACAACTGGCCCACGATGTCATGCGGGTCTATCTCAAGCTGCTGGAGAACCAGCGCCTGCAGTTCCTGGCCGGCCAGTATCTCGATTTTCTGATGGAAGACGGCCGACGCCGCGCCTTCTCAATCGCAAATGCGCCCCACGACGACGAGCGTATCGAATTGCACATCCGCCGAGTACCCGGTGGTGAGTTCACCGACTATGTCTTCGACACCATGAAATCCGGATCCATCGAGCGCATCCAGGCACCCCTTGGCGGCTTCTACCTGCGGGAAGACTCCGACCGCCCACTGATCATGATGGCAGGCGGCACCGGCTTTGCCCCGCTGAAGGGCATTATCGAACACGCCTTTCACATCGGCATCGACCGTCCCATCCACCTCTACTGGGGCGTACGCGCCGAACAGGACCTCTACCTGGCAGAACTGGCAGAGAAGTGGGCTGCTGAGCGCGAAAATTTCCAGTTCACTCCGGTACTCTCCGAACCCGATGAGGGCTGGACCGGCGCCACCGGTTGGGTGCACGAAGCGGTTGTAGCAGACTACCCCGATATGAGCGCCTACGATCTCTACATGAGCGGCCCGCCCCCCATGGTATTCGCCGGCAAGGATGCTTTCCTGGCCGTTGGACTGCCCGAGGACAACATGTACTCGGATGTCTTCGAGTGGGCGAAGGACAACCCGAACAAGTAGGCAAACTTTGCTGAAACGTTGAGAAAAGGGCCTTCGGGCCCTTTTTTCTGTTTAGAGACCAGTGCCATAGCTCAGTGGATTACAGTAACGTAGAGAGATGTCACTGAGCCGGACAGTGACCGATTCCCTCGTAACGGAATTAAACAAATCCCGGCCTTATCCGACACTATAATCAGTGGGGGAATATCAAATAAGTGTTAACAGGCCCTTGAGAATAACTGGCCAAGGGCTTAGCTATCGCAATAGCTCTCGACAAGAGGCGGAAAGATACAGTGCTGAAATTCATGAACAAGATACGGCGACACTCTGCAGTGGCCGGCGGCAATTTTGAGAAAATCTTCCAGGGAACAGAGATACCACCCTTGCCTTCAGCCATCTTCCGCATTGTAACTGAGGTCGGCAAAGAAGAGCCGGACCTTTCCGAGCTAAGCAACATGATCACTGCAGTGCCGGAAGTAGCCAGCAAGATTCTCAGCACCGTCAATTCCGCCTACTTCTCTCTGCCCCACAAGGTGAACAGCATCAAGCACGGGGTCACAATCCTGGGCCTCAAGAATATACGCCCCCTGGTACTCTCCTTCGCCATGAAGGAGTCTCTCCCCAAGCCAAAGAGCCAGCTATTCCAGGTCCAGGATTTCTGGTCCGACTCCCTGCTGAAGGCCCTGTTTGCACGCTCCCTGGCTGACATTCATTGCAAAGTCGACCGGGAGGAGGCGTTCACCGCCATGCTGCTGGCAGACATCGCGCTCCCGGTACTGCTCTCCTCCTGGGGGGAGTATTACGAGCCCCTGGTGAAGCAGTGGCAAACCACCCCCTGCAGACTGTCCGAAACCGAGCGGCAGAGTTTCCAGTGGGATCACGCCCAGGCCGGCGCATGGATTCTGCAGAGCTGGGACTTTCCACCAGAGCTGGAACTGGAAGAGACAGTGGCCCTCCCGACAATCACTGCCGCCCTGTTGCCCTGTTGCCCTGTTGCCCTGTTGCCCTGTTGCCCTGTTGCCGCCGATTGGTTCCTGCGCGTTTCACGCGGGTTATCGACAGCACCATCTCCGAATTCGACCTGACACCGGCTGCATTTATAGAACTGCTTGAGGGGGTGAACAGGGACTTCATCGAGATCTGCAGCCTGTTCGACCTGGCGCCGAATCATGGTCAGAGCGTCCTCGGCCAATTGCGGGAACAGCTTGAGGCGCGCCTCGAGGAGAGCGCTGATGGCTAAAGAGGATAAGTTCGAGGAACTGGCAAAAAAACAGACCAGTCCTTCGTCCGGGAGAGGTACACCCCAGGGCAGCCTGCTCTATCGGGCCGTGGCCTTTTTCACCCAGATGCAGCTGGGCTACCTGTTGCGCGACAGCAAGCATTCAAAGTCGGCCGTGCGCATCTTTGTCTTTCTTGAAGGTCTGGCTGCACTGGCGATTATTTCCACCGCCGCTTTCCTGGCTAAACTCCCCCTCCTGTTCCCTCCCCTGGGACCCTCTGCATTTATCCTGTTCAGAACACCGCTCTCCCGTGCCGCTGCACCTCGCGCTGTGTTCATAGCCCATAACATGGGCATGGTGATCGGGCTCGCCATGCTCTACCTGTTCGCCTTCCTATTCCCGGATGCCGACCTCCAGGGCAGCGATGCTCTCAACTGGCCACGGATATTCGCCCTCTCCCTGGCAATGGGCCTGACCAGCCTGGGAATGATCATGTTCAACTGCGCCCACCCCCCCCTGCGGCGGCTACTGCACTGGTGGCGGCCATGGGCTATTTCGACACGCCAATACAGATTCTGGCCCTACCCATTGCAGTGGGACTGCTGCTGGCCCAGGCCTTCGTATTCAATCGGCTACTGGGAGGGTTGCCGTTTCCCGCCTGGTCGTTCGACCCCAAGGCTGCGCGGCAATATCCAGACCTTGCCGGCCTGGGCGATCAGAAAGTCTCGCACTGGGAGCAGATCGCCGGACAGGTATTCCAGCGGCGCAAGTAGGAGCCCTGTCCCCAGGGCGATTCAAGCGACTACAGAGCTGTCGCTGTCGGAAGACAGCGCCTACATGATCAGGATTCGGCAAGCCCCAGTTTCGGAGGATTGATGTCAGTAGGCGTTTTTCCGGATTCTGAAGACTCGATCTTCACGGTTGAACGTTCCAGGGTGTCGGGCAGCTCGGGCATATCCGCATTACCGCCCAGGGCCAACCCCTCGCGAAAAGAGGCCATGGCCTTCTCGGTCTCACTCATCCGCTCCAGCAGTGCACCCAATTCACGATAGGCTTCCACGGAAGGCCCCACGCTGATGCTCGCCTCATAATAGCTGCGTGCCTTGCCCCACAGCTTGTTTCGCAGGCAGAGGCGCCCCAAGGCCAGTAAAAGTACAGCATTACCGGAGCGCTCCTTCAGCCACCCCTCCGCCTTGGAGAGCTGGTGTGCAGGGTCGCTACCGTTGACCCGGCTGTAAAGTTCTACCAGGTCATCACTCCACTGGCGACCGATGGCTTCAATCATCAAGGCCACCACGGCGTCATACTCCTTGCGGATCATCATGTGGTTTATATAGGTGCTGACCATCTCCTCCCGCTGCCTCACCGGGTGGGGGATGCTTTTCCAGGTCTCCATGAGGTGCGTGGTACTCTCCGACTGGGCCGCCCGGTTGATCAGGTTACGGTAGATGCTCAGTTCCAGTTCCTGCAACTCCCCGGACTTGATCACTTTCCGCTTTTTCAATACCGGAAGCAGTTGATGCAGTTCCTGCCAGTCACCCAGCCGCTCATAGAGCTCCTTGAGCAGCTTCAAAACGTGGGTGTGCTTTGGCGCAATCTGTCGCAGGTGCTTGAGGGTGGCCAGGGCCTGTTCGAACTGCTTATGGCTCAACTGAAGTTCTGCCTGGGTCAGGCCCACTGCAACTTCGGCGGACGGCATGCTCTCGTGAGCCATCTGCAGATACTGGTCACGCCGGTCGTGGGCACCTTGTTGCTGGGCGGAACGTGCGGCGGCGAGGTAGTTGATCAGGGGCGTATCGGATCGTGAAGCGTAACGGATCAGGTTCTTCTCCGCCGGTTTCCAGCGACCCTCGGAAAGCTCCACCAACCCCTGGGTAAGGGAGCGTCGTGCCAGGCGGTGCTGGCGTACATTTCGCCACGCCTGGAACCGCTCCGGAACATTCCAGATACGAACAATGCTACGCAACAGGGCGTAGAGCGCCATAAACAGAAGCAGGTCCAGCAACAGGAAGAAGGCGAGACTGCCTTCCACCGTCCAGTGTCCATAGCCGACGAGGATATAACCGTTGTCCTCGAGCACCACCAGCGTAAGCCCTACCGACAGGGCAAGCGCAAGCAGTCCGATGATGAGATTCTTCATTGTGCGCCGCTCCCGCTGTCAGCCTGCTTCATCCTGGAACGCAGGCCCACCAGGGAACCGGAGATGTCCGGCAGGCCCGGACTGATATCGATAGTCTTTAGCTCAGCGATTTCGGAGAGCACCGCCTGTGCTGCGGCATCTTCTGTATCGAAAAGATCGTTCATCCACTGCTCGGCGGTTTCCAGGCTCGCCGTGTACAGTATCCTGTCCCCACGCAGCATCGACATGCGGGCCGCCTCCAGCTGCAGCCGCAGGTTCTGGTAGACGAAGAACTGCTGTTCAGGGGGCAGCATGGCAGTCACCGGCTTGCCGTGATGACGGATCACCATGACCGACTTGAAACCCTCCCAGCCGTCCTGAAGCAGCGTCTTGAACGACTTCCCTTCGGTGGTTTCAGCAGGCTGCTCGGCTGTTGCCTCCACCACCCGCCGCACCGGCTCGGTACCGATGATCTTGAGACTATTGATGCGCTTTACCATGGCGCTCAACCTGGCGGAGAGGCCAGTCCTATCCAGCTGGGCTATGCCTTGCAGTGCTGCAATTTCTTCAGCCAGGGTCTGGCGCACATTGCTCCAGCCCGGATCGCCACTGTCACGCAGACGAGCATCGGCAGCCTGCAGCGCCTTGATCGCTGTAGCCACGTCCCTTTCCAGGCGTAACCTATGATTGGCCACCCGCATCAGGTACTCCGCCTCGGCCGCCATCCATGCGGTGCTCTCGTGCCCCACCCGTTCATAGACAGCGTCCAGTGACGCGCTCATCTCCTGGCTCTGCCTGTCCAGCCGCTCACGCTCACTGCTCAGCTTCTCATCCTGGGCAGCGAGTGTTGCCTTCTGCTCATCGATGACTTTTTTCTGGACCTCGTAGGCCTGGCGGGTTTCATCCAGGCCCTGCTGCAAGGCGTTGCGCGCCTGGTCTGCCTGGGTGATAATGCGGTTCATCTCCAGCAGAGATGTCTGCATGTTGTTCCAGTAATTGTAACCAAAGCCCAGCAAAGCCGTAACGCCGATCACCCCAGCCACTGCCAGAACCAGCGCCAGCCTGATCAGACCTGATGGGGCTTTTTCTTTCGCCTCATCCTCCATCTCCAACACTTCTGCATCGACGATCTCGCCTTCCGGGCGATCTGCCGCACTGTCGAAGCTCTCCAGTTCGGCGTCAGGTTCTGTTTGGTCACTCATTACTCTTTCTGGGTCCTGGTCGCTTTATTCTATCGGTGAGTCCTACCTCTATCCTACTGTGTAGGTGGTGGCATCGGCCAGTGTTTTGAAGGGACAAGCGTCCTGTCCGGTCTTGCTGTTTCCGTAAATCAGCCCTGCCGGGCAAGCCAGCCGCAGATCGCCTGAAGCATGCTGTGATCATCCGCCCCACGTGCCAGAATCACCTGCCTGAAACCTAGTCCTCGGGCGTGCGCCCTCATCCTTTCACTCACCACCACCAGGGGCATGGCAAGCAGCAGGTCCCGGCCCTGTTCGCCCAGGAGCGTGCAGAGGTTGTCGAGAATCTCGTTGCTGGTCGCAGTCACCAGGTCGATATCGGTCCAGCGGTTAAGAAGCTCTGCAGGATCCCTGTCTGGACAGAGGCGTTGGTACACCTCGGCATAATCCACTACCGCTCCTCTCTCCTGGAGGGCCTCCCCCAGCAGGGCCCGACCACCATTGCCGCGAAAGATCAGGACATGCATGCCCTCCACCTGCTGCAACTCGTCGCAAGCCAACAGCGCTTCGCTGTCGAATCCTGCATCGGGAACGATATCCACTGCATAACCTGCCCGGGCCAGGGATTGGGCCGTGCTGCGCCCGACGGCGCCGATCTGCAGATCCTCGGGGAGTCTGCTGTTTCCCAGCAATTCAAGGGCAGAGACAACGGCATTGGGGCTGACGAACAGCGCCACCTGGTAATCGGCAAGGGCATCGAGCTGCCTGGCCGTATGCTCAGGATCCGCGGGACCTCCAATCTCCACAGCCGGGAACCGAATCACCCTTCCGCCATGATCCACCAGTTGGCGACAGAGCCCTTCGGCCTGGTGCGCTGCCCGGGTCACGAGGACACCGAGCCCGGCCAGGTCACAGGAGAACGAAACGCCGGAATCGATCATGGTCGTAAGCCGGGATCACTCCTCGTAGAGGTGGGCCAGCACAACGTCTGCGCCCTGCCCCAGCAGGTCTTCGGCGATACCGATACCCAGGTCTTCGGCATCCTCTTTCGGCCCGTGAGCCTCGGCCCGCATGATCCGGCTGCCGTCGGGTTCACCCACCAGGCCGTGCATGTGGATCTTGTCGTGATTGAGAACGGCATAACCACCTATAGGCACCTGGCAACCGCCCATCAGGCGGTTGTTCATGGCCCGCTCCGCCTTGACGCAGAGGGCGGTCTCTTCATGGTGCAGCACCTGGATCAGTTCGTTGACCCAGGGATCGTCTTCCCGGCACTCGATGCCGATGGCACCCTGGCCTATGGCCGGCAGGCTCTGGTCCGGTTCGATATAGGAGGTGATGCGCGTTTCGAACTCCAGACGCTTCAAGCCGGCAGAGGCGAGAATGATGGCATCGAACTCCCCTTCGTCGAGCTTGCGCAGACGGGTGTTGACGTTGCCGCGCAGGGGGGCGATCTTGAGATCAGGGCGGCGCTCGGTGAGTTGGCACTGGCGGCGCAGGCTCGAGGTACCCACCACCGCGCCTTCGGGGAGCTCGTCCAGGTTCGAATACCTGTTGGAAACAAAGGCGTCGCGGGGATCCTCCCGCTCCAGGATTACCGCCAAGTGCAACCCCTCGGGAAGCTCCACCGGTACATCTTTCATGGAGTGCACGGCAATGTCGGCCCGCCCGTCCATCATGCCCTGCTCCAGCTCTTTGACGAACAGACCCTTGCCGCCAATCTTCGCCAGGGGGGTGCCCAGGATCTTATCACCCTGAGTGCTCATACCCACCAGTTCGACCTGAAGTCCGGGATGGGCCTGGCGCAGCTTTCGGGAGACATGTTCTGCCTGCCACATGGCCAGGGGGGATTTGCGAGTCGCGATGCGAAGGATCTTGTCACTCATTATTGTATGGCTTCAGTGCTGGGAAAATCGCCATCCTAAAGCCTACCCGCCAACGAGGCAAATCAGCGACGGCCTACCCGCTATAGCCGGGGCTTGTCAGCAGGCCTCAGGAGCCGTTGCGCTTCAACCAGCGCCGCACTTCCGGAAGGTGGCGCCGGCTGATCTCCAGTTGCTCGTCGGTGCCATCCAGGCTTGCCAGGGCATGGCTATCAGCCATTTTGACCAGGCCTATCAGCCGGTCGCAAGCGATCAGGGCGTTGCGGCGAACACGAAGAAAGCGGGAGCCAAAGCGCTCCTCCAGGGCCTTGAGGGAATCTTCTACAAGGGCCTCACCACCAATATGGCGAACAGTGACGTACTTCTGCTCAGCCTTGAAATAGATGATGTCGTCCAGGGGTATACGCAGCAGTCCACCACGGTAGCTGACATTGATCGCCTCGGCGACAGGGTGTCGCAGGGCTTCAATCGCCTGCACCTGGGCCCTGGTCAGGGTAGCGGCCCGCTGCAGTGCCACCGCCAATCGCTGACGCCGGATCGGCTTGAGCAGGTAGTCGACCGCGTTCTTCTCGAACGCATCCAGGGCGTGCTCCTCGTAAGCGGTGGTGAATATAACCGCAGGGGGCGTCTCCCAGCGGGCCAGTTCCGCAGCCACCGACAGGCCGTCCTTCCCTAGCATTCTGATATCGAGCAACAGTAGCTCTACATCCTGTTCGCGGCAGCACGCCAGCGCCTCTTCTCCATTGGCCGCCTCGCCGATCACCTGGTAGGGCTCACCCAATTCCCCGACCAGGTGACATAAACGCTCCCTTGCAGGGGTCTCGTCATCGACTACCAGTATCTTCATGCAATGAATATCCGCATCGTGTTAACAGGCCCCAAGACTCACTCGTTCCACGGATAGGGAAAAACCACCCTGACCTGGTGATCCCCATCCACCTTGCTGAGGGTCAGGTCCGCCTCACCTGCAAAGAAACCCTCCAGCCGCTGACGGGTATTCTCCAGGGCCATGCGATTTCCCTCGCGGTGCCTCTGGGTCGGCGACCCGGGCACCGTGTTGCGAATGCTCAGATTCACCTGCTGCCTGCGATAGCGGCCACAGACCTGGATCAGGCCGGGATCACTCGCCGGTTTAACACCATGGTAGACCGCGTTCTCCAACAAGGGCTGCAGTATCAACGAGGGGAGCGGTGCCTCGAGAGGGAGGTCATCGATATCCCACTCCACCTGCAGCCTTTCCCCCAAGCGCTCACCCTCGATGCGCAGGTAGTGTCTGCACAGCTCCAGCTCGTCACCCAGTGTGGATTTTTTCCGGCTGTCCGAGAGCGAGGCCCGGAACAGTTCCGAAAGATCCTCCACCACCGTCTCCGCCAACTTCGGATTGGAGCGGGTCAAGTGGGCGATGGTGTTCATGCTGTTGAACAGGAAATGGGGACGGATACGCGATTGCAGCGCCTGAAAACGGGACCGGGACTCGGCCACCACCTGCCTTCGCCACAAATGCTGAATATAGAAGTAGCGCAGCACCAGGGCGCTTACAATGCCGCTGATGATGAGGTTCTTGATGATGCTTGTCCAATCAACTTCGTAGTCCACGGAAATCGGCGAGAGAAACACCTGGGATAACCAGGCAACACCCAAAGTCACAAGCAGCACTAGGAGCCAGGCAATCACGCCTGCAAGGCTGTCGCGCAGCTTGTTGAGCTGCATGCGCAGCACACACAGCAGGGCGACGCTCATCAGCGAAATCCACTGGATATAGAGAGAGTAGACGCTGAGCTCTACGTAAAACACGTCAAAGTCATGCACTGAGACCAGGGCCAGCACGATGGCCAGCAGCTCCGCCGTAATAACCACCGCAAACACAACCCGAATGCTGCAGAAGTTAGGCAGAAATGAGGCGCTATGCACCTGCCCTTCCGGTTGGATGTCCCTGGAGTCAGCCATTATTTTGATTATTCCAGACTTATCGGCATGCTAAGGCCTTGAGAATCCTGATACAATTCGTCCCTTAATTATGAACCCTGTTTGATGTCAATTCACAGTTCCCGGCGAAAAAATGTGAAATGACGATAGATTCCCCGTTTTTTAGGAACAACCGATGAGCGACAAAAAACTCTGGTCCGGCCGATTCAATGAGCCCACCGACGCGTTCGTGGAGGCGTTCACCGCCTCGGTTGAATTCGACCAGCGTCTTTACCGGTACGACATCCAGGGCTCCATCGCCCACGCCACCATGCTGGCGAAGAGCGGCATCCTCACCGAGGCGGAGCGCGACAGCATCATCGACGGGCTGAAACGGGTTGAACAGCGCATCGACGCGGGCGAATTCGAATGGTCCGTCGAGCTCGAGGATGTGCACATGAATGTCGAGTCGGCGCTCACGGCCGATATCGGGGACAACGGCAAGAAGCTTCATACCGGCCGCTCCCGCAACGACCAAGTAGCTACCGACATCCGCCTCTACATGCGCGACGAGATCGAACTGATCCGTTCCGAGATCAAGCGCCTGCAGGAGGCACTGCTGGAGGTGGCGGAGCGGGAAGCCGGGACCATCATGCCCGGCTTCACCCACTTGCAGACCGCCCAGCCCATCACCTTCGGCCATCACGTGATGGCGTGGTTCGAGATGCTTGAGCGGGACCGCGAGCGCCTGGCCGACTGCAACAAGCGGGTCAACGTGATGCCCCTGGGCGCCGCCGCCCTTGCCGGCACCACCTACCCCATCGATCGCCACTACACTGCCGAACTGCTCGGGTTCGACCGGGCCAGTGAAAACTCCCTGGATTCGGTCAGCGACCGCGACTTCGCCATCGAGTTCAGCGCTGCCGCTGCATTGGTGATGATGCACCTCTCGCGCATGTCGGAAGAGCTGATCATCTGGTCCTCGGCCCAGTTTGCATTCATCACCCTCTCCGACAGCTTCTGTACCGGCTCCTCCATCATGCCCCAGAAAAAGAACCCTGACGTTCCCGAACTGGTGCGTGGAAAAACCGGGCGTATATTCGGCCACCTGGTAGGCCTCCTTACCCTGATGAAGGGCCAGCCTTTGGCCTATAACAAGGACAACCAGGAGGACAAGGAGCCCCTGTTCGATACTGTGGACAACCTGAAGGGCTCTCTCAAGGTGTTCGCCGACATGATCCCGGCCATCACCTGCAGTGAGCAGAACATGCGGGAAGCGACCATGGAGGGGTTTGCCACCGCCACCGACCTAGCCGACTACCTGGTACGCAAGGGCACCCCATTCCGCGACGCCCACGAGGTGGTGGGCAAGGCCGTGGCGCTCTGCGTGGAGAAAGAGTGCGACCTCTCCGATCTCACGCTGAATGAACTGCAGGGTTTCTCCAATGCTATCGCGGACGACGTCTTCGACGTGCTGACCCTGGAAGGCTCCGTGGCCGCCCGCAATCATATTGGTGGTACCGCACCAGAACAGGTTCGTGCCGCTATTCAGCGCGCCCGGGCACGGCTAGGCTGATACTGGCGCAACTACCAAGTAGAAATGTGCCGCCCGGGACCAGGCGCACGCTTACCCAAACGCTTCCAGGTCTATATTGTATTGCTCTAGGACACCGGCCATCTGCAGCCGCTTCTGCCCGGCTGATACCGCCATCACCTTGGCTAGTGGGCCATGCGATTAATTCGGCAACGCATTCTTTGCCCTATTCACCGAGGCAATAATTTTCTCAGCACTCTTGGTCCACTGGAATGGCTTGGCA
>NZ_MPRJ01000032.1 GCF_002020805.1 Solemya velesiana gill symbiont | reverse complement strand
CCCTCTTCTGGTCACCGATTGGCCTTTTCTCCTTCAAGGGGGCTCACCTCCCTGCTTCCTTGCCGAAATCTGGCCAACGGATGAAATATTCGGGCTAGTACAAAGGGGCCCACGCGATCCTCATCGGCTGCAATTACCGCCGTGGAAAATAAAAGAAATGATAACCTGGAGGTAGGACCACGGTTTGTGAAATTGATTCAACCTGTTTGAAATCATTATACGCAGGTCACCTGCCCTACCCCGGAAAAGCAGGTGATATCCAACGATCAGAAAAAAGTTTACCAGTTCTCACCAAGCAGTTCGAAATGGGCCTGGGGATGAAGACAGGCAGGACAGAGATTGGGAGCCTCTTCAGCCTCGTGCAGGTAACCGCAATTGCAGCAGCGCCACACCACCTTGCCGTCCCGCTTGAAAACCTTTCCCACCTCAAGGTTGTCAGCCAGATCCTTGTAACGTTTCCGATGCTGCTTTTCAGCGATTGATATGGCATCGAAAGCAGCAGCGACTTCAGGAAACCCCTCCTCCCTTGCCACCTTTGCAAAAGCCGGATACATCTCTGTCCATTCATGCTCTTCGCCTGCGGCAGCTGCCCTGAGGTTCTCCAGGGTTGTCCCTATCTTGCCAGCGGGAAAAGTCTCTGTAATTTCAAGATCACCACCCTCCAGAAATTTAAAAAAGCGCTTGGCATGCTCCTTTTCCTGGTCTGCGGTCTCCATAAAAATATGGGAGATTTGCACCAGGCCCTCTTTTCTTGCCGCACCCGCAAAGTAGGTATAACGATTTCGAGCCTGGGATTCGCCTGCAAAGGCAGCGAGCAGATTCTTCTCGGTCTGGATACCACGAATGCTGTTTGCCATACTGCCACTCCTTTTTTAAACCCTCTGAATTGAGGTCAACCCGTGCGCTTCTTTTTATCTCCGGCAGTAACTTGTCCATGCAGCAGATTGCCGCTGGCCAGATCCGGGAAATAGGTCTCCACGTCGATCTCCTCCTCACCCCGCATCACAGCGTCGAGTGCATCAAGGGCACTCTCCAGCTTCCTGGCATCCTCTTCGGTTATCACCTCGCGGGCAGAACCTATGAAATTGAGAATCCAGGTACCTTCAGACTGGGGGCCGATGAGCATGGTATTGACCTCCTGCTCACCATTGCGCCCCCTGCAGATAGCAGTGAATTCGCGCTGTACCACAATCTGCATAGGTATACCGATACACACTTGGGCTCATCTCCCATCGTTTGGCTGTTAACCCTATATTACCGGAAGTCGCCCCGCATTAGGCACTTGCGAAATGATTGAGGTCATTTCGACCAGGATTAACCCGGCACCGTGTCATGGGGTTGATTTAAGAAATAGTCACTCGGAGATTTTTAAAATCTCTACCAGCTTGTTTTGCTCGTTGAAGACCAGTTCAAAGCGCCCGTACACCCCTTCACTGCTCACAAATCCTCTCAATACCGTCGCTGGAAACTGGATACGCCGGCCATCTTCAGCAATCACACTCACCGCGTGGGCATCTCCCCGGTAATGGCGGAGATAGGTTTCAGCAGGGATGGCTAATCGGAACCGTATCCGCTCCAGCATCAACAAAGACCATTAACAACCAGGATACCTGGAGTATAGATAAACGGACGATAGGCAATGGAACATGGAGGCTGCCTGGATATATCGAGAGAAATCAACCGATGCACTAATTGAGCATGCTCAGCTGTCTTCGAGTTCGAACATACCGTCAAGCACCAGGGAGTTGGGACTGATGGTGCCCAGCGCCTTGTTGTCTTCAACCACCAGGGCACGTACCAAGTCGAACCGCGCAAACAGCCGGGAGCAATAACGGATGTCCATTTCAGGCTCTACGTAGACTGCCGGCTTGTTCATCACCTCGTAGACATTGACCCGTTTACAGGAACGGTCCTTGGCCAGAACCTGGCGTGCAATGTCAGATACCAGCAGCAGTCCATACTCGTCATCTTCATGACGCCTGTCCACCACCAACACCGAGGTTCGGTACTGCTTCATCAGGTTCAGCGCTTCGTAGATGGTGGCTTTCCCGTCTATGATCGCGAAATCGGTTTTCATGACATCACGAACACGGATTCGGGTAGTGGCTGCATTCATGCTTTTCTCCTAGGGCCTGTTAGCACTAATCGAATGTGGCATCGAAAAATCTATTATTACCACGATTTCATTACAGGCACTATCCTGGCCCTGATTAAACCGTTTTTTCTGCAACCAGCATCGCCCTGTCACGCCATCCTTTCGATGTATCACCCAACACGCCCTCTTCCCGATAGACCCGGATCTTCAACTCCCCGAAGAGATTTAACAGCTCGTTGTCTGCCAACCGGAAGTCGGGATTCGAAGGTCCCTCGTCGGTCACGCTGGTCCGGGTGAACGTCTGGTAAAAGAGTAGCCCACCCTTTCGCAGGGCTGAGGTGATGGCCGGCATGAGAGAACGGCCGAGAAAGTGGCTGACCAGGATCAGGTCAAAGGATGCAGGCTCCGGTGGCGATGCGATGACATCCCGAACCTCTGCAGAGAGTGATACGCCCTGCTTCTCTGCAATCTCACGCAGACGATCGATGGCAACCGGCGATATGTCCCAGGCTGAAACCTGCAGACCCGCGCGGGCAAGGGCATTGGCGCCAAGACCACTTGCGAGATCGAGGGCCTCCCCGTGGGACGGCAACAGGTGGCGATTCTCCTCCAGCACCCAGGCGATGTCACCTGTCCCTTCGGCTGCAGCGTACCGCCTGTCCCACTTCTCCTTCAAGTGTTCGCCCATTCAGAGTGTCGAAATACCACGCAGAAGATCAGCCTGGATATCATCGATCTCCTCCAGGCCCACGGCAACGCGGATCAAGCCATCGCTGATTCCCGACAACGTTTTCTCCTCATCGGACAACCTGCCGTGGGTGGTGGTTGCCGGGTGCGTAATGGTTGTCTTGGTATCACCGAGGTTGGCAGTGATCGACAGCATGCGGGTGGAATCGATCACCTTCCACGCTGATGCCTGCCCTCCACGCACTTCGAATGACACGATACCGCCCGGGGCTGTCTGCTGCCGCTGCATCAGATCGAACTGGGGATGACTCTTCAATCCTGGATAGTAAACCCGCTCCACAGCCTCCTGGGACTCCAGCCACTGTGCCAATGCAAGTGCATTTCGGGAGTGCGCCTCCATGCGCAGCTTCAGTGTCTCAAGTCCCTTGAGAAAAACCCAGGCGTTGAATGGGCTCATGGTAGGCCCTGTCGAGCGCAGTACACCGAAGACATCCTCTCCGACGAGCTTGCTGTCGCCCACCACGCCCCCCCCCATGCAGCGGCCCTGGCCGTCCAGGTACTTTGTTGCGGAGTGAATGACGATATCTGCTCCCAACTCCAAGGGCTTCTGCAACACCGGTGTACAGAAACAGTTGTCCACCACCAGCAGTGCACCCCTGGCATGGGCCAGCTGGGACAGCGCTGTAATGTCCCCCATCTCGGTGAGGGGATTGGAGGGGGTTTCAAGGAACAACAGCTTGGTGTTGGGCCGTATGGCCTGTTCCCATGCATCCAGGCCCGACAAGGAGACAAAATCGGTCTCAACACCGAATTTCGCGAGATATTTACTGAACATCACGGTGGTGGTGCCGAAGACGCTTCTGGAACAGACCACGTGATCCCCGGCCTCAAGCAGCCCAAGACAGGTAGCCATAATGGCCGCCATCCCGGTTGCCGTGGCCACACAACTCTCTCCACCTTCCAGGGCGGCCAGACGCTGCTCAAAGGTCCTGACCGTTGGATTGGTGAAGCGCGAATAGATGTTGCCGGGCTCATCACCGCCGAACCTGGCCGCAGCTTCCGCTGCACTGCCAAAGACAAAACTGGAGGTGGTAAAAATGGGCTCGGAGTGCTCCCCTTCCTGGGTGCGTTCCTGGCCTGCGCGTACTGCGAGGGTGGCCGGGCCCCAGCCATCAATCTCGTTACTCATGGCTCTCTATCCGTCTTGATACATCACCGGTCCGAAAACCGGACAAAGCCGCTCCCGGCATCCTTACCTCACGCGACATAAGCGCATCCCTGCGCAAAAAAACCCGCTCGGTTGCAACCAAAGCCGGGTTTCCTCGCTTTAGCTGCATTTCTATAGCGCCCGCAATCTGAGACAAATCAGCACTTGAACAAAGGTTAGGGTTTGACAGGGAGCGTGTCAACTATTCGTTATTGTATATTCCCAGCAGGTTGGAATTGGTACTCTCCCTCCCCTTTTTCGCCGAATCACTCCGGAGCAGCTCAAGTTGCTCCAGGTACTGATCACTGACATCACCCGTGACATAGACGCCGTCGAACACCGAGGTGTCGAACGACTCCACGGACGACTTCCCCTTCTTTTTCACAGCTGCAATCAGGTCGTCAAGGTCCTGGAAAAACAGGTGATCGGCACCGATGATCTCCTGTACCTCCTGCTCGGTACGACCGTGGGCAACCAGTTCACTGGCAGAAGGCATATCGATACCGTAGACATTGGGATAGCGCACTGGAGGCGCAGCAGATGCGAAATAGACCTTGTTGGCGCCGGCATCGCGGGCCATCTCTACGATCTGCTGTGAAGTGGTACCGCGAACGATGGAATCGTCAACCAGCAGCACGTTTTTGCCCTTGAACTCCGAATCGATGGGGTTGAGTTTCTGCTTCACCGACTTCTTTCGCACCTGCTGACCCGGCATGATGAAGGTACGGCCGATATAGCGGTTCTTGATGAATCCTTCCGCATACTTGATCTCCAGGCTGTTGGCCAGGGCAAGGGCGGCGGTGCGGCTGGTATCGGGAATGGGTATCACCACGTCGATATCGTGGTCGGGCCAGATGCGCTGAATCTTGGCCGCCAGCTTGGAGCCCATCCTGGAGCGTGCCTTGTGTACGAAAATATCGTCGATGATGGAATCCGGACGAGCGAAATAGACGAACTCGAAGATACAGGGCGAGTGCTGCGTATTGGCGGCGCACTGGAAGGTGTGCAGTTTGCCCTGCATATCGATGAACACCACCTCACCGGGATCCAGGTCTCTTACCAGTTCAAAGTCCTGCGAGTCGAGGGCGACGCTCTCGGAAGCGATCATGTACTCGGTTCCCTGGTCGCTTTCCCGCTTGCCGAACACCACCGGCCGTATGCCGTTAGGATCGCGGAATCCCAGCATGCCATAACCGTTGATCATGGCGATTGCGGCATACCCGCCCCTGCAGCGCCGATGCACGGCGGCAACCGCCTTGAACACATCCTGTTCGTTGATGCGCAATTTCCCCAGGAAGTGGAGTTCATGGGCGAAGATGTTGAGCAGGATTTCGGAGTCGGAGGTGGTGTTGATGTGCCTCAGGTCCTCGCGGTAGAGATCCAGTTTCAACTCATCGGCATTGGTCAGGTTGCCGTTATGGGCCAGGGTGATGCCAAAAGGCGAGTTGACATAGAAAGGCTGGGCCTCTGCGGATGAGGAGCTGCCTGCCGTGGGGTAACGCACATGGCCTATACCCATCTCGCCACGCAAGTCAATCATGTGGCGGGTACGAAACACATCCCTCGCCAGGCCATTGTCCTTGCGCAGGTGGAGCTTGTTACCCTCCAGTGTCACGATGCCAGCCGCATCCTGCCCACGATGCTGAAGCACAAGCAGAGCGTCGTAGAGCCCCTGGTTGACCGGGCTGTGCCCGAAGATTCCAACAATGCCGCACATATTCAAGCTACCCTAGGGTCTGTTAAAACCATCCCGCTCTAAAACAAGGTTCAGGCGAAATTGAACTTTTCTCCAATATCAGCCGGTAACAGCTCTTTCAGCCATATAGCCAGCTCCTGGAAATAGACGATCAGGTGTGATTCCTTCCACCAGGGATCGTTCGGAAACGGCGTCAGTCCTGCCAACAGGACGAGAATGGCGATCAATACCGCCCCCCGCGCTGCACCGAAGAAGATCCCGATAAGTCGATCTGTACCGCTCAACCCGGTTTTTTCGACCAGTTGCCCCACGAGGAAATTGATCAGGGCACCCAGCATCAGGGTCGCGATAAAAAGAATGGCAAAGGCCGCTCCAAGACGAACAGACGGCACAGTAAACAAAAACAAGTCCAGTTGCACGGAGAGTTCCCGAAAGAAGGTCCAGGCGACCCAGAAGGCAAGCACCCAGACTGCCAGTGAGAGCGCTTCGCTGATGAAGCCGCGGATCAGACTGATCAACGCAGACAATCCGATAATGCCGATGATGGCGTAATCTATCCAGATCATTCAGTTGCTTCTGTCACTGGTGATTTTGCGGATTTGAGGCAGCATAACGGTGAGCGTCGGAATCCCAATGTGAAAAAGGGGATTTTATCAAAGCCGGGACGGATGAAGAAGAGAAATTAGCAACCGGAAGTAGGATCTCTGATCTGGTGTCCCGCCCCAACAGGTGATTAGGGGTAGCTCTTCAGGGTAGCCTTGATCTTCTTCTCCTTGAGCACCTGGTTGAGCTGCTTGAGCATCTGCTCTGCCCGCTTGCGGTCTATTTCGGGCCCAACGCGTACACGGAACAGGGTACGGCCCTTCAGTTCTACCTGCTCCAGGAAAGCGGCAAAATTCTTACCTTTCAGCTCCTTGACCAGTTTTTCCGCATTATCACGATTGGAGAAACTACCCACCTGCAGCACCCAGGCCGACAGGCCGACCCGCTGCTGGGGCTTCTGCACCGGCTTCTCTTCGCTGGCCGGTTCGTTGGAGACCGAAGGTGCGGCATCTTTCGTGCCTGGCGCTTCAGTGGACTGCTCGGTTGCGGCAACCTCCTCGCGCTCGATAGGAATCAGATCCGCAGGCGGTTTGCTCAAGTCTTCGGACTGCAGAGGTACAACCCGGGAAGAGAAACCATTATCCGGCTTCGGGGGAACATTGCTGCGATGAATGCCGGTATCGATAACCGGCTCTTTATCCAAAAGCATGGGCACGAATATCACCACCAGTGATACCAGCACCGTTGCCCCGATCAATCTTTTTTTCAGACCCTCGTCCACAAGCTAGATTCCTCAGAATTAAGACAATTACGGATTATAACAGGCCAGCGTTCTCAGCGACCCGCTTCTGAATCGACAAATTATTCCCCACTCAGTTCCAGGATGCCACCGACAGTGAGAAACGAGCCAAACACCACTACCTGTCCATCGTTACCCGCACAGGCTTTGGCCTGCTCATAGGCTTCACCCAGGGTTCCGCACTGGGCAATTGCGGTGCCTGCAACCCCTGCCTCTGCAAGTCCAGATGAAAGCGCACCAATCTCCAGCGCCCTGGCATCTGAGAGCGGCGCACAGAACCACTCATCCACCCGCGGCTTCATGATCGAGGCCACCTGGTGGAGATCCTTGTCAGCCAGCATGGCGAACACAGCGCAGGTTTTGCCGTTGCAGAAGAGATCACCCAGGTTGGAAGCCAGGGCTGATGCGGCCTCGGCATTATGCGCCACATCGAGAATCACCAATGGATCGCGACCCAGTATCTGGAAACGGCCGGGTACTCGAACATCCTGAAGACCGGCCCTTACGGCCGGCTGGTCCACCGGCAGCCGTTGGGCCAATGCCTCGAAGGCCATGAGCACCGCTGCTGCATTCTGCAACTGGAAGTTGCCGCGCAGATAGGGCTGAGGCAGGGAGTGGCGACGCCGCTTCTGCGACCACCATGACCACCCCTGCTCTTCCACTTTGAAACCAAATGCTTCAGCCGCCACAAAGAGCTGGGCATCAATGGCCTGGGCATGCTCACGAACGGAAACCGGGGGTCGAGGTGTGGCGCAGATTGCGGGTATCCCTGGCCTCATGATACCGGCCTTTTCCCGGCCGATGGCCTCGCGGGTCTCCCCAAGCCAATCGGAATGGTCGATATCAACGGTGGTGATCAGGGCAACGTGCGGGTCGATGATATTGACCGCATCCAGTCGGCCGCCCAATCCCACCTCCAGGATGACCAGATCGAGTTGAGTGGTGGCAAAGATGTCCAGGGCGGCCAGTGTCCCGAATTCGAAATAGGTCAGGGGCTGGTCCTGGCGGGCTTCGTCCACCCGCTGAAAGGCCTGGCAGATCCGTTCGTCGGAAACCTGTTCACCATCCAGGCGAATACGCTCGTTATAGCGGATGAGATGGGGTGATGTGTAACAACCGGTCCTGTAACCTGCTGCCCTGGCAATGGCTTCCAGCATGGCCACGCAGGAGCCCTTGCCGTTGGTTCCTGCAACGGTTACCACGGGCACGGAAAACGCCTGGTCGTGGAGATGGGACCAGACCGCCGAGACGCGCTCCAGCCCGAGCTCTATTTCACTGGGATGCAGCTCCGACTGCCAGTCGAGCCACTGCTGGAGGGTATTAAAACGCATTGCTGCCATCTCGCGAATACCCTCTCACCCCTGGAGAGTGGTTAGGAAACTCCGGGGGGTTATCAGGACGCTTCCGCGAGACTGGCCTGGTGTGTCAGCACGCTGATCAGTTTCCCCAACTCATCGCACATCTCGCGACGGTCGACGATCATATCCACCGCACCGTGATCCAGCAGGAATTCGCTGCGCTGAAAGCCTTCGGGCAGCTTCTCCCGCACGGTCTGCTCGATAACGCGGGGACCTGCAAAGCCGATCAGGGCCTTGGGCTCAGCCACGTTCACATCGCCCAGCATGGCGAAGCTTGCGGATACACCGCCCATGGTGGGATCAGTCAGCACCGAGATGAAGGGAATGCCACGCTTGGACATTTTATTCAGGGCTGCACTTGTCTTGGCCATCTGCATCAGGGAGAAGAGCGACTCCTGCATGCGGGCACCGCCACTGGCGGAGAAACATACCAGGGGTATTTCGCGCTCCAGGCAGACGTTGGCCCCCTGAACAAAGCGCTCACCCACAACCGAACCCATGGATCCGCCCATGAAGCTGAACTCAAACGCGGCAGCCACCAGGTCCATACCCTTGAGTTGGCCACGCATCACAACCAACGCATCCTTCTCACTGGTCTTTTTCTGGGCCTGGGTGATACGGTCCTTGTATTTCTTGCTGTCCTTGAATTTCAGCGGATCGGTGGGTGCGAGATTCTCGCCGATCTCTTCCCGGGGTTCCGGATCAAGGAACTGGTCGAGGCGTCTCCTGGCACCCATACGGTTATGGTAGCTGCACTTGGGACAGACATCCTGGTTGCGCTCCATCTCCGCACGGTAAAGGATTGCACCGCATCCCGGGCACTTTGCCCACAGACCCTCGGGCACGGCACGCTTGGCGCTGCCCTCGGTGCGAATGCGGCTTGGCATCAGTTTCTCAAACCAGCTCATGGTTCAAATCCTATCTCTCTCATCAGGCCACCCCATGGCAGGGCAGCCGGGATATTGTTGTTTAACGGTCTATTGTACGGCGCGCGAAGGCGAGATGCACTTATTCGCTATCCATCGCCTCGCGCATGCCGGAAAGCAACTCAGCCAGGGACGGAGCGATCTCATCAGGACGATCGGCCAGCGCTTCCACACGGCTTACCAGTGCACTGCCCACGATGACGGCATCTGCAATGGTTGAAACCGTTTTCGCGGTTTCGGCGTTCTTGATACCGAAACCAACGCCCACGGGCAAGTCGGTGACACTGCGGATTTCTGACACCTTTGCAGCCACTTCATTCACGGCAAGATTGGCGGCACCGGTAATGCCCTTCACCGAGACGTAGTAGACGAAACCGCTGGCCGCATTGCAGATGCGCTTGATGCGCTCGTCTGTGCTTGTGGGGGCAAGCAGAAAAATGGGGTCGAGCTCCCTGGGACGAAGGGCGGCCAGAAATTCTTCTGACTCTTCCGGCGGGATGTCAACAGTCAGCACACCGTCGACACCGGCCTCGGACGCTGCTTCGGCGAAAGTCTCGTAACCCATGATTTCGATGGGATTGAGATAGCCCATCAGGATCACGGGCGTGTCGGCATCCTTCTCGCGGAAGCTGCGCACCATCTCCAGCACGTTGCGCAGGCTCACATGGTGTTCCAGGGCTCGCTCGCTGGCGCGTTGGATGACCGGACCGTCTGCCATGGGATCGGAGAATGGTACACCCAGTTCCAGGATGTCGGCCCCCGCCTCCACCATGGCGTGCATCAGGGGAACGGTCACCTCCGGGTTTGGATCACCGGCAGTCACGTAGGGAACCAGGGCGGTTCTGCCCTGGGCTTTCAATGCTTCAAAACGTCCACGGATACGGCTCATATTTCCAACCCATCCACTGCCGCTACAGTGTGCATGTCTTTGTCTCCCCGGCCAGAGAGGTTGACCAGGATTATCTTGTCCTTGTCCATGGTGGGCGCCAGCTTGGCGGCATAGGCCAAAGCATGGCTCGACTCGAGGGCCGGAATGATACCCTCGATACGGGTCAGCTGATGAAAGGCATCCAGCGCCTCCTGGTCCGTAACCGCCACGTAGTTGGCGCGCCCTATATCCTTCAGCCAGGCGTGCTCGGGGCCGACGCCGGGATAGTCGAGACCGGCAGAGACCGAGTGGGTCTCAATGATCTGGCCGTCGTCATCTTCCATCAGGTAGGTGCGGTTACCGTGCAGTACGCCCGGCTTGCCGGCGCACAGTGGCGCAGCGTGATTGCCTGTATCCAACCCGTCACCGGCGGCCTCTACACCGTAAATCGCAACATCCTGGTCTTCGAGAAAAGGGTGGAACAGGCCGATGGCATTGGAGCCGCCGCCGACACAGGCCACCAGGGCATCGGGCAGGCGCCCCGCCTGCTGCTGCATCTGCTCCCGCGCTTCCCGTCCGATCACGGCCTGGAAGTCACGCACCATGGCCGGATAGGGGTGAGGACCCGCCACCGTGCCGATGATGTAGAAGGTATTGTCGATGTTGGTCACCCAGTCCCGCATCGCCTCGTTGAGGGCGTCTTTCAGGGTCTTCGAGCCGGACTCGACACCAACAACCTCGGCGCCGAGCAGACGCATGCGGTAGACGTTGGCCTCCTGTCTTGCCATGTCCACGGAGCCCATGTAGACGATACACTCCAGCCCAAGGCGTGCCGCCACGGTGGCCGTGGCCACACCGTGCTGCCCTGCCCCGGTCTCCGCAATGATGCGCGTCTTGCCTATGCGCTTGGCCAGCAGCGCCTGGCCGATGGTGTTGTTCACCTTGTGGGCACCGGTATGGTTCAGATCCTCGCGCTTGAGGTAGATCTGGGCACCACCGAGTTCGCGGCTCAGGCGCTCGGCGTGGTAGATGGGGGAAGGCCGCCCGACATAGTGAGCCAAATCGGCATCCAGCTCTGCCAGGAAGGTCTCATCCTGCATGTACTTCTCGTAGGCCTGGCGCAGCTCCTCGAGGGGCTCCATCAGGGTTTCCGCCACGAACATGCCGCCATAGGCACCGAAATGACCCCGATCGTCGGGCATTGCGGAAAAATCTGTCTGCTTACTGGTTGGCACGTTTTACTCCTCGCATAAACGCCGCAACTTTCTCTGAATCCTTGATGCCTTTATTCAGTTCCACCCCGCCACTGACATCCACGGCATAGGGATGGACGCTGTTAATTGCCTGCTCCACGTTCTCCGGGCTCAGCCCCCCGGCAAGCACAATACCGCCAGCCAGGTCTGCAGGGATAAGTTCCCAGTTGAACCGCTCCCCGGTACCGCCGGGAACACCTTTCTGGTAGGTATCCAACAGTAGCCCGGCAGCATCGGGATAGGCTTTCTGCTCCTTGTAGAGATCGACCCCTTCTCTCATCCGTATGGCCTTGATGAAGGGCTTCCCGTAACGGATGCACGCCTCATGTGTTTCATCACCATGAAACTGCAACAGATCGAGCCTCACCCCTGAGAGCACAGCGTTTATCTCTTCGGCGGTGGCATTGACGAACAAACCTACAACCGTAACGAAGGGCGGTAACCCCTTTACGATCTGTGCGGCCTGTTCGATGGAGATCGCTCTTGGGCTGGGCGGATAGAACACCAAGCCAATGGCGTCTGCACCCTGGCATACCGCTTCAAGCGCATCTTCAGGGCGGGTGATTCCGCAAATTTTTGCCCGGTATCTCATAGAGCGAATAAAGATACAGGATCATGCCGGATTGCGGAAGCAATTCGGCCCAAAAGAGATAAATATCAACCAGGAGTTAAAATGGCGGATTTTCCGGCAACTCATACTCTTCGGGATAACCCACTTGCACCAGGAACAGTCCCTGTGGAGGTGCCGTCACGCCACCGAGGGTGCGGTCCCGGTACTCAAGTACCTCGCGGGACCAGTCGGTAGACTGTTCACCCTTGCCGATGGCGATCAGCACACCGGCAATATTGCGCACCATGTGATGCAGGAACGCATTGGCGGAGATTTCGATGATTATCCTGTCTTTCTCCTGTGTCACGTCCAGCTGCGAGACGGTCCTCACCGGGCTCTTCGCCTGGCAACCCAGGGCACGGTATGAAGAGAAATCATGTGTTCCCACCAGGTGCTTCGCCGCCTCAGCCATCCGCTCAACATCCAGGTCGTGGTGCACCCAGACAGCTCGGTCGCGCCAGATTGCGGAGCGTGACTTACGGTTGAGAATCACGTAACGGTAGCTTCTGTCCAGCGCTGAAAAGCGCGCATGGAAATCATCGGACACCGGCTTGACCCAAGTCACATTGATATCGAATGGCAGATTGACGTTGGTGCCCAGCAACCAGTTACGCTCTGTTCTGACCGACTCGGAGTCGAAGTGGATCACCTGTCCCGTGGCATGCACCCCGGTATCGGTGCGTCCCGCACACTGAACGGATACCGGGTGATTGGCCACTTTCGATATAGCCTGTTCCAGTTGATTCTGGACGCTGTCGACACCCTCCTCCTGGATCTGCCAGCCGTGGTATCGGGAACCGTCGTATTCAATCCCCATTGCAAGGCGCATCTAAGTTAACCCTACCCTTTCTCTATAACCGTAAACGCGGCTCATTAAAGCATAAAACCAAAAAGGCGCACCCTGGGCGCGCCTCTTTGGCTCATTAAAATGAAGTGGATGTATCAGCTGATCTGGTCCAGCATCTGCTGGGCTTCCTGTTTCTGCTCGTCACCGCCTTCAGAAACCACCTCCTGAAGGATGCCCTGAGCACCTTCATTGTCACCCATGTCGATATAGGCACGGGCCAGGTCCAGCTTGGTGCTCACCTCGTCGGTCTCACCGACCTCTTCAGTTGCTGAAACCTCACCCTCATCGAGTTTTTCAGCTTCCGCTTCGGCAGTCTCTGTGGTTTCAGTATCCAGATCCAGACTGAATTCACTCTCGTCAAAATCCAGGGAAACCTCTTCGGAGACATCGGCTTCCTCGGTATCGGCTTCAAGGTCGAAGTCGAGGTCACCAAGCTCATCTGCACTTTCGGCTTCAGCTTCAAGTGCTCCAAGGTCCTCCTCTTCAGATTCTTCCCCTTCTTCTCCTACTTCAAGATCCAGCTCTGTTGAGATGTCCTCGAGGTCGAAATCCTCTTCCAGCGCTTGCTCTTCTGCTGCTGCGGCTTCAACATCAACCGGCACCTCACCCTCAAAACCTGCGAACAGTTCATGCCCGGCAGCCAGTTGTGCGCCCATCGCCACAACTTTCTCCCAGGCAGCCGGATCCCTGCTGTCGATGCCGTCTTCTTTACACTCTTCTGCAAATTTGACGTACTTGTCCGCATCCTTGACCGCGAACAGAATTTCGAACAGCTTGTGACGCAACTCAATGCGCTCAGGATCTTTTTCTATGGCTTGAGTAATCAGTTCCTCGGCCTGCTGGTAACGACCGTAAGCGATATACACGTCGGTTTCCGCCAGCGGATCCACCTCACCGGTCTCATCCTGCAAGGCATCGATATCGCTTGGGGAGAAATCGCTCAGGAACGAAGTATCATCTGCCTGTTTCTCTACACCCTCAGCCTCATCGATGACCTCTAAGTCAGTGTCGTCGATGGTACTGACGAGAATACTCTCCTGGGAATCCGCACTGCTGGAACGCCTGCGACTGATGACAACCCAGACAAGGGCCAACAGGACGACCACAACCGCAATACCGACACCCAGCATGGTCGGATCTTCCATAACCTTTTCCATGAACCCTTTTTCACGTTCCTTCTTCGGCTTTGCAGTGAGTTGGGGTTTGGGGGGTTCGGCTACTGCCGGCTTGGGCTCAGGCTTTGCCTCGGCAACAGGTGCTGGCGCAGGAGCGGGCTCCGGCTTGGTTTCGGCTACTGCTGGAGCAGCTTCCGGTGCCGGCTCAGGAGCGGCTGGTTCCGTAGTTGAAGTGGCAGTAGCCTGCAACTGGGCAAGCTGTTCACTCTTCAGTGTCAACAGCCTTTCAAGATCCTCCAGCTGCGACTCAAGATCGCTGATCCAGGATTTCAGTTCAATACCTTCCTGGAGTGCACTCTCTTTCTCTTCCTGGGCAAGGACCAGATCCTGCTGGAGTTTCTCCAGGGTCTGGGCAGCTTCACCAGTCTCACTGGGGCCTGCCTCTCCCTCACCTTCAGGGCGGGCAGTGGCAATCTTGAGTTCAGCTTCCGGTTTTGCCTCGTCAGCTACAGCTTCAGCTTCCGGGGCTGCAGGCTCGGGTTTCGGAGCTTCAGCGACCTTCGGGGCGCGATCCGCCTGCCAGGCATTGAGATGTTCACTATAGACCTGCTGAGCCCCCCGACGGCTCATCCCGACCATCTCATCCCGCTTTGGGACGCGAATGATCTGTCCCACTTTCAGATTATTGATGTTGTTGTTGCTGAATGCCTGAGGGTTTGCCTTGAACAGCGAGATCATCGCCTGCTGCATGGAGGCGCCTTCATGCCTCACTTTCTTGGCGATGCCCCACAGGGTGTCATTGCGCTGGGTAGGGCCATATTCATCGGCAACTTCCGCATCCCCTGCCCATGCAACATCACTCCCACTGACGACAGATTCCGTTCCATGCTGTGGCCTGGTAACAGGAGCAGGCTTGGGAGTGGGTGCCATTGTGGCTTTTGGTGCTGCCACCGGCGCCGGTTTTCTATCGAGGGTTACCGGAGGGTCCAGCAGTACCGTGTACTCCCTGACCAACTTACCCTTGGGCCAGTTGATCTCCACGAGAAAGTTGAGAAAGGGCTCGCGGATGGGATCCCGGCTGCTGACACGTACAGTAGCGGAGCCGTCTGGACGCAACTCAGGCTTGAAGCGCAGCTTGGTGAGAATAAACGACCGCTCGACACCTGCGCGCTCGAAAGCCTCTGCAGACGCCAGGTTCACCCGTACATTCTGGATCTCGTCCTTGGTTACCGACAACAACCGGATGTCCGCATCAAGATACTGATTTAATGCCGAATTCAGCTGAATATCACCCAATCCAAGAGCGCTAACATTCAGCGGTGCAATGCCCAGTGCAAGAGCAATTGCCAGCGTTGTTCTACGGATCATGCCTCCCCCTTCATATACCAGTTCCCCTGACGCCCGAGCCGGGCATCCACTGATGAAGTCCACTCCACGATGAACACAGAGTAGAAAAAACTTAATATTTGCTCGCTAACTATAGCTCACATAAACATTTTTTGACAAACATTATCGACCAGAAAAATAGTCTGCTTCTGTTTTTACGTGATGCACTTGGTACTGTTCAAATAAAAGCGTTGACGCAAAAAATGTTATTCATTCCAGACGCTATATACCTTAACCCGCCGCTTTATTGGCATTCACACTGCCAAATAAGTATAACTCATTGACAACATTGCGCTTATTCTCTTCTACAGGCGTTACAGGTAATCGTTTATCAAGATCTCCGCAATCTGCACACTGTTGAGTGCCGCTCCTTTTCGGACATTGTCGGCAACCACCCAAAGATCAAGCCCCCTGGGATGGGAGATATCCTCCCTGATCCGCCCGACAAAGGTCGCATCGTTACCGGACGATTCAGTGACCGGCGTTGGGTACTCACCATCGGCATGTTGATCCAGAACCGTTACACCAGGCGCCTGCTCCAACAACGATCTCGCCGCCTCGGCAGTGATTTTCTCACGGGTTTCCAGGTGAACAGCCTCGGAGTGGCCGAAAAAGACAGGTACACGTACAGCAGTAGGATTAACCTGGATCGACTCATCACCCATGATCTTGCGGGTCTCCCAAACCATTTTCATCTCTTCGCGGGTGTAGCCGTTCTCCTCGAAGCGATCGATCTGGGGCAGCACATTGAATGCGATCTGTTTCGGGTAAACCGTAGCCTTGATCGGTTTGGCATTCATCAGTTGTGCAGTCTCTCGGGCCAGCCCTTCGATTGCACTACGACCACTTCCCGATACTGCCTGGTAGGTACAGACATTGATTCTGCTCACGCCCACCGTCTTGTGAATGGGATTGATCGCCACCAGCATCTGGATGGTGGTACAGTTCGGATTGGCGATGATTCCACGACTGACGTAATCCCCGACCATCTCCGGGTTCACTTCGGGCACGACCAGTGGAATATCCTCCTGGTAACGGAAATACGATGTGTTATCCACCACCACGGCACCAGACTCTGCCGCTTTCTGTGCGTAAACCGCGGAGACCTCGGCACCGGCGGAAAAGAGTGCGATCTGGACCTGGGTGAAATCAAACTCGGCGAGGTCCTGGACCGTAATCATCTTTGAGCCGAACTCCACCTTCTTGCCGGCAGAGCGGCTGCTGGCCAGGGCGTATATCTCCCCTATCGGAAATTCCCGCTCTGCCAGGATGGACAGCATTGCCTCACCTACGGCACCCGTGGCGCCCACCACAGCAACATTAAAAGTTCTATCAGCCATAAAGTACGGTTTCCTCTACATGGAGCCAATAAGAAGAAAAGCCTGCCACGCCATCAATCATGGCGGGCAGGCTTTAAGCTAGCAGGTTCTTAATGATTAATCTTCAAGCAGGATGCGCAGCATGCGGCGCAAAGGCTCTGCGGCACCCCACAGAAGCTGGTCACCCACGGTAAATGCATTGAGATACTCGCTGCCCAGGTTCATCTTGCGCAGACGACCCACGGGTATGCTCAGGGTACCCGTCACCTTGGCAGGGCTCAGTTCACGCATGGTGAGTTCCCGGTCGTTGGGAACCATCTTGGACCACTCATTGGCCTCGCCCAGCATCTGTTCAATCTCGTCGACGGGCACATCCTTTCTGAGCTTGATGGTCAGTGCCTGGCTGTGGCAGCGCATGGCGCCGATACGTACACAGGTGCCATCGATGGGGATGATATTGTCGCTGCGTCCAAGGATCTTGTTGGTCTCGGAAACGGCTTTCCACTCCTCCTTGCTCTGGCCATTCTCCAGGGCCACATCGATCCAGGGAATGAGGCTACCCGCCAGGGGCACACCGAAGTTGTCGGTAGGATAGCCTTCACTGCGCATATCCTCCGTTACCACCTGGTCGATATCCAGGATTGCTGATGAAGGATTGTCCAGCAGGCTTGCCGAGGCATCCCGCAGGTGGCCCATCTGGTTGAGCAGTTCACGCATGTTGCGTGCACCGGCACCGGAGGCCGCCTGGTAGGTCATGGCAGTCATCCACTCCACCAGGTCGTTCTGGAACAGCCCGCCAAGACCCATCAGCATGAGGCTCACGGTACAGTTACCACCGATGAAGTCCTTCTTGCCTTGAGCCAGGGCTGCGTCGATTACGTCACGGTTGACCGGATCGAGAACGATCACGCTGTCATCAGCCATCCTCAGTGCAGAGGCCGCATCGATCCAGTAGCCATCCCAACCGGATTTGCGCAGATTCTCGAAGACAGACTTGGTGTAGTCACCACCCTGGCAGGTGACGATGGCATCCATGGTCTTGAGCTCGTCGATATCACTGGCATCTTTCAGCAGCGGGATATCCTTGCCGATATCCGGGCCCTGCTGCCCTACCTGTGAGGTGGTGAAAAAGACCGGCTCTTCAATAAAGTCAAAGTCTCTCTCTTCACGCATGCGATCCATGAGAACGGATCCGACCATGCCGCGCCAACCGACAAAACCTACGCGTTTCATTGCCTTCGTCTACCTGTAAACTGATTCCACTGTAACAACCGGAACCCCGGGAAGGGGCTCAACCAAACAATTGATTGTATCCCCGCAGCTCCCGAGTCTCTACGGTTTTTTGCATTATTGATTGCGCAGCGCCCCGACAATGGCGTCGCCCATCTCCTCTGTGCCCACCTGCTTCATGCCATCAGACATGATGTCCGCGGTACGCAGCCCGGCATCCAGGGTCACTTCCACCGCCTTCTCGATGCGGTCGGCCATCTCCGGCTCATCCAGGGAGTAGCGCAGCATCATTGCGACAGAGAGGATGGTGGCCAGGGGATTGGCAACATTCTGTCCTGCGATATCGGGAGCAGAACCGTGAATCGGTTCGTACATGCCCTGCCCCTTTTCGTTCAGGGAGGCAGAGGGCAGCATGCCGATGGAACCGGTGAGCATGGCTGCACAGTCTGAGAGGATGTCGCCGAACATGTTGGTGGTAACCATCACGTCGAACTGCTTGGGTGCACGCACCAGCTGCATGGAGGCGTTGTCCACGTACATGTGTGAAAGCTCCACCTCGGGGTATTCGGAACCCACACGGATAGCCACTTCACGCCACATCTCGGTGGCCTCCAGCACGTTGGCCTTGTCCACGGAACAGACACGCTTGCCGCGCTTCATGGCGATATCCATGGCCACGCGGACGATGCGATCCACTTCGGACTCTTTATACACCAGGGTGTTGTAGCCCTGCTTCTCGCCGTTCTCCAGTTCACGTACACCACGGGGTTCACCGAAATAGATACCGCCGGTCAGTTCGCGCACGATCATCATATCCAGGCCGGAGACCACCTCGGGGTTGAGGGTGGATGCATCGGCCAGTTGGGGGTAGAGAAGGGCCGGACGCAGGTTGGCGAACAGGCCCAGTTCCTTGCGCAGACCCAACAGGCCACGCTCTGGGCGAACCGAGATGTCCAGTGATTCCCACTGGGTGCCGCCGACCGCACCCAGCAGAATAGCATCGGCCTCTTTCGCCATATCGACGGTGACCTGTGGCAGAGGCGTGCCGGTTGCGTCGTAGGCAGTACCACCCACCAGCGCCTCGTCCATATCGATGTCCAGACCATAGTCATCACGCAGACAGGCCAGCACCTTCACCGCCTCGGCCACGATCTCCTGACCGATACCGTCACCGGGTAAAACCAGAATATTCTTGCTCATTGCTTCTATGCCTTTTTTGATTTTTAAAACGCAGTGTGCTCACGTGCAGGTCCTGCGTCCTGTCAAATGTCAATCGTTGAACACCCAGGGGGCGGATTCCCGGCGCTTTGCTTCAAACGCCTTGATCTCTTCGCTGTGCTGCAGGGTCAGGCCAATATCGTCCAGCCCCTCCAACAGGCAGTGCTTGCGGAACTCATCCACGTCGAAGGTGATGGTTTCACTATCCGCCATCCTCAATTGCTGGGCTTCCAGGTCGACGGTGATCTCGAGGGCTTCCTCACCCATTGCCTTGCTGAACAGGCGATCCACCACGGCTTCGTCCAGCTTGATGGGCAGAATGCCGTTTTTGAAACAATTGTTGAAAAAGATGTCTGCAAAACTGGGCGCGATGATCACCTTGAAACCGTAATCCTCCAGCGCCCATGGCGCATGTTCACGGGATGAACCGCAACCGAAGTTATCCCTGGCCAACAGTACCGAGGAACCCTGGTAGCGGGGATCGTTGAGCACGAACTCCTCGTTGCGCGGACGATTGGTGCAGTCCATATCCGGCTCGCCGTGATCCAGGTAGCGCCATTCGTCGAACAGGTACGGCCCAAACCCTGTGCGCTTGATGGACTTCAGGAACTGCTTGGGAATAATCGCATCGGTATCCACGTTGGAACGATCCAACGGGGTTGAAACACCGGTGAAAGTCACAAATTTTTCCATATCTCTAATCTCATTGTTCTGAACACAAAGTTTTCTTGAGGGATTAGCCTCTTGAACTCTGCGTCCTACAAATCCTGAACATCCACAAAACGGCCTGCTACTGCCGCGGCTGCAGCCATAGCGGGACTAACCAGGTGGGTTCTACCCCCCTGCCCCTGCCGCCCCTCGAAGTTGCGGTTCGACGTGGATGCACAGCGATCACCGGAACTGAGCCGGTCGGCGTTCATCGCAAGGCACATGGAGCAGCCCGGTTCGCGCCACTCAAAACCCGCCTCGATAAAGATCCTGTCGAGCCCCTCTTCCTCGGCCTGCTGCTTCACGAGTCCGGAACCCGGCACCACCAGGGCCTGGACAATGTTGTCAGCTACCTTACGACCTTTTGCCACCTCGGCGGCAGCGCGCAGGTCTTCGATGCGCCCGTTTGTGCAGGAACCGATGAAGACGTGATCGGGACGAATCTCGTTGATCGGGGTTCCTGCTTCAAGGCCCATGTACTCCAGGGCACGGCGCATACCGTCCGCCTTCACTGTATCCGCCTCATCGGCAGGATTGGGCACAACGGCGTCCACCGGCAATACCATCTCCGGGGAGGTACCCCAGGTCACCTGGGGCTTGATGCTCGCGGCTTGTATATTGACCACCTTGTCGACATGAGCGCCTTCGTCACTCCTGAGCTGACGCCAGGCCGCTTCAGCCTGCTCCCATATATCACCCGTGGGCGCATAGGGACGCCCCTTGATGTACTCAATAGTGGTATCGTCAACGGCCACGAGACCTGCGCGCGCCCCCCCCTCAATGGCCATGTTGCAGACACTTAACCGGCCCTCCATGGTGAGATCGCGTATTGCCTCACCGGCGAACTCGATCACGTAACCGGCACCACCAGCCGTGCCGATCTCACCGATCACGGCAAGCACGATATCCTTGCCGGTCACACCGGGGCCAACTTTGCCCTCGACATTTACCAGCATGTTCTTGGACTTTTTCTGGATCAGGCACTGGGTGGCCAGCACATGCTCCACCTCAGAGGTGCCGATACCGAAGGCCAGGGCACCGAAGGCCCCGTGAGTAGCCGTGTGGGAGTCACCGCAGACTGCCGTCATACCCGGCATGATCAGGCCCTGTTCGGCACCCATCACATGCACCACGCCCTGGCGCACATCGTTCATGCCGAACTCGGTGATGCCGAACTCTTCGCAGTTGCGATCCAGCGTCTCAACCTGAAGACGCGCAATGGGATCATCTATACCCTCAGCACGTCCCTTGGTAGGTACGTTATGGTCAGGGGTGGCAATGGTGGCGCCGGTACGCCTGGGTTTACGTCCCGCAATCCTCAGGCCCTCGAAGGCCTGGGGTGAAGTCACCTCGTGCACCAGTTGCCGATCGATATATAACAGGGCTGTACCGTCTTCATCGGTACGCACCACGTGGTCTTCCCAAATCTTGTCGTAGAGTGTCTTTGCGCTCATGGTTCTTTCACACCTTTCAATGGAACGGAAAGCATAGACCCTTCTATTTTATAAAACTAATTCATAATTATTATGTTTATGATTCCATTTTGGAATACAATATACTTGAATTTCATTACAGGTAACCGCTATGGATTTCAACGCCCTGAACGCCTTTCTCGCTGTAGCAGAAACCGAGTCCTTCTCTGCCGCGGCCGCCCGTCTGTACTTGACCCAGCCTGCCATCAGCAAGCGGGTCGCCGCCTTGGAGGAGGAACTGGGCAACCGCCTGTTTGATCGCATCGGCCGCAAGGTCACCCTCACAGAGGCTGGCCGCCTGTTGCTGCCAAGAGCGCGTAAATTGCAACTGGAGATCTCGGATATCCGACGGGACATCTCCAATATATCCGGAGAGGTAAGTGGCAGTCTCACCATGGGGACCAGTCACCACATCGGCCTGCGCAGACTGCCACCCGTACTCAAGACGTTCAGTAAGAGCTATCCCCAGGTATCCCTGGACATTCATTTCATGGATTCGGAAACCGCCTGTACAGCGGTCGAGCATGGTGATCTTGGACTGGCCATCGTCACCTTGCCCACTCACCCCTCGCCTAACCTTGTGGCAGAGGTAATCTGGCACGACCCGTTGCACTTCGTAATCAGCAAGGAGCATCCCCTGGCAAAGCGAAGATCGGTGACGCTAGAGCAGCTGTTTGAATACCCGGCAGTGCTGACTACCGAGGGTACCTATACGCGAGAGGTCCTGGAAAAGAGTCTTGAACCTCTGGAGTTGAGCCCAACAATCGGCATGGCCACCAACTATCTTGAGACATTAAAAATGATGGTGACCATCGGCCTGGGGTGGGGGTTGTTGCCGGAGACCATGCTGCATGAGAAAGAGTTGAAGACCCTCTCTTTCGAGCAACCAAAACTCAGCCGAAGGCTCGGCATCGTGACCCACAAGGGCAGAACACTCTCAAATGCAGCAAAAAAGATGCAGGCACTTTGCATTGAAGTCGGGGACGGCTGAAAAAGACAACGGGGTAATGACCAACCCGATCAGAGTTTCACACCCTCATCTGATTTGATGCTTCTGGGTATCTTCCAATAACCTTTTTCATCGCGGCACACCAGGCCGGCACCGGATCTTTCACCTCCCTGGCTGGTGATATTCATACGGAAATTTCTGCAGAAGATACCATTGGCTGATTTCATGGTGCTCACGGGAGTGATGGTTACCCTGGTCCCTGTCGTCTTGTCCCGCCAGGTGAGGGACCGCCCGGCCGGGTTGTTCTCCATAACCCTGCGCAGGCGTTTCCAGTAGCTTCTCTTCCACTTGCTGCTCATAGCGATGACATAGGGCTGGTAGGCCGTCAATTCCAGGTAGGAGATCCGTTTTCCTGCGTAATCGTCCCAGCGACTTACTAAGTGTTCAATCTCCGGGGCGTAGTGCCAAACCCTGCGCTGTCTCAGTTTCCCCTTGACGCTGTAACTCTCACAGGTAATCCGGTAAGTCTCGAACGTACCAGCGTAAACAGAGAGCTTCTCCGTACCGTCGACTTCACAGTCCCATATACGGTCATACCTGGACTGAATACCTGTCTCTTTATTCAGGTAGCTGACCTGAGCACCGAAACGCTTTTCGTTTCCGACTTCCAGCGGCCATAAAGCATCGCGTTCAAGATCGATGCTGTTGCTCGAAACCCTGGTGCGGCTTTCGTACTCCAAGTCAGGAAGAAGGATATTTCGCAAACGCTTATAGGAACGGCTGCCAGTGCGCTTCCATAGAATGGTATCGCTGTCTTCGCCAACGACCCACTCCCGACGCCCGTTTGAGAAGTAGGCTTTGTCACCTACGGCAGTATTCGGTAACTAGCGGGCCATGCGGTTAATTCGGCAACGCATTCTTTGCCCTATTCACCGAGGCAATAATTTTCTCAGCACTCTTGGTCCACTGGAATGGCTTGGCAC
>NZ_MPRJ01000031.1 GCF_002020805.1 Solemya velesiana gill symbiont | reverse complement strand
TGCCAAGCCATTCCAGTGGACCAAGAGTGCTGAGAAAATTATTGCCTCGGTGAATAGGGCAAAGAATGCGTTGCCGAATTAACCGCATGGCCCACTAGAGCCTGTTATCAGGCACTGAAATCAGCTTTTTGGCAGGACAATCAGCCGGGTGCCCGAAAGGTGGTCATGCCAGGCCAGTTTTTCCGAATCAAAGAGTGACCAGATAAACCCCAGGCCAACAGGCAGCCAGGAGAGTATGGCGCAAAGGAATCGTATGAGCGCTTGCCGGGTGCTCAGCGGGGAGCCGTCATCGCACACCACGCGCAGACGCCAGGATTTCATACCCAGCGTCTGTCCGCCACGCGTCCAGAACCAGACGAAAAAGAGTGCAGGCACCAGTAGCCAGACCCACGAGAGAAGTGCTTTTGATACTTGGGTCGAGGTCTCTACACCAAGAAGCATTTCCGTGGGTATGGTGATGGCCGTTGAAGCGAGCATCAGGAGACCGGCGACGAGCAGGGTATCGTAGAGAATGGCCCCCAGTCTCCTGAGCAGACCGGGTGATGCCAGGGTGGTTTTTTCTGGATCTGAAGTCGTCATCGGCACATTTTAACCCACTCTACCCCCTATTGGAGTGGAGTTTGATGCCAAATTAGGGAATTTCCCTAATAGGATTGCGCAATCCCCCGGATTTTTTTGTGTACTTTTTTCAGTAACAATCCTCTGCTCAACTAAAATATAAAAGATGCAACTTATTCGTGACTTCGGATAGGGATTGCACATCGCGTTCTTGGAATTTCCAGGCGCCAAAGGAGAGTGGAGGAGATGGAACATAGATGTTCACCACGCAAGCCGGTGTCGATGGATGTGGTATTGAACTACCGCAGCCTGGGTCTGGTGCGAGGCCAGACCCAAGACGTCGGGGTGGGCGGAATGTTCGTCAAGACCGGTCGCATCCGGCTTCCGGTCAATGCCATGGTGGATGTTTCGGTCATAATGGAGGGTGCTCGTGGTATGAGTCCTTTCAGGACCGAGGCAATCGTGGTACATACCACCGATGGTGGTGTCGGTCTTATGTTTTGCGATCTCGAAGATGATCATCACACCCTGTTGCATGAGCTGATCTATGGCCGTCATGAGTACCTTGATGCCGCAGGCCGGGTCTGCCACGTCCACTAATCTCTGTTGAGTTTCATTTATCCCGTTGCCTGATCTGTCCAAAAGGATGGCGGGAAACAGTGCATCCTGATTTCACAGCCCTGGTTGTCTGATAGTCCTCTTATGGTCCAATGCATTATCATGGTGGGCCTGATTTCGAACGAACGAGCCGATTAAAAAGCCATGCCGAGGCCGATAGCCAAAAAACGTATGAGCACGCTAAGGCGTATCCCCATGCCCCTGCTCTCCATTATTGTGGGGCTGGCATGTGGTTTGGTTGTTTGGGTGGTGCTCGAACTGGTACAGCCCCGTGCCATCCGGGATGTCTTTTTCCAGGAGCTTGAGAGTCGCCTGGACCAGCAGGCTCGTGAGACCCTGATCCGATTCGACAATTACGTGGACGCCCACACTTCTACGGCCCGTTTGCTCGCAAATCATCGCCAGCTCAGTGATTACCTGGAACCTGTGTATTGGTTTGCAAACGATGAGTCGCCTGCAATCGTTTACTACCAGATACCACCCTGGCTTCCTCCCGCCTCGCTCTGGAAAAATCTCAGACCCAGCCACATGCTGCTGTTGGATACACAGGCCAGGGTCAGGGAGATCTACAGCGTGGGGCAGGGGTTGCTTCCCCGCGAACTGCTGGATGACATGGAGCTGTTCGTCAGCGGCGGGCAGGATGAGGTACTGATTACTACCCTGAATGGCCAGCCTTATCTCCTGGTAACGGAAATTGCAGAGGACGCAACGGGTACGAGGATGGGCACGCTGATGCTGGTGGTGCCAATCGATGAGCAGTTTTTACGTGCTTCCCAGCAGGGTGTGTCTGGCAGTAACGTGGTCATCGGCCTGGTTGATGCGGATGAGCAGCGATTTCTCGTCAGTAGTGAAGAGCATGTGGTATCTGGAGGTGAGGGTATCGACCAGGTACGTGCGGATTTTCTGGTGACAGCCCAATCGTTTTTCGCTTACGAAGGCACAACACTCAACATCCAGTTTGCGACACTGGTACCACGCAGCTCAGTGGAGGCGATACAGAAGCGGGTTGCAGATCTTGAACGTCGGCAACGGCTTGTAGCTGCGATCACCTTCATAAGTGTCTTTACGCTGGTTTTTTACCTGTTGTCCGGGCAGTTGAATAATATATTGCGCAGGATTCCCCGTTTTGCGAGGCGTGCGCTGGGTGCAGACCAACCGGTTCTGGAGAAAGGAAATCAGCTGTTCGTGCTGGAAGACTGGATTCGCCAGTTCATCCAATCAGTGCGAGAGGCCAGGGATGAGATGCGGCAGCAGCATGAGTCTGAGATGCAGGACTCCGAAGCGCTGACCGATGCGATCATGGAGGCGGCACTGGATTCGATTATCACCATCGACGAATCGGGCATGATCATCGAGTTCAATACGACGGCGGAAAAAACATTCGGTTATAAGCGGGAGGAGGTGATCGGCCAGGATTTCACCGCTTTCATGCTGAATGCGGAGAGCAGGCCGCGTTTCATTGAACTGCTTCACCTAGTTGAAGCCCGTTCCCAGATGAACGAGGAGGATATCCGGCAGGAGATGACGGCCATGCGCATGGACGGGACGGTTTTCCCTGCTGAGCTGGCAATCAAGCCCCTGCAGCTCCAGGAGCGGACGGTGCTGACCGTCTATCTGCATGACATTACAAACCGTAAACGTGCAGAACAGGAGATCCAGAGCCTGGCTAAATTCCCATCGGAGAGTCCGAGTCCGGTGCTGCGTGTGAACCGGCCCGGTGTCATCCTCTATGCAAACAACCCCAGCAAGCACCTGCTTGATTATTGGGGCTGCGGCCGGGGGCAGACATTGCCTCTTTACTGGCGAAAGCGGGTGGACGAGGTGATGGCGTCAGGGCGAAACTGGGAGGCCGAGGTGGTCTATGATGGCTATATTTACTCCCTGCTTTTTTCACCCGTAGCTGAATTGGGGTACGTGAATATCTACGGACGTGATATCAGCCAAGTCAGAAAGGCTGAGAGCCAGGCAAGGGAGCATCAGCAGGAGCTTGTTCATGTCTGTCGTCTCAGTACGATGGGTGAGATGGCTACGGGCCTGGCCCATGAGCTCAATCAACCGCTTTCGGCCATTGCCAATTTTGCCAACGGCAGCAGTCGCAGATTGCGCAATGATCCCCAGGCAATAGAAGACATACTCTATGCCCTGGGTCAGATAAACAACCAGGCAGACAGGGCAGGGGAGATCATCAAGCGCCTTCGCAACCAGGTGGGCAAGCAACCCCCGGTACGCACGGTTGCCGATATCAACGGGGTAGTAAGGGAGGTTTGCTCCTTCGTTGAGTTCGAAGCACGGAAAGCCGAGGTGGTGATTGAACAGGAGATGAGCCTGGAGAAGCTGCTGACCCGCATTGACGTGGTGCAGATTGAACAGGTGATCCTGAATTTAATTAGAAATGCACTGGATGCCCTGCTGGAGGTGCCTTCAAAACAGCGCAACCTGTCGGTAAGCACCAGTTTGAATGGTGCAGGTGGCATTGTTGTCGAGGTATTGGATAGTGGGCCCGGTATCAGCCCTGGGGTAGTTGATAAGCTGTTCGATCCGTTTTTTACCACCAAGGAGAGTGGAATGGGTATGGGGCTTGTCATTAGCCAGACGATTGTCGAAGATCACAACGGCAGGATCGACGTGGGCTCCAGGGAAGGTGGAGGTACCCGTTTTGCTGTTACACTGCCGGCATATGATGAAGAACAGGAATTCGATGGGACGATAGATGAGTAAGCAGACAACCGTATTTGTTGTGGATGACGATCAGGCCATGCGCAACTCTCTGAAGTGGCTGATCGAATCCGTGGGTATGGACGTGGAGACCTATGCCTCGGCCGATGAGTTTCTACGCAACTATTATCCCGGTCGTGCAGGCTGCCTGTTGCTGGATGTTCGCATGCCCGGGATGAGCGGGCTGGAGTTGCAGGAACAGTTCATCAAGCAGCAGATCAATATTCCTATTGTCATTATTACAGGCCATGGTGATGTGCCGATGGCCGTGCGGGCCATGAAGGCAGGCGCAGTGGATTTCATTGAAAAGCCATTCAATGATGAATTGCTGCTTGAAAGTATCCGTAACGCGCTGATGCTGGACGTTGAGCAGAGGGAAGCCCAGGCCGGGCGTGCCGAGATCGCATCGCGGTTGGCTCATCTGACACCCCGTGAACACGAGGTGATGGAGATGGTGACAAATGGGAAATCCAACAAAGAGATCGCCGCCGCCCTTGGCGTCAGTGCCAAGACCGTGGAGGCTCGCCGCGCACGGGTAATGGAGAAGATGGAAGCCAGCTCGCTGGCTGACCTGGTGAAGATGGTCCCGTCCCTTCGGGTTGGCTCTCAAATGAGGCCATGCTGCGTGGCCTGCAGGGATGTAGGTCAGGGGCGTGAGCATGGAGCGGTAAGCTTTGCGCATCGTTTATTTGGAACAACCAAACTGCACTCTGCGCGCCTTGCCTGGCCTCATTTGAGAGCCAGCGCTAGGCCCTAGTACTTTCGTGCCAGGGCATCCAATACCCTTGTTGAGAGCACTCTTTTCAACGCGCCGAACAGGTAAGTGGGGAATGTAACGTAGTAACGGGGTTGCGGCCGGGAACTTTCCAGGGCGTGTATCACCCGTTTCAGAACAGCTTCAGGCGGAAGGGTGAAGGGGACAGCAGGCCCTTTCTTTGTCAGGCGCTCCTCCAGGGCACGGTAAGCTGCTTCGTGGGGGCTGCCTTCAGGCTCGATGTTCTCCTGCCACTTACGGTAGGCATTTTCCCGAAATTTGCTGGTGATGGGGCCCGGTTCCACCAGGCTGACATAGACGCCGCTACCTTCAAGTTCCAGCCGTAATGTATCGCTCAGTCCTTCCAGGGCGTATTTGCTGGCGTTATAAGCGCCCCGGTACTTCATGGCGACAAAGCCGAGAACCGAGCTGTTCTGGATGATTCGTCCCTCACCCTGTCTGCGCATAACCGGCAGTACCAGCCGGGTCAGATGATGCCAGCTGAAAAGATTGACCTCGAACTGCCGTTTGAGTACCTCGGTTGAGAGATCCTCAACCGCTCCCGGTTGGCCGTAGGCGCCATTGTTGAACAGTCCGTACAGTTTGCCGTTGGTTTTCGAGAGTACCTGCTCCACGGCCTTTTCGATGCTCTCCCGGTCTTCCAACTCTAGATAGAGGGCCTCCAATCCCTGGGATTCCAGCATCTCCAGGTCCCGTTCCCGTCGGGCGGTTGCAAATACCGGGTAGCCACGAGACTTCAGACCCAGGGCGCAGCAGAGTCCGATACCGCTGGAACAGCCGGTAATCAATACAGGTCTGGAGTGTAGAGTGCTCATGCCGCATAATCCTAGAGTGTATATTGCCAGTGCGGGCTGTTTGCCCTTCATTAGGAAGTATCAACCCAGCATCATGATACACCAGCGGGTTTAAAGTTTTTGGTCGTGTTACCGCTACCATTTACTACGCATCAGAGGCAGAATAATAACGACGTCACATAGCCCACTGGGAAGGGTATGACGAATAAAGAGGTAGCTTTGTGGATATTGCAACCCTTGTAGGTTTACTTGGTGGCTTCGGTATCATCATCGGTGCGGTCGCAACCGGTGGCGATATCATGCTGTTTGTAAACGTGCCCTCCATCCTCATCGTTGTGGGTGGAACCTTCATGGTCACCCTCATGCAGGTCTCGTTGGGGGATTTTCTCGGTTCTTTCGCTATCGGTCTAAAGGCATTCTTCTACAAGGTGGAGTCACCACAGTCACTGATTGAAGAGGCTGTGCAATTGGCCGACGTGGCACGCAAGAACGGCTTGCTGGCCCTTGAAGGCCAGGAGATCACAAACGACTTTCTTTAAGGAGGGCATCGGTCTGTGTGTTGATGGACATGACCCGGCACTGGTGCAGAAGCTCCTCTCATCGGATATCGATCTCGCCATTCAAAGACACGAAGTCGGCCAGAGGATGTTCAAGAACATGGCGACCATGGCCCCTGCCATGGGCATGATCGGTACCCTGGTAGGCTTGGTACAGATGCTGGCCAACAGTCGGATCCGGCAAGTATCGGCCCCGCGATGGCTGTTGCCTTGCTGACAACCCTCTATGGTGCCGTCATAGCGAACGCGTTTGCCCAGCCCATGTCTGCCAAGCTTGCCCGTGCCAGTCAGCTTGAGAAAACCAACAAGTCCCTGATCCTTGAAACGATCTCAGGTATCCAGGAGGGTATGAATCCCCGCGTCCTGGAATAACTGCTGTCGACGTACCTGCCGTCCAGCAAGCGGGCCAAAGAAGAGTGACAGGAGCCTGATGGAACCGGTTTATGGCTGAAGAATGTCCCAAATGTGAAGAGGGCCTACCGCCATGGCTGGCGACTTTCGCCGACCTGATGTCTCTCCTCATGTGCTTTTTCGTGCTGCTGCTCTCCTTTGCCACCATCGATGCAGTGCGTTTCAAGAAGATGGCTGAATCGATGAAAGACGCCTTCGGTGTGCAACGGGAGATACCCGCGGCTGAGATCGTCATGGGTACCAGCGTGATCAAGCAGGAGTTCAGTCCGTCAACCGTTCCGGAGCCGAGCCCCATTGACGAGATACGACAACAGACCACTGATGTCGAGAAGCAGCACCTGGATATGAAAGAGGCCATGGAAGCTGCTGCAGAGCAGATTCAGAATGAGGTTGAGCAACAGGCGGCAGAGTTGAAGGAAGCCCTTAAGCAAGAGATCGATGAGGACCTTGTCAGTGTGGAGACCGAAGAGGCGAGGGTGATCATCCGTATCCAGGAGAAGGGGTCGTTCCCTTCGGGTAGTGATCGCCTCAATCCCGGTTTCTATGATGTGATGGACAGGATCAGCGAAGCGGTGGTCGATTCCCCTGGTCGAGTGATCGTGGCGGGGCATACCGATAATATCCCGATCAGCACAGAGCGTTTCAGGTCGAACTGGGAGTTGTCTGTCATCTGCCCGTGCGGTAACCGTGCTTCATGCATTACTGCAGAATCCCAGCGTAGATCCCAGTCGGGTGGTAGTGGAAGGGCATGCCGACTCCAAGCCATTGGTGCCTAATGATTCGTCTGAAAACAGGGCTCAGAATCGAAGGGTGGAATTGGTAATCGAGCGAGCTGACGAGATAGAAGCGGAAGCTGCCAAGAAAGTTCAGCAACAGGCAAGCTAGGCGATAGGTCTTTGAGATAGCAATATGGCGAATAACGAACATCCGACGGGATCCGGTGACGAAAGGAGACGCTTTTTTCGTATCGATGATGCGATGAGTATCAGTTACAGGGTGATTACACCTGATGAGTTGCCGCAGTGCCTGGAGCGGATGGAAAACGACCTGGATACCGATTTCACCATCATGAGCAACCTTGCTGCAGTCACTCAACGGATGGCAGGCGTACTGCATAAAGTCGAGTCTGACTACCCGGATGTGGCAAGCTACCTGAAAGCCCTGAATAGAAAAATCGATATCCTGGGTCGCGCCTTCCTGGTTCAGAATGCCGATATTTCCCAGCGCCCGGCAAACCCGGTAAACATCAGTGCCAGCGGCATGGCATTCAATACCACGGAAGAGGTGTCGGTTGGGGCCCAGCTTGAGCTGAAATTGCTGCTTATGCCCAGTTTTACCGGTGTGCTTACCATCTCTGAAGTGGTCTCATGCCAGGAAATGGAGAAGCCAGAGGGCGATTACCGCTACAATCTGCGGGTCAATTTCAGTCTCCTCCGCGAGGCTGATAGGGATGTGCTGATCCGATTGCAGACCGAGGAATTGAGGCGTCAGCGTGAGGAGCGTGAGGCCTGTCAACACCGGGGCTCCTCAAGCCGATTCTGCGAACCTGTAACCGTTCTTACCCTGCTGCTTGACCCTGTACATGGCGGTATCCGCTTGGTGCAACAATTTGTCCGCGGTCTCTCCGTTGGCGGGATAGAAGGCAACGCCGACACTAGAACCGATGTTGGCAGTGGTCTCTTCGATATTAAAAGGCAGACGAAGGCTTGCCTGAATCTTTTCGATCACCGACAGAACCGCCGGGTCCTCTTTTACATCAGTCAGCAGTACCACGAACTCGTCTCCGCCGAATCGGGCGACGGTGTCGGATTTCCTGGTGCAATTCTTCAGACGTTTTGCAGCCTCCCGCAGCAACCGGTCCCCGGCGATGTGACCATAGGTGTCGTTGACCACTTTGAAACCGTCCAGATCGAGAAACAGTATCGCCAGGTGCTCCTTGTGTCGCTTGGCGCTCTCGATTGCCGTGTTGATGCGGTCAAAGAGCATGGCGCGGTTGGGCAGGCCGGTGAGGACATCGTAACGGCCAAGGCGTTTGATCATCTCCTCCATCTGCTTGCGTTCGGTAATGTCATGGATGATGGCGTAATGGACATTGTTGCCATTGATCCGCAGCGGCGTGGTGTACATCTCGATGTTCCGCGCCTCGCCAGTGGCCAGGCGGTGCCTGAACAGGTAGTAGTCCCGCTCTTCCTCTTTCGCCAAGGCCACCTCGTCGTGTACGGCGGTTTTTGAACTGGCGTTTATCTGGGTGAAACTCATCTCCTTCAGTTCGTCGAGAGAATAGCCGTAGTAGCGTATGGCGGCCTCGTTGGCATCAAGTATCTGGCCGGATGCCGAGTCGAAGATAAGTTGCGTGGCCTTGGATTCTGAAAAAAGCCGGCGATAGCGGTCCTCGCTCTCACGCAGTGCCTTTTCGACCGTGAATCGATCGCCTATTTCATGCTGAAGGGCTTCGATGTGCTGATGGGATTTGTACTGGGCATAAAAAACCAATACCAGCAGTATGAGCGTTAGCGCAGATTGCAGCGCGCCAGTGATGATATCCCGTTGCAATTCCTGCTCCAGTCCGGACGCGGCAAGGATCTCCGATTCCGGTGTGGAGATCCCGATGGTCAGTATATCCTTGCCAATTTTTATGGATGTCCAGGCACCGTATTCGCGCCCCTTCTCAGGCAGCCATATAAACCACGTGGTGTCCGCGTTGCCCTGCATTACCCCCTTGACCAACGTGTCATAATGGCTGGCTCCGGAACGCTTCTGCATATCGAAGATCTGTTTAATGGTTTTGCCACGATTGACTTCCGGAAAGTCGGAGCTCTCGTCGTATATTGAGTAGCCGTTTCTGAAGATCCAGGCATCTCCGCTCTTCAGCAGTTTGAGAGGCTCGATGAAGTAGTGCAATACCTCCTGAACGCTCTCATCCATGTCGATTTTGCCGGAACGGTGTTTTATCCAGGTCTCAGCGGCACGTGCCGCGTCCTGTACGATGGAGCGCTCCATATCGACAAAGGCGTTTAATTCCGATTTCTTGAGTTTCTCGTGGTGAGAGTAAACGCTCCACCAGGTGAAAGCGTTAACGATCGCAAACATCAGTAGATAACTAACAATTCTTATTGGTTGCACCTGGTAGTGTTCCTTCAACTCAATACTGTAACTGCCGATTGTGGGGAACAGTTATGCCGGCTGGTAGGAATTGGGTAGGCTGATCATGTCATCGACCTGATCGTGTGTCGCCTCGGCCGGTCTGTTGTTATTCTATTTCAGTAGGTTACAGCAAAAACAATCAGTGTTTATCATTTATCGACCGACGCCTTGAAAACATGAGGGAGTCTTTGAGTAATTAATGAATTAGTTTGTTCTGTAGCGGGGTCAGTCAGGGAGCGCTAGAGTTTCCTGATACAGTCCAGGTAGAGTTGCTCATCGGGCATTCCACCGCTGCGTTGTGCTTCCCAGAGCATTCTTCCCAGGCACTCCATCATCTGGTGCTCCACTTCGTGGGGGTCGACTGTTTTCAGCGTCAGTTTCTGATAGGCCAGGCGAACGCCATTTGGCCGGTCAGTGCTGATCTGCTCCTGGATGCTGATGTGCATGGCCATGTGCAGAAACGGGTTGGTCTGCCCCTCTTCCGGCATGAAATCCCTGTCCAGGGATCCAGCAGGGTCTTCCAGCATTTTGTGATACTCGGGGTGCTGTTTGATTATCTCGGTGATCATCTGCTCAAGGGGTTCCAGCGGAGTTCCCTGTTTGAGCTTTTGCCAGGAGTCGGTGAACATCCGGCGCATCTGAAGTCGGTCGTTGCCAAACATTATCATCTCCCAGTCCAGGCCTGTTTACAGGCCCTAGTCCGATGTTTTGTTCTTGTACTCGCAAAGGTCTTCAATGATACAGGAACTGCACCGGGGTTTGCGTGCGATGCAGGTGTAACGTCCATGCAGGATGAGCCAGTGGTGGGCGTCCACCAGAAACTCCTTTGGGGTGAAGCGGAGCAGTTTTTTCTCGACTTCAAGAACGGTCTTGCCCGGGGCGATGCGCGTGCGGTTGGATACCCGGAAGATATGGGTGTCCACGGCCATGGTGGGATGGCCGAATGCGGTATTCAGGACTACGTTGGCGGTTTTTCTGCCCACCCCGGGAAGGGCCTCCAGGGCCTTGCGGTCTTCTGGTACGTTTCCACCGTGCTCGTCCAGGAGTATTCGGCAGGTCTTTAATATGTTTGCGCCTTTGCTGTTGTAAAGGCCGATGGTTTTGATCTGCTCTTTCAGGCCGTCTTCACCCAATGCCAGGATCGCATCCGGGGTATTGGCCTGGGGAAAGAGTTTTGCCGTGGCTTTGTTGACCCCTTTGTCAGTGGCCTGGGCAGAGAGAATCACTGCAATCAGCAACTCGAAAGCCGATGAGTAGTTGAGCTCAGTGGTCGGGTTGGGGTTTGCATCCCGCAACCGCTCAAAGATCAGTTGTCTTTTTTCCTTGTTCATCAGTTGCTTGTGCTACTGTTTCTGAATAGTGTCGGTTCAGGGATTTTAACACGATGGATTTGTGAGCTGTCCTGCAAATATGTATGGAAACAGCAGGATAGGGCATAAATATGAATAATATTCCTGTATAATCCACGTTTTTATTCAAGGAGAGTTGTGAGGCGCTGTATATGCCTGACAGACTGAGAAAGGACAATCTGCTAAAGAACCAGGAGTTCCAGTCGGCCCTGGTTAGGCTCGGTATATGGCTTTTTGCCGTTACCTATATCGGTCTTGGTGCCGCTTCAAACTATTACGCGGTGGACGAGACCCAGTACTTCCAGCTCTTCACCGTTTACTTTGTAATTTTCATCACCATCTTCGCCAGTATTTTTTTCAGGCGGGAATGGGAGGCAAGGCAGTTTTTTTCCCTGGTCATTGATGTCACGGCCATCAGCCTATGCATCATAATGACCAAGGAGGCGATCAATCCCTTTTACCTGCTTTACGTCTGGCTGTTCATCTCCTACGGCGCACGTTTCGGGAAGCGTCATCTGATTGCGGCTTCCCTGCTCAGTTTTTTGGCTTATTTCATTGCACTGATCTATCTCGATCAGTGGGATACATCGGCATTTGAAGTCGTGTTTTTCCTGCTCCTGTTGCTGTTATTGCCTCTCTATCAACACAGCTTGCTACAGAAACTGCATCTTGCGCGCCAGGATGCAGAACAGGCCAACAGTGCCAAAAGTGCATTTCTCTCTACCATGACACACGAATTGCGAACTCCCCTGAATGGTATCGTGGGGATGGCTCAATTGTTGAGATCGTCACCCCTCAACAATGATCAGAAGGAGTACGTGGAATCGATTACCGGCGCGGCAGGATTGCTTAATACCCTGATTGGTAATGTATTGGACCTCACTCGCATTGAGTCGTCCCAGTTGGAAATCAACCGGGTCAGTTTTGAGTTGCGGCCACTGGTACGTGAGATTTGTGTCGGGCTTTCAGGGCGCGCAGTAGATAAAGGGTTGGATATTTTCTGCCGAATTGATGACAGGGTGCCGATTCAGGTTGAGGGCGATCCACTTCGCGTGGAGCAACTCTTGTTCAATCTTATTGGCAATGCTGTGAAGTTTACCCAGAGCGGACATGTGGAGGTGAGTGTGACCAGGGCAGAGCCATGCAAAACGCTGCCCATGCCGCACCTGCTGATTGAAGTTATCGATACAGGCATTGGCATTGCCAGCCAGCAGCTTCAGCTGGTTTTCGATACCTTTTGGCAGACCGACTCCACGACAACCAGTCACTATGACGGAACCGGGCTGGGCACAGCTATTGCCCGCAGCCTGGCAGAAATCATGGGTGGGGAAATTGGTGTCGATAGCAAACAAGGAGAGGGGAGCAGGTTCTGGTGCCGCTTGCCTCTGATCGCACCTGGAGAAGAGGCGTCATCCTTCCAGGTCACTGGTCTCTCTGGCTTGAAGGGATTGGTTGTAGAGAAGAATCACGTGGTCAACGAGATGATTACGGGTATGTGTGCCGTTATGGGTATCGAGTGCAGGTCGGTTACGCAGATCCCCCAACTGGCATTGCAGATTGCAGATGCCGGTGAGATAGGCGTTCTGGATTTTGCCTTGATTTCAGATACCCCCGAAGGCCTGGACGCAAAACGGTTGAGTGATCTGATCCGTTCCCACCTGGGAAGTGAAGTGCCGGTGGTTTTTCTTGGCTATGCGGATCGGCGGATTCATGATCAGATGCCCAATACTGCGTTTCTGGCCAAGCCGGTGACCAGTGAGGTGCTTGCCGAATCTATAAAACGTGTTGTGAGTGCGCCTGTGAATGGGCACGTTAAGACCGATGCTCGCGGTTCGGTTGCATCTGCCGTCACCCTAAGGGTTTTGTTGGTGGAAGACAACCCGCTCAATGCCAAGGTGCTTGGAACCCTACTCTCAGAGTTGGGTTGTGAGGTCGCGTGGGCCAAAGATGGGGAGGAGGCGATGAACGTGGTCGGGGGCAATAGATTCGATCTGGCATTCGTAGACCTGCGAATGCCAAGGTTGGATGGTATCGGCTTTACACGGCAGTTCGGTCAGAAGAGGAGAATGGCCGTTATTTGTCAATTATTGCGTTAACCGCAAATACCTCCAACAACATCAAGCAGGAGTGCCTGGAAGCAGGTATGGACGACTTTCTCGCCAAACCGGTGGATAAGAACGTTCTGGGTGCGGTGCTGGTACGCTACCTGGACAGGGACTTCTGAAGAAGAACGATACCTCGCTTCACCAATACATGGGCGACCTGTGTTCACTCTCGCCCTTTGGTGCGTTTATCACTTTGTCGGGGAACAATGTTTACCCATGCAAATGCTTCGAATCTGCTTGTATCACTTCAGCTGGCGTTGGGCTGGGCATCCGGGAGGGAGGCATCGGCCTTGACGGCTTGTGCCTTGGTTACCCGGTTGTCGATGATGTTTTTCAGGGCGATCATCAGGCCCAGTCCGAGGAAGGCGCCGGGGGGCAGGATGGCAAGCAGCATGCCCTGGAAGTCATCGCCCAGGCTGATCTCGAGGCCTGCTGCCGCCGGGCCGAACATCAGATCCGCCTGTGAGAAAATGGTGCCCATGCCGATGATCTCGCGCATGGCGCCCAGGGCAACAAGGGCCAGTGTGAAACCGATACCCATGGCAAGTCCGTCAACGATCGCTTTCGGCAACCTGTTCTTGGAGGCGAAGGCCTCGGCGCGGCCGATGATGGCGCAGTTGGTGACAATCAGGGGAATGAAGATGCCAAGGATCTTGTAGAGCTCATAGAACCAAGCGTTCATGCTTAACTCCACGGCGGTGACGAAGGAGGCGATCACCAGCACGAAGACCGGCAGGCGCACCTCCGGTCGCACCAGGTTGCGAATCAGCGAAACCGTCGTGTTGGAAAGGGTGAGCACCAGGGTGGTGGCCAATCCCAGCCCAAGCCCGTTGATCGCGATGTTGGTTACCGCCAGCAGTGGGCAAAGCCCGAGCAGTGCCACCAGCGCCTGGTTGTTGCACCAGAGCCCGTCACGAATCAGTTTACCGTAGCCTGTCTCAGCCATGTTCTAGACCTGTGTTGATGCCACTTTTTCCGGCGGGGCTTCGTTATCGGAGGGACGCTCGAAAAGTGCCATGCCTTTGTCTCTGAAGTAGAGCAGGGTATTCTTCACTGCGCCTACGATGGATCTTGGTGTCACTGTTGCACCGGTGAACTGGTCGAAGTCGCCGCCATCCCGTTTTACCTTCCACCGGGAGATGTCGGGATTGATCAGGGACTTGTCCTTGAAGCTGTAGACCCAGTCCGATTTTCTCTCCTCCACCTTGTCGCCGAGTCCGGGTGTCTCCTTGTGGGAGACGATGCGTACACCGCCCAGGCTGCCATCGGTCCTGACAGCCACCAGCAGCTTGATGGGTCCGCTATAACCGTCGGGCACCACGGAGGCAAACACGGCGGCAACGGGCTGTCCGCCCTTGCGACCCAGGTAGACCTGGATTTTGTCGCCGCCCAGGCGCTCAATGTCATTCACAAACCGGGTGTCTGTAACGATATCGTTGTCGATGCTATCTGCAGGCACCAGTGCGTTGAGGCTGCGCAGCAGCGCCTCGCGCTCATTGGCGGCGATCCGATCCTTTGTCTGTTCCTGGGTGAAGGCGACCAACCCGGTACCGGCCACCGCAAACATGGCCAGCAGCAGACCCGCGACGAGAATAGGGTATTTATTCATTACTACCGCTCCTGTGCCCGAAGACCTGAGGTTGGGTGTAGTAATCAATGGTTGGGGCGGCCAGGTTCATTAACAAGACGGCAAAGGCCACCGCATCGGGGTAGCCGCCCCAGGTGCGGATAACGTAAACGATGGCGCCAATGCCTGCACCGTAGATGAGTTGCCCTTTCTTGGTAGTGCTCGCGGTCACCGGGTCGGTGGCGATGAAAAAGGCGCCCAGCAGGGTAGCGCCGGTAAAGATGTGAAACATACCGGTGGGGAAGGCGTCCTGGTCGAGCACGTGAAAGAAGGTGGCAAGCACCAACATGGCCCCCAGCATGGCCACGGGGATGTGCCAACTGATGATTCGCTTGTAGAGCAGTATCAGCCCCCCCAGCAGGTACCAGTTACCGACACACTCCCAGCCACGGCCGCCGAAATTGCCCCACAGGGGACTCTGCTTGATCTCGCTGAGGGTCTGGTTCAGGTCCAGCTGGGTACGCATCTCATCCAACGGGGTGGCCATGGTCAGGGCGTCGATCCCGAGGCCTTGGGGATAAATTCCGGCAAACTTGATGGACAGGACCTGGCCCAGGGTAAGGGGGTGCTCATTGAGCATATCCGGCGGCAGCCAGGAGATCATGTCCGTGGGATAGGATATGAGCAGCAGAACGTAGGCGGCCATGGCGGGGTTGAACGGGTTATAGCCGATGCCACCGTACATATGCTTGACCAGGAGTATGGCGAAGGCCATCCCCAGGACCGTGAGCCACCAGGGGAGCAGGGGCGGAACGGCTATGGCGAACAGCAGGGCGGTGACCACTGCGCTCAGGTCGCTGATGGCGGGCAGTGCCGGACGGCCCCGCAGTTTCATGGCCAGGGCCTCGCAGCCGATAGCGGTGACCACGGCCAGCAGGATGCTCACCAGGATACCCCAGCCGAAATACCACAGCATGGCCGCGATACCCGGTACCAGCGCTATGGTCACCCACAGCATGGTTATGCTTATGCTGTTGGGGCGCTCGGTATGGGGTGAAGTCAGGGTTTGAAATTGCATCCGCTATGCATCCTCTGGCTCTTGGGTGGCCTGCTTTGTATCTTCTGCTGCCTCTGCCCGGCGTTTGTCTGCCTGGTCGATCTGCTTCTGCTGAGCCTCGGTGAGCTCTTCCACGTTCTTGGGAGCCACGCCCTCTTCGGCCAGCTTAGCTTTCTTCTCTGCGGCCCTTTTCATGGCGGCCTCGATCGCGGCTTTCTTGGGATCCTTGGCTTCCCCACCTGCTTTCTTTGCAGCGGTCTTCTTCTTCAGCCCAGCCTTCTTCTTGCTCAGCCGTGCCTTGCGCTCAGCCTCCAACCGCTCAAGGCGGGCCACCCGTGCCTCGTGGCGCTTGCGAGCGTGCTCAGACTTGCGCTTCTCCTGTTCCCGGGCCCAGCTCTCCATCTTGGCAAAGCGGAAATACTGGACCAGGGGAATGTGGGACGGGCAGACATGGGAGCAGCAGCCGCACTCGATACAGTCGAAGAGGTTGTACTCCTGGGCCTTCTCCAGATCCTTCGCCTTGGCATACCAGTACATCTGCTGGGGGAGCAGGCGGGCCGGGCATGCGGCGGCACACTGTCCGCAACGGATGCAGGGTGAGGCGGGGCCAGGATTCGGGGATTCTGCCTCGCTGGCAGCGAGCAGACAGTTGGCGGCCTTGGTAATGGGCACGTTATCGGTATGCAGGGTGAAGCCCATCATGGGGCCTCCCAGGATCAGCTTGGACGCGGCATCGGTGTAGCCCCCGGCCTGCCCGATTAACGATGAAGCCGGTGTTCCGATCAGTACTTCCAGGTTGCGCGGCTCCTTGATCCCTTCGCCTGCGATAGTGACATAACGGGAGATCAAGGGTTTGTTCTCGAGCACGGCATCGGCGATGGCTGCAGCCGTGCCCACATTGTGGCAGACGATGCCGATCTGGGCCGGGATGCCATGGGAGGGGACCTCTTTGCCAGTGAGGATGCGAATCAGCTGCTTCTCTCCACCGCTGGGATAGAGTGTGGGGATGGGGACGACTTCGGTGTTGCTGAGTCCGCCGGTTTCTAGGGCCGCATTCATGGCGGCGATGGCCTCGGGCTTGTTGTCCTCGATGCCGATCAGGGTCTGTTCCGGCTCCAGCAGATGCTGCAGGATAGCAACGCCAGCCAGAACGCGGTCCGCCTGTTCACGCATCAGCATGTCGTCGCAGGTGATGAAAGGCTCGCACTCCGCGCCGTTTAGCACCAGGGTCTTGATCCAGGTTTCGGGGCCTGGGGTGACCTTTACGCTTGTGGGAAACGCAGCGCCACCCATGCCCACGATGCCGGCATTTCTGATTCGCTCCCGCAGCTCGCTTGGGTCGAGCTGCGCAAAATGGACCACTGGCTCCGGCAGTTCAACCCACTCGTCCAGGCCGTCCGTCTCGATCACGATGCAGGGTGAAGAGAGGCCGGAGGGGTGAGGGACAGGTTGTTCCCCGATCTCGATCACCGTGCCGGAGCTGGATGCGTGTACCGGCGCGCTGATATAACCCTGTGCCCTGGCGATCATCTGGCCCTTGAGTACCCGGTCGCCAACGCTGACCAGGGGATGGGCGACCTCGCCGATGTGCTGCTGAAGCGGGATGGTCAGCTGCTTTGGCAGGGCAGCGGGTTCAACCGGCCGGCCATTGGACTGGGCCTTGTTGTCGGGCAGGTGCAGGCCGCCATGAAAACGGTGGAGTTTGCGGGCCGGTCTGTTTGTTGATGGATAGTGCATGGGTGATCAGCCTGCCGTCGCCTCTGTAACTTCATTTGTCTCGGCACCATCGGGATAGGGCCATTTCCAGTTTCCGGTGTCTACTTTGACGGGCACCATGCTGATGCACTCAACCGGGCAGGGCGGCAGGCAGAGCTCGCAACCGGTGCACTCGTCCATGATGACGGTGTGCATCTGTTTCGCAGCGCCCAGGATTGCATCCACAGGACAGGCCTGAATACAGAGGGTGCAGCCGATGCACTCCTTTTCGTCGATGACTGCGGTGGCCTTTGGCTTCTCCACGCTGGCTTCGTCGTCCATGGGTACCGGGTCTTTTCCCAGCAGGTCTGCCAGGGCGATCATGGTTGCTTCCCCGCCGGGGGGGCAACGGTTGATTTCATCTTCTCCTGCTGCGATGGATTCGGCGTAGGGACGGCAGCCCGGGTGGCCGCACTGGCCGCACTGGGTCTGGGGCAGCAGGGCGTCGATCTTGTCGACAATGGGGTCTCCTTCCACGTGAAAGCGGATGGAGGAGTAGCCCAGCAAGAGGCCGAATCCCAGGGCGAGCAATGATAGGGCGATGATGGCTATAAACATCGTTTTTTAACAGCCCTAGCTCGGAACCAGTCCGGCGAAGCCCATGAAGGCCATGGACATCAGTCCCGCGGTTATGAGGGCAATGGCGCTTCCCTGGAGCGGGAGGGGTACGTCCGAGACGGTGACCCGTTCACGCACCGCGGCGAACAGCACCAGAACCAGTGAGAAACCGGCTGCAGCGCCGAAACCGTAAAGGGTTGACTCGATGAAGTTGTGCTGCTCCTGGATATTGAGCAGCGCTACACCCAGCACCGCGCAGTTAGTGGTGATCAGGGGCAGAAAGATGCCCAGCACCTGGTAGAGCACCGGGCTGGTTTTGTGCATCACCATCTCGGTGAACTGCACCAGCACCGCAATGACCAGGATGAAGGCGATAGTGCGCAGATACTCTATATCAAGGGGTGCCAGGATGAATTCGTTGACCAGGTAACTGCAGACTGAAGAGAGGGTGAGCACGAAGGTGGTGGCCAGGCCCATGCCGATGGCCGTTTCCAGCTTTTTGGATACCCCCATGAACGGGCACAGGCCAAGGAACTTCACCAGGACGAAGTTGTTGACCAGTACGGTACTAATGAGGATTAGGGCGTACTCTTTCATTTGCAGCTGGTTGTTGTGATTGGATCAGCAAATGGTAGAAGTTTACGTATAGGTAAACAACCTGTGTTTTGTATGTGCTTGAAGAGGTTTATATATGATCCGGTTTTCAGTTGTTTTGCACATTGATTATTCTAAATTCAGCCACATCAAAATAGATAGACTTTGGGATCTTCGCAGGTTTTGGGGAGGCCGATCAATTATTATAGGAGCCCGGTCCTCCGGGCGATCACGGCAACGAATGCATGATCGCGCTGAGGACAGGCCTCCTACATGGCATTATTTCACCTTCATGCCGGGTTCGGCGCCCTCATCCGGGTTGAGGATGAACAGGTCCTTGCCCCCCGGGCTGGCTGCCAGCACCATGCCTTCGGATACGCCGAATCGCATTTTACGCGGCGCCAGGTTGGCCACCATCACCGTCAGTTTCCCTTCCAGCTCTTCCGGCTGGTAGGCGGATTTGATGCCCGCGAATACGTTACGGGTTTCGCCACCCAGGTCCAGGGTGAGTTGCAGCAACTTGTCTGCCCCCTCCACGTGCTCGGCCTTGGCGATTTTGGCAATACGCAGATCAACCTTGGCAAATTCCCCGAAATCGATGGTATCGGCGATGGGATCCTTGGTCAGGTGCCCTTCGGTCGCAGTTTCGTGGGGTTTGGTCTTCTTTGCGTCCTGTGCTGCCAGGTCCTCTTTGGAGTGCTCCAGCATCGCCTCGATCTGCTTGGGCTCGATGCGGGTCATCAGCGGCTTGAACTTGGCCACTTGATGATCGGTGAGCGGGGTGGCCAGGGACTCCCAGGTCAGCGGCTCGACTTGCAGGAAGGCTTCGGATTTCTCCGCCGTGGCCGGCAGAATCGGGCGCAGGTAACCGATCAGCAGCCGGAACAGGTTGATGCCCATGGAGCAGACGTCGTGGAGTTCCTGGTCCCGACCCTCCTCCTTGGCCATGACCCAGGGTTTTTTCTCGTCGATATACTGGTTGGCGCGGTCTGCCAGGGCCATGATCTCGCGTACGGCGCGGCTGAACTCGCGTTTTTCATAACGCTCGGCAATGGACTCGCCGGCCTGGACGAACTCGTTGAACAGGGCCTGTTCGGAGAGGGTGGCCGAGAGTTTGCCTTCGAAGCGCTTCTTGATGAAACCGGCACAGCGGCTGGCGATATTCACCACCTTGCCCACCAGGTCGGAGTTGACCCGGGCGGCGAACTCCTCCAGGTTGAGGTCGATATCCTCCACCCCTGAGCCCAGTTTGGCGGCGAAGTAGTAGCGCAGGTACTCCGGGTTGAGGTGGTCCAGGTAGGTGCGTGCCTTGATGAAGGTGCCCCTGGACTTGGACATCTTCTGCCCGTCCACGGTCAGGAAGCCGTGGGAGAAGATCGCCGTCGGGGTGCGGAAGTCTGCACCGTGGAGCATGGCCGGCCAGAACAGGGCGTGGAAATAGATAATGTCCTTGCCGATGAAGTGATAGAGCTCGGCGTCGGAGTCCTTGGACCAGAAGTCGTCGAACTCCAGTCCCTCGGTCCGGTCGCAGAGGTTCTGGAAGCTGGCCTGGTAGCCGATGGGGGCGTCCAGCCAGACATAGAAGAACTTGCCGGGATGATCGGGAATTTCGAACCCGAAATAGGGGGCGTCGCGGGAGATGTCCCACTCCTGCAGGCCCGCCTCGAACCACTCGTCCAGCTTGTTCGCGACCTCCGCCTGGAGGTGGCCGCCCTTGGTCCACTCCTTGAGCATCTGCTCGAAATCGCCGAGCTTGAAGAAGTAGTGGTCCGACTCTTTGTCGATGGGGGTGGCACCGGAGATTGCGGATACCGGGTTCTTCAGTTCCGCAGGGCTGTAGCTGGCGCCGCACACTTCGCAGTTGTCCCCGTACTGGTCCTCAGCGCCGCATTTCGGGCAGGTGCCCTTGATGAAGCGGTCGGGCAGGAACATGTTTTCAACCGGGTCATAGGCCTGGGTGATGGTGCGCCTGGCGATGTGGTCCTTGTCGCGGTTGCGTTCGTAGATTCGGGTCGCGCAGACCCGATTCTCCTCCGAATGGGTGGAGTGGTAATTGTCGAAGCCGATATTGAAGTCCCCGAAATCGGCCTTATGTTCTTCGGCAACCCGTGCGATCAACGCTTCAGGCTCAATCCCTTCCTGGCGGGCGCGGAGCATGATGGGCGTGCCGTGAGCATCGTCGGCGCAGACGTAAATGCAGTTGTTTCCATGCATTTTCTGGAAACGGACCCATGTGTCGGTCTGGATGTATTCCACCAGGTGGCCGATGTGAATCGGACCGTTGGCGTAGGGAAGGGCGCTGGTGACCAAAATTTTACGCGGTTTGATGCTCATTTTTTTTCAGGCTGATCAGATCGTTAATGTGAAATACCGGGAACTTCGGTAAAGCCCACCATTATCGCATAGTCATCCAATAAAGTGGCTGACTTTCTGGCAGGTGCAGGCCTATGAAATCTTGCATTCAAAATAGGGTTATATAAAACCGAGTAAAACAGTTGGTAAGTATTGGCGTTTTTGGTGTAGAATGCGCCGCCATTACCCAAGCAAATTTCCCTGAGGCCCGCAGTGAGGGTCTTGTTGGCAGGAGAGAATTAATGGCTGATTTGACTAAAGAGCTGATTGAAGAGGCGATCAAGGGTTACGAAGAAACCCATCTGGGCAAAGACCTGGTGAGCGCCAATTGCATCAAAAGCATTGATATCGATGGCGGCAACGTCAAGGTTGCGGTGGAGATGGGTTTCCCCTGCGACGGCGTGAAAGATGAGCTGGCCGCTGCGGTCAAGGCCCAGGTTGAAGGCGTGGACGGTGTCTCCTCTGCTGACGTAGAGGTGACCTGGAAGGTAGTTGCTCACTCGGTTCAGAAGTCCCTGAAGCCCATCGGCAACGTCAAGAACATTATCGCCGTAGCCTCCGGCAAGGGTGGTGTGGGCAAGTCCACCACTGCTGTGAACCTGGCACTGGCCCTGGCTGCCGAAGGCGCCAAGGTGGGCGTGCTGGACGCCGATATCTATGGACCCTCCCAGCCCCGCATGCTGGGTGTTTCCGGTCAGCCCGAATCCAAAGACGGCAAGACCCTGGAGCCCATGGAGAACCATGGTCTGCAGGCCATGTCCATCGGTTTCCTGATCGACGAGGAGACCCCCATGATCTGGCGTGGCCCCATGGTCACCCAGGCCCTGGAGCAGCTGCTTAACGATACCAACTGGGACAGCCTTGATTACCTGGTCATCGACCTGCCGCCGGGCACCGGTGATACCCAGCTGACCCTGGCCCAGAAGGTGCCCGTGTCCGGTGCTGTGGTTGTGACCACGCCCCAGGACATCGCCCTGCTGGATGCCCGCAAAGGCTTCAAGATGTTCGAGAAGGTCGAGGTGCCTGTGCTGGGTATCGTTGAGAACATGAGTATTCACATCTGCTCCAGCTGCGGCCACGAAGAGCACATCTTCGGCGAAGGCGGGGGTGTTCGGATGGCCGAACAGTATGGTGTGAACTTCCTGGGCGCACTGCCCCTGGATATCCGCATCCGAGAAGAGACCGATGGCGGCAAGCCCACCGTGGTGGCTGAACCCGATGCACGCATCTCCCAGATCTACCGCGAGATCGCCCGCAAAACCGCGGCGAAACTCGCCCTCCAGGGCAAGAGCTACGCGTCCAAGTTCCCCAACATCGTGATCCAGAACAACTGATCATTTCCTTTCGCGATCAGTGAAAAAGCCCGCAGTGATGCCAAGGGGTTTACTTAACCTGTTGCGGGGATCTTAAAATCTGGCAGGTTCCACCTATTAATCAAAGAGATAGGTGGAATCTCCTTTGCCAAAGAAATCTTCACGAAAAAATCATCGGCGTTTAGGGTTGCCGAGAATTCCCATTGAGATCAATGGGGTACAAGTTAATTTCTGCAAGAACCCGCGGTGTTCTAACTTCGGTATTCCAGCCAGATCTTCTAATCAGCCCCTCAAAACTCCAGATGGGAAAGTAATCCCGGACAGGTACAGAAAATCGGGCGACGTTTGGAATAAATCCTACCTACTCTGCAAAGAATGCGGCGAGACGCCGCCAATCAAAAGCAATCTAGCGATTTCTGAGGAACTGAACAGGATGATCGCTGGCAATGAGCCCCGCCCCGAGGCTTATTGTCCGACTGCAGCATGTAAACACCACAATATCCCTGTCTCAAAAGGCAGAGGATTTTATCGCCGATATGGAAAAACCGAGGGTGGCTCTATTCGCTTTCTTTGCCATGGATGCGGGAAGGTATTTTCAGTCAGGAAGAAATCCACCGCAAGGCAGCGGCAGTCCCATAAAAACAGGCGAATCTTCCAGCTGCTAGTGAATCGTTCCCCACTGAAGCTTGAGTCTATGCGAGAAATTAACCCAGGTCTGACTGACCAAATGATATGCAACTTACTTGCGCAGGAGCAGGTAGCCAGCATGTCTCCTCATGGCAAATGGAATGACCTGTGGTTCATGCATCCGCTTCCGGATATGACCGAGCCAGAAAAGGCTATTTGTCATCTTACCGACATGAGTGATTATTCCGTTGAACATCGCGCAAATCTGTATCTATCTGTATCTAAAAGCGACACTCAAATCGACGGATAGGTATTTCATGCAGCTGCGGCGAATGATTAGCCTGATTGAACGCCCTATATCTACCGCCAGTGCAAACCAGCGGAGATGGCACGGCTATCATGCCTACAACCCAAACGTGATTGTGAAACTGCTAACAATCTATCGAGCGTATTACAATTTCGTAAAGGTTTCCGATAAGCATGGCACCACACCCGCTCAGAGATTAGGACTGGCTAGGGCGCCGGCAGACATAAACAGCATCATTTACTTCTAGGCCGCCCTATAGGTCAATGACGACTGTTAGAACTGATTTTCTTGCCCTCTCACAGAATCCATTTCTATTATTTATGGTAACGAATTTTGTGACGATACTTCGGTATCTCGCAGCCCAGAAATGTGGCAGGTATTCTTCTGTCCTTTCTAGTGGGTCACGCGTAAAGTTAACAAGCGAATTGTGTAGCTTGATATAATGAGGCATGGCAAATAAAACAGCACCATTTTGTATCACAAAAGATGTC
>NZ_MPRJ01000004.1 GCF_002020805.1 Solemya velesiana gill symbiont | reverse complement strand
ATGTAAATGCTGTGCCATCGCCCAAAACGTTCCGGAAGAGCGCGCCACTTACAGCCTTGCTCTGCGATATAAAGTATTCCGTTAAGCGCCTGAATGTTACCGTATTTCTTCGTCCCCCTTGGTTTGGGGGACAACGGCTCAATGATTTTGTACTGCTCTTTCGTTAGTTCCATAGAGCGGCATTTTACTGACTTTTACGTGAATAGGCCCTAAGAAAACCGTAGCCCGTACGGCATTGATTGGTACGCTGAGGGGGCGGTCATTTTTCCCGCCAGCGTGGGTGGTCCGTCCACGATCTGAGTGGTTCGCAGGGAGTTCTCATCTCTTCCCCCGCACGTGAGGGTAACCCATTGACCTGGGCGTGTAGACATGCACATGATTTGTTCATGAATTGGTTGGGAGACTCACTAGATGGTTGGAGAAAATCTGTGGAGTGTGGTCAGGGAATGATTTTTTTAGAGGACCAGGTTAATTAACTCAATTCAAGCTTGCATTATGGACTTACAGGAAAAAAACTGGCTGTTGGCCGGTTTTGTTAGATCTAAGCTACTGAATATATTGGTGGGCGGTACTGGGGTTGAACCAGTGACCCCTGCCGTGTGAAGGCAGTGCTCTCCCGCTGAGCTAACCGCCCTCGAAGAGGGCTGAATTCTAGGATCTGTACCAATTCCGGTCAAATGTTTCCTGCGCGTTTTCATCAGCTTCTGCTAAAATGGACGCTTTTCCCGGTTCACCCAAGTAAAACTGAACAAAATGACCAAACGTACCCGATTTGCACCCAGCCCCACCGGCTACCTTCACGTCGGCGGCGCCCGCACTGCGCTCTTTTCCTGGCTTTTTGCCCGCAAGCACGGAGGTCAGTTCGTTCTCCGTATAGAGGATACCGACTTGGAGCGCTCCACCGCGGAATCTGTCAACGCCATCCTGGAGGGGATGACCTGGCTGGGCCTGGAGTATGACGAAGGGCCTTTTTATCAAACCCATCGATTCGAGCGATACAACGAGGTCATCGGCCGCCTAATCGATAAAGGATTGGCTTACCGCTGCAACTGCTCCAAGGAACGCCTGGACGAACTGCGCGAAACCGCCATGGCCAACAAGGAGAAGCCCCGCTACGACGGCCACTGTCGTGATAAGCATGTGGATCCCAATGAGCCACACGTGATCCGTTTCTGCAATCCTATCGATGGTTCGGTGGTGGTTGATGACATGGTGCGTGGTCGTGTGGTGTTCAACAACGAAGGGCTGGACGACCTGATCATCCGCCGTACCGACGGTTCCCCCACCTACAACCTGACCGTTGTAGTGGATGACCACGACATGGGTATCACCCACGTGGTTCGTGGCGACGACCACATCAATAACACCCCGCGCCAGATCAATATTTTCAAGGCCATGGGTTGGGAGCTGCCCAAGTTTGTCCACCTGCCCATGATCCTCGGTGACGATGGCGCCCGTCTCTCCAAACGCCACGGCGCAGTGAGCGTGATGCAGTACATGGAGGACGGTTTTCTTCCCGAGGCCCTGCTCAACTACCTGGTTCGACTGGGCTGGTCCCACGGCGACCAGGAGGTGTTCAGCACCGAGGAGATGATCCAGCTGTTCAACGTGGAGGACGTCAACAAGGCGGCCTCCAGTTTCAACACCGAGAAGCTGCTCTGGTTGAACCAGCACTATATTAAAGAGAGCGACCCTCACCACATTGCCCATCTACTTAGCCCTCACATGGGGCGGCTGGGAATAGACCCTACCGAAGGCCCGAACCTGGTAGAGGTGGTCAAGGCCCAGCAGGAGAGGGCGAAAACCCTGGTGGAGATGGCGGAGATCAGTGCCTTCTTCTACAAGGATTTCGGAGAGTTTGACGAGACCGCTGCCAAGAAGAACCTGCGTCCGGTGGCGCGTGAGCCCCTGGAGCGGATGCGCACCGCCCTGGAAGCCCAGGAGGATTGGACCGGAGAGGCGCTGCACAAGCTGGTGCAGGATGTCTCCGAAGAACTCGAACTGAAGATGGGCAAGGTGGCCCAGCCGTTGCGTGTAGCGGTGGTAGGCCGTGCCGCATCCCCCGGTATTGACGTCACCCTGGAACTGGTGGGCAAAGCGGCCTGCCTGCGCCGTATAGACAAGGCCCTGGAATTCATCGCCCAGCGCGAAGCATCTGCCTAAAGAGCTGAATAATCGAACATGAGCAACAACGAAACAACAGCACCGACAAACTTCATCCGCCAGATCATCGATGAGGATCTGAAGAACGGAAACCACGGCGGCATGGTACACACCCGTTTTCCGCCAGAGCCAAATGGCTTTCTGCATATCGGCCATGCCAAGTCCATCTGCCTCAATTTCGGCATAGCGCGGGACTACCAGGGCGGCCTCTGCAACCTGCGCTTCGACGATACCAATCCACACAAGGAGAACCAGGAGTACGTCGATGCCATCCAGGAGGATGTCCGCTGGCTCGGCTTTGACTGGGACAAACGGCTCTTCTACGCATCGGATTATTTCCAACAGCTCCACGACTTTGCCGTGGAACTGATAGAGAAAGGCAGAGCTTACGTCTGCGATCTCACAGCCGAGGAGACCCGTGAATACCGCGGTACCCTGACCGAACCCGGTAAAGACAGCCCCTACAGAAGCCGCTCCGTGGAGGAGAACCTGGAGCTGTTTGCCCGCATGAAAGCAGGAGAGTTCGAGGACGGCAGCCGTGTGCTGCGGGCCAAGATCGATATGGCCTCTCCCAACATGAACATGCGTGATCCGACCCTCTATCGCATCCGCCACGGCGTGATTCACCACCAGACCGGTGAAGAGTGGTGCATTTATCCGATGTACGATTTCACACACCCGATCTCCGACGCACTTGAGGACATTACCCACTCACTCTGCACCCTTGAGTTCGAGAATCATCGTCCTTTATATGACTGGGCGCTGGATAACATCAGCATCGATTGTCATCCCCAGCAGATCGAGTTTTCTCGACTCAACCTACAGTACACCGTCGTCAGCAAGCGCAAGCTCACCCAACTGGTGGACGAAGGCCACGTGGCAGGCTGGGACGATCCCCGTATGCCTACAATCGCCGGACTACGTCGTCGCGGCTATACCCCGGCCTCAATCCGCACCTTCTCTGACCGTATCGGTGTCACCAAGTCCGATAACTCGGTGGAGATGGGTATGCTGGAGGCCTGCATTCGCGAGGACCTGGATGCCAATGCACCCCGTGCCATGGCGGTTCTACATCCCCTGAAAGTGGTCATCGAGAATTACCCGGAAGGGCAGGTGGAGCAACTCACCACTGCAACTCACCCGAAAGACGAATCCATGGGCACCCGCACCGTCCCCCTGACCCGGGAGATCTATATCGACAAGGCCGATTTTCGGGAAGAGGCCAACAAGAAGTACAAGCGCTTAGTAACCGGCGGCGAAGTACGCCTGCGCAATGCCTACGTGATCAAGGCGGAGCAGGTGATCAAGGACGAGCATGGCGAGATCGTCGAACTGCGATGCACTTACGACCCCGATACTCTCGGCGCCAATCCGGAGGGCCGCAAGGTGCGGGGCGTGATTCACTGGGTATCTGCCACCGAAGGCGTGCCGGCGGAAATCAGGCTCTACGACCGTCTCTTCAATCACCCCAATCCTGATGGTGACAAGGAGGTTGAGTCCTTCCTGGAGCATATCAATCCTGACTCGCTGCTGACCCTAACCCAGGCCATGGTCGAACCAAGCCTAAAGGGCGCAAAACCGGGAGATCGATTCCAGTTCGAGCGGGAAGGCTATTTCACCCAGGACAAGGACAGCACGACAGAGAAACTGGTCTTCAACCGTACTGTTACCCTGCGGGATTCCTGGGCGAAAATCGAGCAGCAATCCAAATAAAAGGATAGGGAACAGGGTTCATTTGTTCGATCCTGTAACTCTATAAAAAGGGTATGGACAAAGGACGTCTGCTCCTCTAATATACGCGCCTTTATTTGGGGCCATAGCTCAGCTGGGAGAGCGCTACACTGGCAGTGTCGAGGTCGGCGGTTCGATCCCGCCTGGCTCCACCAAACTAAGGTGCAGAGCGGAGCTCTGAACAGGGCTGAAAAGCCCAATTTTGCAATGGAAGCACATTGTCCTGTCCCCTTCGTCTAGAGGCCTAGGACACCGCCCTTTCACGGCGGTAACAGGGGTTCGACTCCCCTAGGGGACGCCATACAGCGAAAGGGCTCAACCGAGTGGTTGGGCCCTTTTAATTTAGCTAAATTATTTTGGCTGAGTGACTGTTATTTAAGGCAAAAGCCCTGGACAAACAGGGTCTACTCCTTTAATATTCGCGCCTCGTTTGGGGCTATAGCTCAGCTGGGAGAGCGCTACACTGGCAGTGTCGAGGTCGGCGGTTCGATCCCGCCTAGCTCCACCAAACAACGCTCAGAGCGGAGCTCTGTGCTGGTTCGGATAGAACCGATCCGCAATGGAAGCACTGTCCCCTTCGTCTAGAGGCCTAGGACACCGCCCTTTCACGGCGGTAACAGGGGTTCGACTCCCCTAGGGGACGCCATATTAGAAAGCCCGATCAGTCATCCTGGTCGGGTTTTTTTATTCCTGTATGGCAGTTTCTGTAGCAAAATCTGTCCGGATTTCGATCATGCGTTGAACACATAAACCGTCCCTGGTGAGGAGTACCGGCTTGGCCGTCCAGGGCCAGGCGTTCACCAAGCTTCCTTCCTGGGAGACACCATTCAAGAAAGTCCGATGAGTTACTCTGGGCTGGCCGTTTTAATTCTCAGACCCGATTTTTCATTGGCTGATTTTCAGTTATTGATGACATAATTATAAGGTCTAATTCGTTGTCGATTCTGATCACATGAACACTGCTGTTTTGAGTTTGATTAAGGTCATTAGTGATGTCTTCATGGTGCAATCTTGTGATGCGATTTTTGTGTTTTGAAATCTGTAGATACTGACAGCAAAGGACACTCACTATGGACAAAAAACTGAACCTGTTTATTGCACTTACATTGATGACCGGTGTTGTATTTTCAGCAGACTCTGAAAGAGCAAAAGAGATCGTCGAACAAAAGTGCCATATGTGCCATGGCAAAGATGGTGAAGGTTCCAGTGCAATATGCCCTCGATTGGCTGGTCAACATGCGGAGTATATCGCCAAGCAGTTGGCCGATTTTAAAAGTGGTCGTCGTAAAGGCACCATGAATGAGATGGCAGCGGCTCTCACCGAAGAGGAGATGGTTGCACTCGGTGAATTTTTTGCAGCGAAACCAACTAAGTCTCACCGGGTTCGTGATAAGGCGTTTTCATCTGTTGGTCATTACCTTTATCACAACGGCAATAAATACTCTGGTGTTGCAGCTTGTAAATCCTGTCATGGAGAAGAGGATAAGGGGACCAATCAACTACCTCCTCTGGCAGGCCAACATAAACGTTATTTAGCAGATCAACTTCAACAGTTTAATAAACGTGCGCGTACAAACGACAATGCAATCATGCACTCAATCGCTTCAAAATTAACTGAATTGGAGATACATGCACTGGCACTTTGCCCCTGAAAAAGCACCACTCTGCGTTGCTCGTTGCTCATTTGGAATGACCAAACTACGCGCCTGGCGCCTTGATTGGCACTTTTTCAGGGGCAACAGGTACGATTCAATTAGTGTTAACAGGCCCTAGATATTTTGATAGCCTTTTGGTCTGAAAATTAAGTTAAGAAGACCTCTTGCTCTGCAGATTGATCATTCAAATTGATAAATAAATGACCAATTAACCTACTGAAACAGTAGGCTGAATAAGGCCAAAATCGAATTGGAAAAATTCGCGCCATTTGTAAAGGACATTCCCTAAGTTATTGAATTAATGATGTGCGAATAAAAATCATTGTGACGCAGTTCACATTAATTGACCAAACCCTTGGTTGTGCTAGACTAAAAAGCAACTGGACTACTGACTATAAAAACGCTTTGCAGGTCGCTAACCTATCTAAACGCAAAGTTCAGTAGCCCTTATTTAGCTCAAGTAGGCATGAGCCGCGAATAACTTAAATTTTAATGTCATCGGACCAGTCTGAGGCTAGTCGATCGGCCTAAAAGTCCATGGAGACATAGATGGGTTCAGGGGAGAACCGACAAGACGACTCAGGAAGACGAGGTATTTGGCGCCGCTTAGTTGCCGGCGCCAGAGATCTGGTCTCCTCAACGAGCGGTCCTCATTCACCTTCTCATGAAGAGAATGACGTGAATGGGGAAGGCAAGTTTTGTCTTGAATCTCTTGAACCAAGAATCCTGCTCTCCGCCGATTTTGCTCTCGCAGAAGTTGCCCGTTGGGTCGATGACGACCAATCTTATTCCCCCACAGATGACCTCGCAGCCATAGTCCAGGAAGTCGATGATTACTTCACTGGCTCGGAAAATGGCTCTCTAGAAAACAGCGATCAAGAAGATTCATCACAAGAAAATCTATCGTTTATCTGGCCAGAAAATTGGTCCGCAGATGATCAGAACAACACCGACTCGGATGCACAGGATAGTGACAATACCAATCAGGAAAATGTCACTGAAGGCGACCCTCAGACAACAGCTGATAACGATGAAATTGATGCTTCACTGCTCGCGCTTTATGCACTGAATAAGACATCATCAGATCAATCAGAAGTCGCTAACGAAACAGATCAACTTGATAACGATGAAGCATCGACTTCATTACTAACTGAAAATCCAACTGCACGTGGTCCCCCTGCAAATCAAGCAGTTACTACAAATCAACAAAATGAAGACTCTGCTGATACCAGTGGAGCGTATGGCTATTACTCAAACAATAACGAAGATTCAGACGCAGGAAGCTTCTCAGAAATAGCACCACGTGCACCACCTGCTAATGATTTTGAAGGTGACTATCTCATCGATGAAGTGGCACCCACTTCATCCACTGAACAATCCAAACTTACCGACGAACAACTGGCCAACATTTTCGAGACAGCCATCCAGATTTGGGCTGACTCAGACATCTCCGACGAGCTCAAGGCCAGGCTCGAAAATATCACCGTCCAGATTGCCGACCTTCCATACGGAGCTCTCGGTCTCGCAGACGGCTACACCATCACCATCAATCCGACCGCTGCCGGTCATGGCTGGTTCGTCGACTTAACTCCGGAGACGAACGAAGAATATAACCAAGCAGGATACTTGGCTATTCTCTCAGCAATTTCCGGGAGCGAGGCAGACGGACGAATTGACCTCCTGACAGTCTTGCTCCATGAGATCGGTCACGTCCTCGGTCTCGACCATGATACTGATCTTCAGATCATGGGCGAATCACTCGAAGCTGGTCAGAGGATTACGTTAGAAGATGTCCAGGACGGATTAGAGTTTGCCGCGGCCCCAGTTACTGGATACCTGACTCTTGATGGCACCACACTTGATGCATCAACTGATACGGAAGACCTGACTTTTGAGATCGGTAATTTTGGGGGTGATGCGGGGACGCCTGATGTAAAGGTATATGGTCACTCCACAGTTCCGGATGGTACCACCTATAACGACATCGCTCTCATAAAGGGTGGCAGTGGCTCTGAAACTATTACAGCTCCAGATGCAAATAATGTTTGGGAGCTGACAGGACTCAATACGGGTTCATTGGCATCGACTGGCATGGCCTTAATCAGTTTTCAAGATATTGAGAATCTGACAGGTGGATCCCAGAAAGACACATTCGTCATCGATGAGCTTGGTGGTGTTACCGGGGTCATTGATGACGGCACGGGTGACCTGGGCCTCGAGCTTTTCGATTACTTCTACCTTACAGGTAACTTTGACTTTGGTGATCTCACTGACTCCGTCAGGCTAAGCGACAATACATTACTGGATAGCGCTACACACAGTGGGCAGTTCCTGAGCGTCACTAGCGCAAGTGCTTTTGTCGGTAACAATGGACCATATGTTGACGATGCAACGACACCAGATGCCTTTGGCTTGTCACTATCTGACATTGATATCGATCTAGTCTGGTTTACATACTCCGGTACTACATATACAGCACTCAGCACCATTGGAGGTAGCGGAGAATTCGTTGGCCTATCTGATTTCACGATGGGCACTTACAGCTTTGCTGTGGAACTGAACTTGAACAGCACCGGTACTACCCCGGTAATTGATTACACAGCGAATCCTTCAACTCCCACCACATCGGTTCTTGATTTCGATGCCACACAGGGAGAGTTCAAACTTGTCTCTGGCAGTGCAGTTATCGATGTATTTGGATCTCTGGTAGCGAAAGGTGGTTTCGAACTGGGAATTGGTCAGGTCAGTACCACAGTACCTAATGGCAGTGGCTCTGTTACCTTCTCGGGTGCTGATGCGGTCTCGCTGACACTGAGCAGTATCCAGGTATTTGCAGGAGTAGGCGGCAGCCTGCTGGACAACGGTGGTGGAGCGGTCACGCCGAGCGACTACAGTGACGACACAGTCGAGAACGGTACAGCGGGTTTTGGTTTTAGCCTGACTGGTGATTTGCGCCTGGTAGCAATCAAGGATGGCGCGACCGGTTACAGTTACCTGGGTGTCGAAACCGATACTAATGCTTTTGATGCAGACCTCATTGGTTTTGACGATTTACTCGATTTCCACGCTTACGATGGCTCACTGAAGATAAACAGTAAGGGCGGTGGTGCGACGAACAACCTGGACTGGGATAGCTTGTCCACCAGTGGACTGACATTGGTTAGTCTGGCAGTTGACGAGAGCCTCGATGTATATGTCACTGGTGGTGTGGCGCTGGATGTACTGAGCGGCACGCTGGTTGCCAAGGGCGGCTTCAATCTTGCGCTGGGTCAGGTGCAGAACAACACTGCGGGTCTGACCACCGACCAGGATGCCGATGTAATGACGCTGAGCGGCGTTGGCCTGTTCGTGGGTGTGGGTGGCAGTCTGCTGGACAACGGTGGTGGCGCGGCCACGCCGAGTGATTACAGTGACGACACGGTAGAGAACGGCACGCTGGGCTTTGGTGCGACGGTCACCACGCTGACGATGGTGAGCATTCAGGATCATGGTCCCACGGCGGCGACGACCGATGACAGCAGTTACCTGGGTGTGGCGCTTGATGAGTTCACGGCTGATCTGATTGGTCTTGATGATCTGCTGGTGTTCCATGCGTATGGCGTGGATGCGCTGCTGAACAAGTCCTCCCATGGTGATGGTGTCACCACGACGAAGCTGGACTGGAGCACCTTTGGTGCGACCTCCAGTGGTTTGGATATCAGCACGGAGCTGGCGGCGCTCAATGCCACCAGCCTGGGCAGTCTGACCGACAGTGTGGACTTGCTGCTCAAGGGTGGCGTGGCGCTGGATGTGCTGAGCGGCACGCTGGTGGCGAAGGGCGATTTTGATATCGCGCTGGGTCAGGTGCAGAGTGCGGATCTGCCCAGTGGTAATACCCAAGATGCCGATGTGATGACGCTGACGTTGAGCGATGTTGGCATCTTTGTGGGCGTCGGCGGCAGTCTGCTGGACAACGGTGGTGGCGCGGCCACGCCGAGCGACTACAGTGACGACACGGTCGAGAACGGCACGCTGGGCTTTGGTGCGACGGTCACGACGCTGACGATGGTGAGCATCAAGGACCGTGGAGCCGATGCGGTAGCGACGACCGATGACATCAGTTACCTGGGCGTGGCGCTGGATAACTTCAACGGCGACCTGGTGGGTCTTGATGATCTGCTGGTGTTCCACGCGTATGGGGTGGATGCGCTGTTGAACAAGTCGGCGCACGGAGATGGTGTGACCGAGCCTGCGAAACTCGACTGGAGCACCTTTAGCTATACGGGACTGAACATTGATGCTGAGCTGGCGGTAATGAACGGCACCAGCCTGGGTTATCTCAACGCCAGCGTGGATCTTTCAGTGAGTGGTGGTGTGGCGCTGGATGTGCTGAGCGGCATCCTGGTGGCGAAGGGCGATTTTGAGATTGCCCTGGGCCAGGTGCAGAACAACGCCGCGGGTCTGACTGCCGACCAGGATGCCGACACGATGGTTCTGACGTTGAGCGATGTTGGCATCTTTGTGGGTGTTGGCAGCAGCCTGGCGACCCCGACGGTAGCCGATGACTGGAGTACCTCGGATGTAGAAGATGGCACTATGGGCTTTGGCGCCACGGTGACCACGCTGACGATGGTGAGCATCAAGGATCATGGAGCCGATGCGGTAGCCACGACCGATGACATCAGTTACCTGGGTGTAGCGCTGGATGACTTCAACGGCAACCTGATCGGTCTTGAAGACCTGCTGGTGTTCCACGCCTACAACGTGGATGCCTTGATCAACAAGGCGGCACACGGTGATGGTGTGACAACGCCGGCGAAGCTGGATTGGAGTACGTTCGGCGCGACGGTCAGTGGCATGGATATCAGTGCCGAGCTGGCTGTACTCAACGGCACCAGCCTGGGTGATCTTAACGCCAGCGTGGACCTGGCGGTCAGCGGTGGCGTGGCGCTGGATGTGCTCAACGGCATACTGGTAGTGAAGGGCGATTTTGAGATTACCCTGGGCCAGGTGCAGAGTGCGGCGCTGCCGAATCCGACACAAGACGCTGACACGATGGTGCTGACGTTGAGTGACGTTGGCATGTTCGTGGGTGTTGGCGGCAGCCTGGCGACCCCGACGGTGGCCGATGACTGGAGCACCTCGGCAGTAGAAGATGGCACCATGGGCTTTGGCGCCACGGTGACCACGCTGACGATGGTGAGCATCAAGGATCGTGGTCTGGATGAGGTAGCCACGACCGATGACATCAGTTACCTGGGTGTGGCGCTGGATGACTTTAACGGCAACCTGATCGGTCTCGATGATCTGCTGGTGTTCCATGCCTACAACGTGGATGCCGTGTTGAACAAGGCGGTCCATGGAGACGGTACGACAGTGCCTGCGAAGCTCGACTGGAGCACGTTTACCAATTCAGGCATGAATATCAATCCAGAGCTGACTGCGCTGAACGGCACCAGCCTGGGTGATCTCAACGCCAGCGTGGACCTGGCAGTCAGCGGTGGGGTAGCGCTGAATGTACTGGACGGTACGCTGGTAGCGAAGGGCGATTTTGAGATTGCTCTTGGACAGGTGCAGAACAACGCTGCAGGTCTGACTGCCGACCAGGATGCCGATGCGATGACGCTGACGTTGAGCAACGTCGGTGTGTTCGTGGGTGTTGGTGGCAGCCTGCTGGACAACGGTGGTGGTGCGGCAACACCGAGCGATTACAGTGACGACACGGTAGAGAACGGTTCAGTGGGCTTTGGCGCCACGGTGACCACGCTGACACTGGTGAGCATCAAGGACCGTGGAAATAATGCAGATCCGGCTGCCACGACAGATGACATCAGCTACCTGGCCATCGCCTTGGATGACTTCAGCGGCGACATGGTGGGCTTTGAAGACCTGCTGGTGTTCAGCGCCTACGATGTGGACGCACTGCTGAACAATGCAGCACACGGTGATGGTGTGACAACACCCGCCAAGCTGGATTGGAGCACGTTCGGTGCAACCGCCAGTGGCATGGATATCAGTGACGAGCTGGCAATACTGAACGGCACGAACCTTGGTGACTTGACGGACAGCCTGGAACTGGCGATCTCCGGTGGCGTGACACTGGACATTCTCGATGGTTTCGTAACCGCCGAGGCAACCTTCGAGTTCAAGAAACAACTGATCGATGTGAATGTAGGAAGCTCCTCGTTCAACACGACAACACCAGATCTGACCCAGCGCGACCTGGACGATGCACACATGGTGACCGTGTACCTGCAGATCACCAATCTGTTTATCGGTGTTCCCGACGGTGTCGGCTTCCAGGTGAACTCAGGCACCCTGGCATTGGCAGCAATCACCCCCGACGCCACACGGCATGCGGGCGACGACCGCAGCTTCCTCGCACTCTCCGCAAGTATCCAGGGTGCAGGAATGACCGGTCTGCCGGACGACCTGATTATCGAGGCTACCGAACTCAACCTGGGTATCAACCAGGTCAGCTCTGCTACCGAAGGTCTGTCGGCACTCAACTGGAATACCCGGGTAGGCCGTAAGCCCAGCGGTGCATTCGTTGTTGAAGAGGTGAGGGTAGGGCCCACGACGCCGGTGGATAACTCGATCCTTATCGATTACACGGGCGAGTTGCTTACCGTCAGCGGCACACTGACACTCAACGCCTTCAACTTTGTCCGCGCGACTGCCAGCTTTGAATTCGAACAGAAGCGTGTGGATGTCGATGTCGATGGTGACGATGTTGCCGATCTTCACGATGCACTCCTGGTCACACTCTCATTGACCATCTCCGACCTGTTCATCGGTGTGCCGGGTGATGACCCCTTTGATGAGATCGATGACGATATCGGTTTCCGCCTCGACAGCGGTTCCCTGACCTTTGCCTCCATCAAGGCCGACCCTACCAGTGGGGATGATCGCAGCTACCAGGCAATCGTAGCAGAACTCAGTGGCGCAGAACTTGTCGGTATCGACGGCCTGATTCTCAACGCTACCTCGCTGAAACTCGAGATCAACCAGGCCTCATCCGCCAGCAATCCGGATCTCGCAGCGCTTGACTGGACCAACTCGCTGGATCTGGACCCCGCGGTTGATGAAGGCGCTCCTGGAATGGCTGACGACAAGAGCATCCTCAATGTCGGTGGCCAGGTTATCGATTTCAGCGAAGCGTTCCTGCGGGTCAGTGCAACGGCTACCATCAGCATCTCCGAGTTCGTCCATGTCAGCGGCAGCATCGTCTTCGAACGCCGCAAGGATGTGGATGTGACCACGCTGGATCAGCCCAATACCACAAAGAAAGTCTCCGTGATGACCATCGGTGCCAGCAACGTGAAAGCGTTTGTTGGTGTCGGTGGCCCGTACTGGGTTGACAGCAATGGCGATGGCATCATTGACGATACCGATACGCCTGAATCTGACGGCGCCATGGGTGTGACCCTTGAGATCAAGGAACTGGCCATGGTGATGATGAAGACGCTGCCTGACGCGCCGCCTGACGCGCCGGTACAGAGCAGTTACATGGCACTCAAGGCCAGCGGTACCGCGGCCCTTGTCGGTCTCGACCCGGAACAGTTCGAACTCTCCGGCAGCCTGACCGTAGAGGTCAACAGCGTCTCCTCCACTGATGCCAATGCCAAGGTGATCGATTTCACCCGCCTGGCAGGTGGTGCGCTGACTGTCGCAACCGGCCCGGACTCCAGTACCGCTATCGATTACAACAGCGAGTTCCTCCGGGCTACCGGTCATGTGAACATGAATATTGGTGGATTCGTGCAGCTGTACGGCTCCTTCGCTTTCGAGAAAGGCAAGGAGTACACCATCAAGCTGGCAGACGGTACCGAAACCACCATGACCGCTTTGACCATCGGTGCCAGCAACGTGAATGTCTTTGCCGGTGTCGGTCCGTACTTTGTGGACACCAACGACGATGACATCATCACTGCAGAAGATACGCCGTCCGATGACGCGATGGGTATCGCCTTCAGCAACCTGGAATTCGGTCTCGCCCTGCTGAAACCGACCGATGTCAATAATACGCTCAGTCTCTATGCACTCAGGGCCAGCGGCGATGTGGCATTCGTGGGTATCGAAGGCATCGAGATTTCGGCACGTCAACTGACGGTAGAGGTCAACGGCGGCAACGACACGACCAAGATCGCTGATTTTGTGGCCAGCGCGGCAGCAGGTTACTTTGGCAGTGGTGCCACTGGTCTTGAAGTACCCACGGGTACCGATACTTCAATGACCCTCGACTTCCAGGGTGAACTGCTGCAGGTCTCCGGTTTCCTCACCGTCACCATCAGCGAGTTCGTCCATGTCTCAGGCAGCTTTGCCTTCAAGAAGGGCTCAAACGTGGTTACCACCCTGAGCGATGGCACGACCGAGACCGTTTCCGTCATGACCATCGGCGCCAGCAACGTCAGGGCATTTGTGGGACTGGGTGGGCCGTACTGGGAGGACACCAATGATGACGGCACCATCGACGATACGGAATATGTCCTGAATGACGACACCGTCGGTGTTGCCCTGGGTGGCCTGGAGTTCGGCCTGGCCCTGATGAAGTCCACTGAAGGGACGGAGCGCAAGAGCTACTTTGCACTGTCTGCCACGGCGGCGATCATTGAACTGGTCGGTGTCGAGGGTGTTCAGCTTGAAGCGACCAACCTCTCAGTCAAGGTGAACAGTGCAAGCAGCGGAACCGGCCAGACCGGTCCGCCTCCAGCTGTAATCAATTTTCTCGCCACCGATTGGACAGGTGCGGATCCGCCAAATACCGGTCTCATGGTACCGACTGGCCCGTCCAGTGAAACGGAAATCGATTTCACCAACCGTCTCCTCGCGGCCTCTGGCAATGGCTCGCTGAAACTCGATTTCGATACGGATGGCACTCCCGAGATTTCTCTCAATGCCTTCATCTCCTTCGAAAAGACCCAACGCAGCAACGGCGCTGCAATCACCAAGATTGCGCTGACCAACCTTGATTTCATCCTGGGTGATCCCGCGGATCCCATATTCGAAATCCAGGATGTCTCCGGTCTGATCCTTCTTTCCGATCTCGGCATGGCCGCCGAGTTCAAAGTGCCGATCAATCTCTCCCTCGGCTCGCTCCAGTTCTCCGGCGATGCTGTTGTCTCCATCAACAACACCACCCAGAGAGTGAACGAAGAGTTCATCCTGGATGGCGACGGCGTAGACAACGACGGCGACAACGTGGTGGATGAAGCGGGCGAACTGGCCATTCTCGACCTGCCGGCAGGTCCATACCTGAGAATTGGTCTCCTCGACGCAGACCTGACCATCGACAGCGTCAACCTGCATGGCGACTTCCAGTTCGAACAGATCACCGTTCAGGGCCAGAAAGTGATTCGCATCGCCGTGGCCAACGTCTCGCTGACCGTGGACGGGCAGGGCACCCTCACCAACGGCCAGGGTGGCCTGATCTTCAGCAGCGCCGGCGTGGCAGGCGTGCTCAAGGGCGATGTGGACCTGGCCGAAACCTTCAGCCTTGACGGTGTGACCGCCGAGTCCGAAGTGGCCCTGTTGATCAATACCCGCGCTACCGACATCGACGAGACCATCGCCTTTGCCGGTGCCGAGATCCGCATCAATGTACCGGGCAACACCTTCGGCTTCGAACTCACCAATGCCACGCTCAGCTTCGGTGATCCGCCCATCGTAAGCCTCACTGGCTCCTTCAAGGTAGTGAGCTCCGGTGACAAGACCCTGATCGGTGCTTCGAACGTCGAGCTGTTCCTGGGTGAAGGACCGTATCGTCTTGAAGACGGCAGCCTCAACCCGGATGCTGTCGGTATTGCGGTAACCGAGGCGAAACTGGGTGTCGTCAAGTTCTCCGACAACACCTTCGCAATCTACGCATTCGGCAAGGCCGGGCTGGTCGGTCTCGACGGCCTGACGGTGAGCGGAACCGTGCAGGTACTGGTCAACAACAGTGGCCGTACCGTCAACGAAACGATCAGCTTCCTCGATCCGGAGATCGATCCGATCAACGTCTACTTCACGACCAGTTCCAGGATCGAGGTCTTCCAGGCCGGCTACAACCAGGCTGGCCAGATTGACGATGCGAGCAAGATCACCATCAGCGCCGCTGACATCTTCACCCTGAGCGGTTCGGTCAAGTTCACCCGCACACCCACCGGCCGTATCGAGGTGGATGTGCCCAATGCTGAAGTGGCCGTCAATATCCCGGGTCTCGAGGACAGCGATCCCGACTTCGCCATCTCCGGCGCAGCACGCTTCAGCCTGGGTGGTGGCCAGGGCTTCCAGCTGCAGGATCTGCGGGTCAGTGGTTACACCATCTTCGGTACCGAGGCCACCATCGCAACACCGACATCGGCGCTCCGACCGATTACGGTCGATCTCGCATCACCGAGAGCCGGCACATTCGTCAACGGCTACGATCTCAACAACGGTTACATCGATGTCGTCTTCAACGACGTCAACGGCGCCGGTCTGAACGAGGCCTCTATCCTCGACTCCAGTCCGGAATTCACTATTGGCGGCCTTGCTGTCGGTACGGTGACGGTCAACAGCACACCCACCAAGGTGGAGGATGCCTATAACGACAACACCTACCGCTACACGTTGACCGGTGAGTTCAACCAGGCCGAGCTCGACAAGCGCATCGAGATTAACTTCCTGGCCGGCAGCTGGTCGGATATGCGCGGTGTCAACAATGCTGCCGAGACCGAGCAGTTCACCATCTACTTCCCGATCAATCCGAGCCTGCCGGATGCGGATAAGCCTGCACCGCAGCCCAGCGCAACCCTGGCCAACCCGTACAGCGGTGCCACGGTCAGCCTCTCCTCGCTCAATGCGAAGCGCTATATCGACGTTACCTTCATCAACCCGGCCGGCGGCAGAATTGTAGGTATTGATGGCGACGAAATCCGCCTCAGCGGGGCAGGGGCCGCGAACATCAGCCTGCAGCCCACTACCAATATTCTGCAGGGCACACCGCTGAAGGCCACAGGCAACCCGGCAACGGGTTCCGTCACCTACCGCTACTACGTAACCGCCAAAGACGGCAACATCACCGAGGCGTTCAAGAATGGTGAGGTTGTTGTTGAAGTGATTGCCGGCTCCTGGGGTGTCGACAAGAACGACGACGGTGATTACTCCGATCCGGACGATATCAGCAGCCTCAGGATCGTACAGCGCTTCACCGTTGATGCCGCGGCCCAGGATGCAGCATCTGCAAGCAATGGCATCAAGATCGGTCCGCTGACCCTCGAAGGCCCGTCACTGAGTCTCGCCAACCTTGGTTTCCAGGAGGGCGAACTGGTCCTCAGCATCGCTATCGGTGCGGACCTGGCCAGCCTGTCGTTCGGCGGCGACGAGGGTGCGGCCACACAAAGCAACAGCGGTGTCGGCGTTACCCTGACCGGCGTCCTGGGTACCTTCGATGTCACCGTGGATATCCTCGGCCTGCTCAGCGGCGATCCCGATGGCTTCCCCATCGGATTGACTGGCAAGTTCAGCCTCGAGATCGGTACCCTCGAAGCCAACATTCCGAACCTGCTCAAGGTCACGGGCTCCGGTATCAAGTTCTCCTACGACCCAAATTACGATAAGGAAGCCGAGGGCGGCGAGCCTCAAGAGTTCGTACGTATCCAGTCAGCCTCCATCAGCTTCCCGGCCCTGGGCGTTACCGGCTCCATCAGCCCGGCCAATGGCGACCCCGGCCTGGTGGTCACCGACAGCGGCTTCACCATCGGCGAAGCCATGCTCTGCTACGGCAGCAGCTGCCCAGGTGCCGCGAAGATGACCGACAGCACGGGTGCGGAATCCGGCGCGGCGATCAAGATCGGCAGCATCCTCGAGCTCAAGGATATCCGTATTGGCGTGCAGAACTTCTCGGTCACCTTCGGCCAGCAGTTCAAGTTCACTGGTTCCATTTTCATCGCCTCCGGCGGTGCCAAGTTCTTCCCGGGCATGCCGATCTCCGCAGAGATCAGCGATCGCCTCACCTCGGAACCTGGTGACAACCTGGCGCTCAACCAGCCGGATACAGAGGCGTTACGTGCCACCATCGAATTTGACGATGACGGTAAGGTGGAAGCCTTCGTCTTCGAAGTTGATACCTTCAAGATCCAGCTTGGCAGTTTCCTTTCGTTGACCGGCCGTGGCCTGAAGCTCGACACCGGTGCGGCAGCCAATGAAGAGTTGATTGCCTTCGAAGCGGTTGGCGCCGAAGTGAAGATCGGCTCCCTGCTGCTGGGTGGTGAAGGTCGCAACTTTGCATTCCTTGGTGATGGCACCTTCGTAACCAAGCAAGGATTCGGTGTCTTCATCAGCATTGGTTCAGCTAGCGGCGAGAGCTTCAAGTGGCCGAGCTTCCTGCCCATCAAGATCACCGAGATCGGTATCGAATGGCCGGACATCCAGGCAGATCCGACAGACTTCCTGCTTACGCTCTCAGCGGCGGTGGAAGGCATACAGGGTGTGCCGGGACTGGAGATCTCCGGTCTCATCGAAGGCGTCAAGATCGACGTGGGCAAACTCCTCGACGGCCAGTTCCCAATCGTCGATATTCGTTCAATCGGTGTCAGCGTTAAGGGCAACATGTTTGGCGGCACCATCGAGGCAGCCCTTATCGGCGGTATCCTCAAGTTGAGTGAGGGCGGCCAGATCATTGATACTTTCGATACTGTCACGCCGGTTGCCAAGCGGATCATCTTCTTCGGCCTGCAGGGCGGCTTCGAATTTCCGGGTGTTGGCGGACTGACCATCCAGTTTGCACTCTCCGAACTGGGTCCGCTCGGCGTGCTGCTCAGTGTATCTGTGCCCGGCGGCATCATGATCGAGCCTCATATCGGCCTGGCACTCAACGACTTTACCGCCGGCGTGGAATTCTTCAAGTCCCTGCCGTCCATTGAAGATCCATACGATCTGCGCAGACCTGAATTCGGACTGCCAACCGACGTTACGCCCGAAAGCTGGCTGGAGAGCGTCAAGCAGCAGATCGTGAAGCAGTACCTGGCCACCAAGGATCTGCCACCAGGACAGGGCTTCCTGGCTGCATTCACGTCTCCCATGACCATCACCGGTGGCGGTAAGATCTACTCGATGTATGCCTCGCAACAGGTGTTCAACGGTGAGGTAGTGATCAGGTTTAGTACAGACGGCAAATTCCTGATCATCGGCAAGCTCAACTTCGCCGCAGACAACATCAGTATCAGTGGCAAGCTCTACGCTGACCTCTCCAAGGTGCTCAATGGCGAGGTCACGGTACTGTTCCTGGCCGACATTCCGGAACAGGTCGACCTGCTCTCCATCAACGGCAAGCTGAAGATGGGTTTCCGCGATGCCAACGGAGACGAGGTCTACTTCACCGTTGCCAATCCGGAAGTGTCCGATCCAACCGCCATGCTGGCAGGCCCCGAGGACGGCAACTCCGTCGGTGCAGGCATGCTCAACGAACGCGGCTACATCGATGTCGAACTGCCGGATGCACTGGTCGATACCTTGATCAGCGTGACCAAGCTGAACATCGATTCTGTCCTCGACCTTGAACCTGAGTTCGCCATAGACAGCAGCGAAGTGAAGCTGGACCTGACCCAGGCACCGGTGCATCTCGGCAGTACGACCTTCCGCTTCTGGACCCTGGGTACGACCACCGGCGGTCTCAATATCACCTATATCAAGGAGACCTGGTCCTACCTGGCGTCAACTGGTGAAGACGCTCCTTCAGATCACGGTGAACTGCCGGATGACAACTTTAATCTTGCCTTCGATAGTCACGATGAAACCGGCCTTGCGCTGACCCAGGCAGCCTACATCGATGTCAAGTTCCTGCCGGGCGAGGGCGGAGATGTCGATGATGTGGTTATCCAGTCAATCGTCAACAGCGGTGTGGCTGCCTTCATGGTGCAGAAGAAGGACGAAGGTACCGGGCAATTTGTCTCCTTCGCGGCCAACAGCACCACCATCACGCCGACCGCGTTGGGTGGCCAGACCGTACGCTTCTTCTTCGACCCGGCGGTCGAGTTCGTGTCCGGCGAATACCGGGTCATCTTCAATGCGGATCACTGGAAGGATTCCAGCGGTGCCAGCAGCGTCGAGTCGATCGAATTCTTCAACGTGGCGTCACCCGAGGCCAGCGTGGTTGGCCCGTTTGCGGGCGACAGCGTCGATGTCAGCGCACTCAATAACGAGCCCAGGTACATCGACGTCATCTTCAAGCCTGCGCCCGGAGCCAGCATCGACTATGCGAGCATCCTGGATGGCGGAGCCGAGTTTGAACTCTGGATCGATGGCAACAACGACGGGACCTTTGAGACCCAGGTCACCGTTGAAGGAACGCCTGATTCCATCGAGATGGCCTTCAACGAAGACTACCTGCTTGAAGCATCAGTGGTGGAAGGTAAGGACTATGATGAAAGTGGAGGTATTGATACCGACGAACTCATCACCTACCTGACTGATGAAGGCATCAGCCGATTCCGTTACGACATTACTCAGGGCGGCTTTAATTACGACCCGAGTAACGTCGAGATCAGGTTCCTCGCACTCAGTGGCGAACAAGGCTGGCTCGACACCGACGGAAACGAAGGCGAAGCCAGCATTGACAGCCTCCGCGTAGAAGGTCCTATAGCAGACCTGGCAGGACCCTACAATGAAGGTAATATCGACGTTACCCAGATCAATGGCCGCAACTTTATTGATGTCACCTTCCCGGATGCCGATACCGGTTACACCATCGATATCGACTCCATAACGGACCTGGATCCCGAGTTCACCCTCAGTGGCGCCGGACTCGGCAGTGTCATCCTGGACAGCAGCCAGGCACCTGTAAAGATATCAGAGACAGAGCATATCTATCGTTATTGGCTGATCGGCAACTTCGATACCGACAAGGACTACATCGACATCACCTATCCGGAAGCACCGGAAGGGAAGGTGATCGATTACGCTACGATCCTCGATGAAGGCGAGAGATTCGATGAGTTCACCCTCGGTGGTGCAGGCAAGGGCACGGTCGCTATCGATACTTCCAAGGCACCTGAACTGGTCAGTGATCTGACCGGTACCGTACGTTACTGGATCACTGGCGAGTTTGCCGCGAGCGGCGACGTGGAAGTCACCTTCCAGACCGAAACCTGGTTATATGATGATGCCGGCCTTGCCACCGAGATGGGTACGGTCAACCTGGGCAACCTGAACGCCGAAGTCATCCTGACTTTCGAGCCTGGCAGCTGGGCCTACACGCTTGATGCCCATGCTCCGGGTACTGAAGCGGTGACCCTGGAAGACACCAACTACATCGAGCTGGACTTCGACAGCATGCCGGATGACGGTGTGCCCGCAGGCTACGAGATCGACTCCGCTTCCATACTGGATACCGCTGCGGAATTCACGCTGACCGAAACGGCCACGGGTCGTGAAATCGCCCTTGATCTGAATGAGGCGGCAGAACTGGTCGATGAAGCAGAGAATCTCTACCGCTTCCGTTTCGACAGCGCAGGTTACCTGGATGTCACGTTCAACCTGAGCGGCGGTACACTGGACCTTGATTCGGTCACCGACCTGTCCGCCGAATTTGAAATCATTGCTCCGGCACAGAATGCAAGCTATGACCCGGCCAACGATCAAGCCTTCAGCATTGCCCTCGATGGCACCCGTGCACCGGAAGACCTGGGTGGCGATACCTTCCGCTACTGGCTCACCGGCAGTAGCGGCACGTATTACGATGTTGATGGTCCAATCACGCTCAGCTTGATAGCTGACAGCCTGACAGTCGATGGTGGCAGTGTCGATTCACTGACACTGGTTTCCGACGATTATCTTGATGCACTGGCAGGTACCGAGGATGTCACGGTTACCTTTATCGCCAATTCCTGGAGTTTTGCCGATACCACGACTACGTTTGAACCTGAGAACAAAGGCGACCTTTCCGGTACCAATGCGCGTACCTATATCGACGTCAGGTACACTCCCAGCAATGCAGCAGACGGTGTGACACTCATTGGTGGCGAACAGTTCACCCTGGCCGAGCACGACACCGCTAACGTTGTCGCCACTATCAATACCACCTTTGCTCCTCTGGCCATGGGCGACAATGTCTACCGCTACGTGGTAACCGGTCCATTCGACCTGGGAGCCGTGGATGTCAACTTCCAGATCGGCACCTTGCAGGATGAAGGCGGAACAATCACGAACCTGGGTGAAACCGAAACCTTCACCGTTCAGGGTACCAGCGCTGACCTGACCAGCCCGGCAAACGGCAGTGGCATAGGCGTCAACACCCTCAACAACCAGGGCTTCATCGACGTGATTATCACGGTACCGCTTGGCATGGAACTGGATATCACCTCGGTCAAGGATTTCGGTGAAGATGGTAATGAATTCACCATTCTCGATCAGCCCGGAATCGAGCTTGATGAAACCCAGGCACCGGAGCTGGTTGATCAGGAAGCCAACAGTTATACCTTCCGGTACTGGGTCACCGGCAGCTACGAGTCCGGCGATATCGTGGTCTCCTTCCTGCCGAACACCTGGTCCATGCTCGACGAAGACGGCAACAGTGTAGAGAGCGAAAGCAACGGCCAGTACACCGTTGTCGACCCGACAACCGTCAACCTGACCTATATCGACGTCTCCTACAGGCCGGTTGCAGGGTACGAACTGGATGTGGACTCCGTCACCGATGCGGATGCCGAGTTTGTCCTCGGTGGTGACGGAATCGACACCATTGCACTCTCAAGCATGACGCCGACCCAAATGTCCGGCTCCAACACCTTCCGTTACTACCTGATGGGTGAGTTCGTGGGTGGCGATGTTACCCTGACACTTGAAGAGAACAGCTTCCAGTCCGTGCAGCAGGATGAGGAAGGCATCGATGTCGGCAGCGATGAGAACAGGGTGGTAGGACACCTGCCCGGTGTTGAAAGCTTTGCGGTGGAAGAGCTCACCGCTGACCTGGTAGACCCGGTGGACGGTGCAAACCTGGATGTCACCGACCTCAACGAGCGGGGCTACTTTGACGTGGTCTTCACGCTTCCGGCCTATGCGTCAGAGCTGGATATCGAGTCGGTCACCGATCTCGATCCGGAATTCACGTTGCCTGACGACAGCCCGATCACGCTGGACGACAGCAAGGCACCGGTACTGCTCGAGCAGGACGATGTGGCCGGTACCTACACCTTCCGCTACTGGTATACCGGAAGCTTCGAAGAACCAAGCATTACTTTCGACATCGACTTCATCAGCGAAAGCTATGAGTTCGTAGATCAGGTCAGTGGTGACGGAATCGCCAACTTTGCCGATTTCGAAGCCATGGTTCAGGAGGATGATAGTGGTGTCAAATACATTACCGTATCCTTCGGCAGCACCCAGGATCTTGATACTGACTCCATCGCCGGCGACGAAATTACCGTCGCCGACAGCACTGCGAGTCAGCTGCTTGTCTCACTGATCGGCGCCCAGGGACCTCCGGGAACCTACCGCTTCGATTTTAGTGACCAGGGTGCAGTCGTAACCGGTGACAAGGTTACCGTTACCTATGTGGCTGGCTCCTGGACCTTCAACTACGATGCCGATGTTGATACCAACAACGAGGTCAGCGAAGTTGTCGAGACCGATTCGATCACCATCAACCAGGCCGACACCAAGACCTGGATCGATGTCCGCTACAACAAGGCGGGTGGCGTGGCCATCGATAAGGCCACTATCGACGGTGACGAATTCACCATCGATGGTGCGACCATGGTGGCTGTCGATCCGACCAAGATCAGCGAAGATGATGACCAGGTAACCTTCCGTTACTACCTGGAGCGCGACTATGAAGCCGGCTCGGTTAAGGTCGTGTTCGCCGATGCAGGCTGGCTGGACGAGGTCGGCAATCCGGGTGGTGCCGAAACCGAGCGCTTCAACCTGCTCGAGCAGGTACAGGACAATACCCAGGATAACGGCAACGACCAGGGTACTGTCACCGGACAGGTCTTCTTCATCACCATCGCCGGTGGTCTGCAGCTCAATGGTGCCGGCTTCCTGGACGAGCCGATTCTCGACATCCGCGGCCAGATGACACTGGAAATCGGTAAAGCTGAGTTTGAAGACGGCAGGACTGCAGTCCGTTTCACCCTGGATGTTTCGGGTACGGTCAAGATCATCAAGCTGGGCAACATTGGTTCCATTGCGGCCCGTTTCATCCTGCAACAGGATCTCAGTTTCGGATCACTGCCGCAGTTCTGGGGTGTCGCCAAGATCCAGACCAACTTCGAGTTCCTCGAGAACCTCGGCATCCAACTGAAGGGCAGTGCACTGTTGCAGATTAATGCCACCAGCGCACCGAAGACCGAGCGTATCTCACTGGAAGGCATTCCCGGAGACGAGATCTTCGATGTCAATGAGGACGTCTCCAAGGCCAATGAACTCTCCAGCGGCCTGTTCAGCGAGCAGGCACTCTCCCAGACCTGGAAGGACCTCTTCCTGTCGAAGGTTGATGTCACCCTGGGCGACGATGCCTCCGTCATGGCTATCGTCCAGCGCGCCGATTTCAGCAAGTGGAAGATCTTCGACGGCAACGACGTCTACTTTGTCGAACTCGACAAGCGTGGCGAGACCGAGACCCTGATCGTAAGGTCCGAATACCAGACCTTCGAGATGGCACCGCTCTCCTTCAGCATCGAGATCCTGGGTCAGCTGAATATCGAACCTGACGGTGACTTCGAAAATCCGTGGGTCACCATGAACGGTGGCTTCTACCTGAACATACAGCCGACCCGGTTCGAGATCTTTGCGCTTGCCAATGCGGCACTGTTGCCGACAGAGGGTAGTCCCCTTGAAGGCAAGGCCACGGGTCTGGTCATACTCGATCTCGACCTGATGGAGGATGGCAATGGTGGTTATGTAGAAAATCCTGACGCAGGTATCGCCGGTATTGCGGCCCTGTTCAGCCTTGAGCTCAGTGTTGGCACAGAACCCGAAACGGCCGAGAATGGACCGAGCGAGGATTCCGGTGCCAATTTCACTATCAAGGGTGAAGTCAAGGTGATGCTGAACACCACCTTGAAAGAGCAGGCATTCCAGGTTCCGGACTCCTTCCTGCCATTGTTGCTGCCGAGTGATCCGACAGAGATTGAGATCTTTGCAACCGCACCGACGCTGTTGGGGGATGAACCATCAGGTGGTGCTCCGGAGGCTTACCTGGCAGCCAGGATCCAGGGTTCGATCAACCTGTTCGACGTCATAACCCTGAACGGTTTCATCGCCTTCACCGCCTCCGTGTCGCAGTATGGCGCCACTGTCGAGATCGCCGGTGCAGTCAGTGCCGAAGTAGAGTATGTGGGTGTTCTGACAGGTTCGCTCCACTTTGTTCTTTACTCCAATTACGATCCCGACGGCATAGAAGGTAATGGTGACGAGTTGGGTGCCGGTCTTATAGGTCGAGCCTCCCTGTCACTTGCTACCGACAGCAACGGCATCATTCCGGGTGTGAATATCGAAGGCTTCTTCGTGCTCGAGGTGAATACCTTTGGCGAAACGGTCTACGTGGACTCGTTTGTCACCAAGTACGAATTCTACGAGGAGCACGATTACTACGTGGATGAAAGCGTGCCCTATGAAGCAGTCGACCCGGATTCTGCAGCAGCCTATGAACTGATGCTGGATCCTGCTGACTCATCACAATTCTACATAAACGAGATCGCACTGACTCCTGGTCTGTTCATTGTCCTCCTGGGCAGCATGAACATCGCAGACCTGGTGGTCATTGAAGGCCGGTTTACCCTCGCATTCGAAAAAGTGAACGAAGGAACGCCGGAAGAAACCCTAAGACTTGCAGTTGTAGTTGATGCCGTGCTGATACTGGATGGCATTGGTGAGCTTAGTGTCAACGGCAGCCTGTTGATCGATAATGAAGGGCTGGTCCTCAGAATGGCGGTCGATATCGACGCCGGATTCGGCGGCGACCTGGGTCTGCAGTTCAGTGCAAGCGGCCTGCTGGAACTCAACACCGCCGATTACGCCAAGGAGACGGCAGACGGCATACTGGTCGAATCCGGATTCCTGTTGACCATCAACGGCTCGGTGACCTTCCTCGGCTTTGCTTCGGCCAGTGGTTCGGTCACCATCCGCATGCAGTACCCGACATTCACCATCGAGTTCGATGTGACCCTGATACTCGGTCCCATGAGCCTCCAGGCCAAGGGTGGTGCAGGCGTCTACCTGGATAGTAACCCCGGTCTGGCCCTTGTACTTGATGTCTCCCTCGACGTCGATATTCTGCGCATCTTCGAGATCGAGGCTAACGGCACACTGCAACTCAACACATCTGGAGCCGCTCGCACACTTTCAGGCATCACGATTGCAAAAGAGTCATTCACCCTGGCCCTGAACGGCAAGATCGTCATCCTCAAGGTGCTGAAGTTCAACGCCGGCTTCCGTATCGATGTGGGCAGTCACCTGGGGCTCGGCCTCGGTGGATGGAAGTTCCAATTCAATGCCAGTATGGACTTCTTCGGCATTGCCACGGTAAGCGCTAACGGCTGGCTCAATTCGAAGGGTCACTTCGATATCACTATCAGGGGTGGCCTGAAACTGGGCAGCAGCGGATTTGGCCTGTTTGCAGACTTCTCCGCTCGGGTATGGCTGACACAGAATCCTGAAACAGAGGAGTTCAGCTTCGGTATCAGCTTCAGCGCATCGGCCAAGCTCAAGGCGTTCGGCATATCCTTCGCCTCTGTCGGTTTCAGCTTCAGCGTGACCGCCGAGGGGGCAGGGCGTGTACCCATCAAGGTCAGCGCCAAGGCCTCGGTGAAGATCCTGTTCGTTAAGATCAAGGTCTCCATGAGCTTTACCCTGGGCTACATCGAACTGCCCAAACCCATCTACCTGGCCGGTAATGCTGGTAGTGGAGGTACCAAGACCTGGAGCGGTGGCGCACTCCAGCTCAACATGGGCGATCTTCGCCAGGGGGACCGCGGTATCGCAGAAGACCAGAAGGACGAAGTCTTTATCGTCGAGCATGTTGCAGGTACCGCTGGCAACGAGACTGTCCGCGTCAAGTTCGGCGGTCGTGAAAAGGTCTATACCGGTGTTTCCAGCATTGTCGCAGACGGTGGAACCGGGGCAGACCATCTCTATATCCGCGAAGGTGTACTGTCAGACGTAACCTTCACCGGCGGCCCCGCTATCGATCCTTTCGATAACGACAACGATGTAATGATTCATGAAGGCAGTGGCCATGCCATCTTCAACGGTGGTCACGGCAATGACTACCTTGAAACCGGATCTGCATCCACAACAGTCGTCTATAACGGTGGTACGGGTTCTGACTATGCTATTCATAATGGTTCAGGTCAGGCCACGCTGAATGGCGATAGTGGCAACGACAAACTGCTGGGCGGTTCCGCAAACGATGTGATCAACGGTGGTACCGGCGATGATGATATTCAGGGCCGTGGTGGTGACGATAACATCGACGGTGGCGACGGCGACGACCTGATCACCTGGATTATCGACGAGTCAGAACTGAACAACGTGGCTGGTGGTGAGACGGCAGAGACCGACGGCGACATGCTCTGGATAACCGCCTCCATCAACGACGACGTGATCTACATCAGCAGCCCGACAACGAATACTGTCATGGTTGACGATGATAGCCAGGGTTACATCACAGCCACCGGTATAGAGCGGCTGGTGGTCGATGCAGGTAGTGGATCCGATAACATCACCGTGGATTATCTTGACGGTTCAGGCGTGGGTAACGTGGATATCGATACCGGCAAGCTGGTCACCGATACGGGCCAGACCAGAACTGTCACCGAAACCATTGGTGAGGGTGAAGACGCGGTCAAGGTAACCTCACAGCAGCCCGTGGTGATCATCTCCGATGACAATGCCGCTGATACAGTCATCATCAGGGGTTCTGACAATCGCGATGTTATCGAATTGACAGATACCAGCGATGATGATTTCGGTGACGGTATCCGCACCACCTTCGATCTCACCAATGACATCAACATCAATGTCTTCAGTAGTGTACGCTCCGAAGGCGATACCCTGAAGATCGAGGCCAAGGGTGGCAATGACGATATCAACGCCTCTGCCATTACCAAGGATCTCATTGCACTTGAGTTCTACGGCGGTGATGGCGATGACGTAATTGTAGGTTCGCCGTTTGACGATGTGATCGACAGCGGCTTGGGCAGCGATACGGTTACCGGCGGCCTTGGCCACGACGAGTTCCATGATGCGAGCTGGAGTATCTACAACGGCATAGACGACGACGAAGACGGCGAGATCGACGAAGCGGACGAAGAGACCACCGATGTCGACAAGTTGCTGGAGACCTTCGATTCGGATGTGAGCCTGTTCAACAACTACCTGGTTGTCGGTACCCTCTACCAGGATGATGGTGTAACGCCGTTTGCACAGGGCCTCGATCCCGATACCGAACTGGCTGATGCAGGCGACCGCTATGACGCTGATGCCGTTGTTGAGGATCTCGGAAACCTCTTCGAAGAGGCGGAGATCATCGGTGGCGCCAGCAACAACACCTTCGTGGTCAACGACCTCGATAACGTCATCCGTGTCGGCGCCCAGCTGCTCGGCGTCGTCTCCTGGCGTGGCAAGGTGGTTCTCAACAACGCCGCCAACGACTCCGAATACGAGCACTACCTGGTCACCGTGCCCCAGGGCACCGAGGGTGATATCACCATCAGTGACAACAATACGGCCAATGACGACAGGTTGGTGGTCACCGGTACCGACAATCGCGACCTGTTCACCCACGATTCGGAAGCCGGGGTCGGCACCATAACGGCCAGCGGCGAGGCGGCAACGACCATTACCTATTCGAACGTCGAGTTCGTCGAGTTCAACACCCGCTCCGGCGAGGATATCCTGGCCGTGCAGGCAATTCATACCCAGACCACCCTCAACCTGGCGGCTGGTTCCGACATCGTCTACGTGGGCAGCAATGCGGATGTCGACAACGGTACCAATACGGGTGGAACAGTCAACGAGATCGGTGCACTGCTGAAGGTCAACGGCCAGGGCGCCAACGATTCCGATATCCTTGATCTCGATGATACCAGCGATAATGCAGACGATAGCGGCACCTTGACCTACGAAACCATCACCGGACTCGGAATGGGTGGCAGCATTCTCTACAGCACCCTCGAGACCGTCAACATCAACATGGGTGATGCGGCCAACGCGAACACCTTCACCATCCTAAGCACTCACAGTGGCACCGGTGTAGACACCAATGTGACCAGTGGTACTGGCGCTGACGTCATATACATTGAGACTATCAATGCGGCCACCAACGTCAATACGGGTGCCGGAAATGACCAGGTTCACGTCGGAAGTACAGTTACAGGAAACGAATACGACAGTACCCTGAACTCGATCTCCAATGGTCTCCTGACACTCGTTGCCGACGGAGAGACGGCAGGTGATGCAGATTATCTGTGGGTCATCGACAGTGGCGACCTAGCACAAGAGCAGGGATCGCTGACCACGACCACCATCTCTGGCCTGGGAATGACCGTTGGTATCCACTACGAGGGTTTTGAGAATCTTGAACTGCGTTTGAGCAACGGTAACAACACCTTCTTTATCGCCTCCACGCATACCGGTTCCACCTCGATCTTTACTGGTGATGAAGTGCCCACAGCCGGGGTCAATAACGACATCATCATCATAGAGTCGAGCCAGGGAATCACCAATATTTATGGTGGATCAGGTAACGAACTGTTCCTGGTGAACTACGACCAGTACGGCAACCAGACCTACCTGAATGGTATCGGCGCCGAACTGAGCCTGCATGGCCTGAATGGCAGCGATCAGTATGATATCGGGCTGTCCGGATTGGGTGCTTCCCGGATCAACGTATTTGATGACGGTCCTGGCACTGATCCTGGCGTCGATTCGCTGCGAATCTTCGGTACCAACGAGTCTGACTTCTTCCTGCTGCGGGCGAACAAGGCAATCGGCCAGGGCATGGTTGCGGCCATCGAGGTTGACGAGAACCGTGAACCGGTGGATAACGGGTTTGTCGAACGGGTCAACTACGACGGCAACATCAATGGATCCATCCAGATCTTCGGGCGCCAGGGCGATGATACCTTCGTGCTCGACGATACGCTCTCTCCGCTGGTCATCTTCGGAGATGCCGGCGACGACACCTTCCAGGTCGGCCAGGTCTTTGCATCTGCACGCGACGGCACCAACCCGGACAACGGCCTGGCAGAGGAAGACTACTTCGAGACCACCCAGGTTACCCGCGGTTTCCTGAGCAACGGTATCAGCGAGAACGCAACCCTGCGCGGCAGCTTCGGAAACGACAGTTTCACCGTCTACAGCAACAAGGCGGAACTCTTCCTGTTCGGCGACGAAGACGACGACACCTTCCGCATCCGCGCCTTCGTCAAGGTCAACCCGGACGATCCCAAGGCACCTTACACCAACATCAATGGTGGCCAGGGTGCGGACTTCATCTCCTTCACCGTCAACGCGCCGGTCCGGGTAGAGGGCGGCGACGGCTTCGATACCCTCACTGTCATCGGTACCGAGTTCGGCGACGACTTCGTGATCACAGACGAGGGTGTCTACGGTTCCGGCCTCTTCATCACCTACGGCGGCATCGAGAAGATCGTTGTAGACGCCCTGGAAGGCAACGACCGCTTCTTCATCGAAAGTACCAGCGAATCGGTTGCCCTCGAAGTGGTCGGGGGTGTCGGCAGTGATACCTTCAATATAGGCGGCAGCGACGGCAAGGCCGTCACCGTGGTCAGCAACAGTCTCGAAGGCCACAGTGGCCTCATCGAACACGATGCCAGCAGTTTGGTCCAGGCCTACAACGCCATCTTCGTGCAGGACATCTCGACCAAGGTTGGAGACAACGAAGAACCCGGTGTCATGGTGATTATGGACGAAGGGCCGCTGCGTGTATTCGAGGAAGCCACCACCGATACCGGCCTGATCGTCAACCGCTACTGGCTGGTACTGACCTGCGCACCGGAAGAGAATGTCCGCATCTCGGTTCAACCGGTGCCGCTCACCGAGAGCGAGCAGTTGGCAGGCGGTTACGGTGTCGCAGTAACCAAAGATCTTTCTGTCGAGGGAACTGAAAAAGGCACATCTGTCTTGTTCACTCGCGCCAACTGGTTCGAGAAACAGGCGATCTATGTCACTGTTCCAGTGGATGACACTCTTGCCGAAGGCAACATGGTCATCAACCTGCAGCACAAGGTTCAGCAGGGCGACGAACCTGCAGATGGTGGCGCCTATGACGGCCTCATCGTTCCCGGTGTGGTTGTCGAGGTGATCGATAACGATACGGCATCAGTACTGATTCTACCGACCGATGACAATACTACGGTTGCTGAAGATCCGACCATTGCCAACGGTGACTTCGCAGAAGACAGTTACTCTGTGGTACTTACCAAGCAGCCTACCGGTACTGTCGAGATAATACTGACAAGCATCGATGGCGAGATAGAGATCTTCAAGAAGATCGTGGGTGGTGAGGAACTGGTCACCAGTCTTACCTTCGATGAAAACGATTGGGCAACGCCACAGGAGATCTTTGTCCGCGCCATCGGTGATGATGAGAAAGAGAGCACCCACTATGCACGTATCTCCCATGAGATCGTGACAGATACGCTTGATAACTTCCTGGGTGTGATTATTTCCGGCGTGGCCGATGGGCTTGCCGATGCCATCAATGGCGACATGGACCAGGCCCTGACAGCAGAGTTCGATGGTACCGATACCATTACCGTCAGCGGACCACCGGCTTTCGAATACCAGATTATCGCGTCCTACAGCAGTGCGGACATCACCCTCAGCGGCACTCCGCAGTCCGGAGAGCTCTGGTCGCTCAGGCTCAACGGTGTCTCCTACGACTACAGCGTTCAGTTGGGCGATACCCTGGCCAATATTGCAGCGGCCATCGGAACCGCTCTCACCAACGAACTGGATCCGCTGGTTTACAGTGTCTCGGTTGCCAATGAGACAATCACCATCAGTTCAACTGTAGAACTCTTCGCAGTGACCTTTGCAGCTGCCGGCGATTCCGATGGCACGGCAAGCATAACCGGTACCCAGGCCACGGTTACTGTCAGCGGTGATAAAGCGTACGACGATGCAATCGCGACCTTGGACGGTAGCCTGGATGGCGTTGTGGATCCTGCAACAGGTTTTGTAACTCAAGGCAGCGTCTGGTCGCTCATTCTCAATGGAATCGAGTACAAGTACCCTGTAGAAACGGAAATTTCCACCCTTGCAGATGTTGCCCTTGGGTTGGCTACTCTGGCCGGCAGTACCGAATATACGGCCCTGGCTGAGTACGTCGCAGCCTCTGTACTGGTCGGTGGTGACGTCATCAAAGGTGAGAGCCTGACAGTGACACTGGATGGATCACCGTATACCTACACCGTCCAGGAAACCGATATCGTCGAAGGTGACATGGATGCCAGTCGCGCCAATGTTGCAGAGGGGCTCAGTGCAGCCATTGCAGACTCTGGAACCTATAATGCAGTAATCGACACCACGTTCACCAGCCAGATCAATATCGACGAAGGAACAGGACTGTTTACCATCCAGGTATCGGTGACTGCACCCGAGGCACCAGGAACTGCGAATATCGTCGATGTCTCCGACACTGAAAAGAGGGTCACCCTGGCAGGACCCTTCAATGAAGGAGATGTCTGGTCGCTGACGCTTAATGGCGGCTTTGTCTACGCCTACCAGGTTGAGACTGATGATACCCTGGGTGACGTGGCAGAAGCACTGGCCCTGCTGATCGATACCGACACCAATGCAAGCTTCACGGCCTCGGCAGACGTCTCCACCATAACGATTACTGCTTCCGAAACCCTGACGGTCAGTTTCAGTGTCGAAGATCCAGGCGCCCAGGCAGTTGGAACACTCGATATCAAGGGTGCCTCCACACCGGATGCGACCCCGGCAGGTGCAGGTGTCCATCTCGTTCGCAACGACGGCAGGCCTTTCACCGTTGAACTGAGACGCGCGGAGTCAGCTGCTGTCGAGTCTCTCGCCAATGGCACTATCACCGGCCAGCAGAGCGACACCCACTGGTCCAGCCTGGTGGTGAGCCTCGACGAGGACGATCTGAATATCGTCATGGGAACCGAGTGGACATTGACCCTCGGTACCAACCTTACCAACGAAGCGTTCCTGCAGGATGGTACAAGCTACGTCTACACCGCCGGCTCCAATGGAGAGATCCTGGTTCCGGATGCCATTGATGTGCAGATACACGACGATGACGCACCAGGTGTCCTGGTCATCCAGGATAATGGCGAGGTCAAGGTCATTGAGCCTACCGACTATGTACAGCTCGGTTCAGGGTTCCTCAGCCGGATAACCAGTTCATGGCTGACCCTGTCCGGTGACCTGGTGGTGGGTGAGACCTGGAGGATTTATATCAACGGTAATCCCTACAGTCATACGATTGCCGATACAGATACATTGAGCAGTGTCGCTTCTGCGCTTGCTACCGATATCAACAACGGTGGTCTGTTCTCCGCCAGTGTAGAAGCCGGAAGCAGACATATATACATCTCCGATACTACGCCATTCACCCTGACTTTCACCGAAGGAGTGGATGGAGAGCAGCGGATAATCGGCGATTTCGGACTGGCAGTGATGATCGAATCCGGCATCCATGACAGCATCTACACTGCGCTGAATATCGATGCGCCTGACTGGAATGCCAACGCGCACAACGAGATCAAGAACGCCACGGTGTGGCCGCACCTGACCATCCTCGGCTCCGGTGATGGTCATGCAGACTTCTATGAATTCACCATCACGGATGACATGTTCATCGATGAAGATGATGGTGACCCCGATGTCATTACTTACAAATCGTCGCTGCAGGGTATCTTCGACATCGATCACGGTTTCACCTACGGAGACGAGCTCATATGGGCGAGCCGCCTGAGCCTGTACACCCTGGAGAGTGTTGATGCCGACGATGACGGTGAAGACGACGATGGGGTGGAGGTCAGAGTTGCCAGGGGTTGGGGCTGGTCGAATCCCTATGATTCCAGGTACGGCGCTTCAGGCAGCACCAGCTGGCTGGACGATTATCTCACTTACACCTTCAACCGTGCAGACCTGGATGGAACAGAGCGCACCTATTACCTGAAAGTGGAGAACTGGTGGCCCTACAGCGGACTCCAGGTTGGCGTGGTACCGGAAGGTGTTGACTACGAGCTCCAGGTCTCCATAGAAGGTCACGAGGTAGGTGGCTTCCTGTTCAAGCCTGAACCATTGCCAGAGGCAGATAATACCCATATCACTTCTCAGGATGTGGATCCGCGGGATATAGATACAGGCGAGGACGGTGTCAACTTCTTCACCTTCTACGATCCGGAAATTGGTAACGCCGCATACCATGTTGGTGATGATGGCGCCGTTATCATCGGTTCCGACGTGCCCTATGTACGGATCCAGGGCGCCGGTGACGGCACCTACGACATCTACGAATTCGAGATCAGCGACTACATGCTCGAACCCGGCGATGACGAGGCAGTTGATGGCGATACGGTCCAGGATACTGGCAACCTCTACTTCACCAAGGTCGAACTGAAGCTGGTAGGCACCGGAGTTGACGGCACTACGGTAACGGATGGAGATACCTGGAACCTCGGCCTCCAATACCGCGATTACGATTATACCGTCGACTCGGATGATACCCTGGTCGATGTTGCCAAGGCCTTTGCTGAAGCCATCACCGGTGATACCGATGATGATGAAGACCTGGTCTATGAGAATGCAGACTCCCGCTTCAAGGTCACCGTCAACAATACCGGTTATATCAGCCTGATCATCGAGGGTGCAATAAACACAAACATCCTGGATGACGATGGTAATCCCTTCCAGTACGCCTTCAACCTGGCTGGTGATACTTATCCCGATGCCCTGACCCTGCCCATCAATCCGGCGGGCAGCATCATCACCCGTGTCGAGCCGGTAGACAGCACTGACAGTGCCATCGAGTTCCAGAAGGTCGAAATCAGCATTGACAACATAGTCGACGGGCACATCTGGAATATTTATATCAACGATGCACTGGCTGGCACGGCTACAGCTGGAAGCCAAGCATCGTCATTAGCAAATGCCCTTGAGACTGCTATCGAGACGTATGATACGAATAACAGTGGCATTGATCTTACGGTCAGCAGTCCGGACGATGTGTTGGAAATCATCAGCAATGGTGATCCCATAACCATCCGTATAGAAATCGATCCGGGCGGAACACACACGCCTGATGGCAGTGCGCCTGCCACGATCACCGGCACTCTGCCTGCACAGACGAGTACCGCCGGTAGTCTGTCCTTCACTTTGGATGGAACCATTACCTGGAACAGCCGTGAACTGGTTGTCAATCTCGGCGGAACAGTTTATGAGAACGAAAAGTGGTCATTGAGTGTCGGCGGGGTGACAAAACAAGTAACGGCCGGCCTTAATGATACTCCAAGTCTCATTGCCGGTGACCTGGAAGATGCATTTGATGATACTGGTTCTGATGGAATAGTTGACGGGTATACCGATTTCACTATTACCCGGAATAGCAGTGAACTTGTCTTCGGCGGTTCTGAATTGAACTGGTCATCTGCTATATCAGCGACAATCACCAAAGCAGTTACCGATGGTGGTTTCACGGATGGTACTGCTTCGGTGGCTGTGTTCGATATCGCGGATTTCAATTTGTCGAATGACAATAGCTGGGAGGTTGCACTCTATACAACGACAGATCCAGCGGATGACATTACCTTTACCTACAATAAGAATCCTTCGCATGACGCTACTGAAGTTGCCAATGACCTGGCGTCTGATATTGATACAGAAGGTGCTAGTGATGGATATAAGGCATTCAATTCCGGCAGTATCCTTGTAATCTTCCGTGAAGGAGGTACTGCTGATGAACTGGCCAACACGCCTACCATTGCCTATGACCATGACGGGGACAATAACCCTGGTGATGGTACGACGCCTGACGAGGTAATCGATGGCGAAGTGCATGCAGCGGCCACGGTAGTTCTTACCAGCACGCAAGGAACTGCGGCGGAACAAGAAACATGGAGTGTAATCGGTAGTGTCAATGGTTACACGGTTCCGGTTGATAATACCGGTGGTCTTAGTGGTGTTGCATTAGGAGTCGCCAGTGATGTCAGTGGTGACTATGATGCCTTCAACAATGCTGAAAAGATTTACATCTATCGGACAACAATGGATATTAGCTCATTTACAGCGGGTGGAACGATTGCTACACCAGATGTTATTGGCACTGTCTCCATGGCCGAAAGCGGTGAGCCTGACGTGGATTGGGAGCAGGTCATTACCCTTGGTGATTATGGACCGAACCGTACGGGTGATAAGTGGTTCATCGATCTGGATAATGATGGCGTCAAGGAAGAGTACCCTGCAGAGCAAGGGGATTCTGCTGTGGCTGCCAATGCACTGGCTGCCTGGATTAACGAATGGGCAACCGCCAACAGTGCTGACATTAGTGCCACGGTGGTGGGTGGCAAGATCATTGTCACATCAACCGGTACCGATGCGGTCGTCGCTCTCGGCCCGATCGACCTGGTACGCAAGGCCTATGATTCAGTAGAAGAAGTCCAGACCGAAGCCCTTTACACGACGATGGTTTGGGATTACGCGTCGAATGTCGGGGCAGACGGTGAACTGACCGATGAGGAAGCCGTCAGGTACAGTGAAGAGTGGAGTATCGTGATCGATGGCGTGCGTGTCACCTGGACATCACCCGCTTCAATTGAAAATAAGAATGATCAGACACTCTCGCATATTCTGGGTCTCTTCGTTGAGGAGATAAACAAGGCCACATATGGAATAAGTGCTGTCTACGATGTAACGCTGGTTGAAAATGCCAATGGCGTTAAGACAAGAATCCAGATAGAGGACAAGAACCCAGGAAATGGTTATATCGACCCGCTCAGCTTCTCGACCGATCGTGGTGGCGAGGTGCGTGGCCTGTTCGATATCGACAAGACCCAACTGGTCAATGATGCGTTCCCGATTCCTGTGCTCTCACACTGGGAGACCAGGTCTTACACGGTTCTCGAGTGGAAACAGACTGGGTCCTTCCTCGGTATACCCATCTACGGGTGGGTGCCTGTTACCTACTATTACCAAGTGCCGATTTACACCCAGGTAGGTGCTACCGTCAGTCCCAAGATCGAGATCTACAAGTCGGACGACGATACCCTGACGCCGGATGAACTGGTTGTCGAGGATTGGTTCGGTTATGCGGATCCCAACAACCAGGCCAGCAACGACGCGGTAGATCTGGGCAGTGATAGCCATGGACTGGATCCATTCATCGAGTATGTCTTCACAGAGGCGGGTACATACAAGGTCCGCGTCAGCTCTATAGCTACATTCTCCGATGAATTGGTTGCGCAATATCCGGAACTCGCCTCCAACCAGTGGCGGACGATCAATTCTGTTTGGCATGGCCTTGACTACGACCTGATCATTTCACTGCCACGACATGATGAAAACCAGGATGCACTTGCCTTGCAAGACAAGTACCTGACCATCGTGGAGGGTGCAGGCAAGGGACAGTCGGCAATAATTACCGGCTACGATGCCAAGAGCCGCGAATACATACTGTCGCCGCTCAATACCTGGTCAGAACAGCCGGACAGCAGCAGCCGCTACGAAATCAGCCTGCGCATGTCCGAAGAGTATGCTGACGAATATCAACCGAGGGTAGATAGCTACACGCTGACACTGACAGGTGAGCTGCTTGCCGGTGAAGAGGTTGTGGTCGACGTGGTTCCGCAACTGACCCGTACTTACAACTCGGATGACGCCTTCAATCCAGATACCGCCTTTGGTGAAAACGAGGCCCTGCAGGTCCATACCGCTACCGACCGGGTCGAGATCGAATTGACCGGGCAGGCGATCGAGGGTGATACCTGGATACTGACCCTGAGTGGCATCAACACCAAGATCGGGCTGGAGACGCTGCACGACGATGTGATTGCCGACTTGTCGAACGATGTCCTGGATAAGGACTACAGCAGCACGGCCAACAGCGTATTCTTCTACAAGGTCGGCGCCGATGAAGACCAGGCAGATATCGTCAGCGCACTGGTGACTGCGATCAATATGGATGGCGCTTACTTCGCAGAGGATATATCTGACGCAGGGCAAGGGATTTACAAACTCCGCGTAACCGACGATGCCCCGTTCTTCACCGGCTTTGCTATCACCCCGGATACCGAAGGTGTCGCACTGTATGGTGAGAAGCGTGACGACGAAACCGGGGACCTGGTCGAGCGCACCGTAGAGACCGGCGGTGATGTGGCCGTGGGCGATACCTGGTCACTGATCCTCACAGGTCTGGGTGGCACAGCGACCGTGGAATACGAGGTGCTGTTTGGTGATACCCTGGCCACGGTGGCTGCAGAACTCGGCGAGCAGCTGTTGTCTGAAGAACTCTTTGGCAATCCTGTTCCCGGCACCCTGGTCTACGACGAGTACGACATCATCATCCGGGGTCGGGTAGTGACAATCAGCAGTGATATTCCCGATGATGAGTTCACCTTGAACGTGGTTATCGATCCGGACAGCCAGGGCGGTGCAAATATCACCCAGCAGGTGGTCTTTACTGATTCCAACTGGAGTGCACCACAGACCGTTCACGTGATGGCAATCGACGACAGCGTCCTTGACGGCGGCGACGCTCTGGTATTCCCGGCATTCGAAGAGCGCGTCAACGCCATCCGCGGACCGCTCACCATCGAGGGAGGCGTCCAGGTCGATGAAGAGCGCTACCTGAACGATCCGTTCCGCCTGCCCGAAGAGACCAACTTCCCGCTGGCCGACGGTACGCTAAGCGATGTCGGCGTGGTCACTGTCGATGTGGATGGTGACGGTGTTGCCGAAACCGTGGCACAGCTCAGCGACGATGATGCCTTCCACTTCAACGCCCTGGTCGGCGAACGTCCGGGCTTCGATCCGCGCATGGACGACTACCTCTATGGTTTCACCCTTCTCACTGGCTCGGCCTTCGGCAGTAACCTGGATGTCGCCGATGTCTCAGGTGAGATCCTGTCGTTTGCTAACGATACGCCGTTTACGATCAGCCTGGATATCGAGGATGCTGGCGGTACCAGCATTGGTGACCTGACCGGCCGCGTTGAGTTCATGGGCACACCAAACCAGGACGACCTGGCATCCCTGAGCTGGCTCGAGGCCATGGTGGCCCTTGGTGGTACGGCTAATATCGACGACACATGGAAGATCACGATCGATGATACCCATGTATATACCTACACCGTCACTGCAGACAGTCGTGCACTTTCGAAGGTCGTCCGTGCACTGGCAGAAGATATCAACGATGCAGGCATCGGCATCGGCATCGAGGCCGAAGCGCTGGTGGATATCCTTGGCAACAGCAAGCTGCGCCTGAAGAAACCTGACGGCACATCGTTCGATGTGGATTTCGAGGTCAGAAACTCCAGTAACGTCATCAGTAGTCATGGCAACGCGACGATCAGCGGTGCCCCGGTTCAGAGTCTCTATCAGGGCGTCGAATGGACAGTGGGTGCTTTCCGCCTGATCACCCCGATAACCCCGGCCATGGAAGGTGAAACCTGGATCCTGACCCTCGACCCGGATACCACCGTCGACGATGACGAGGATGTTTCGACTTACACGGTCGGTGCAGGCGATGACATAGAGACGGTCACCCAGGCCCTGGCTGAAGATATCAGCTCGGCTTACCTGCCGCTGGTCTCCGGTTACACCGTTACCTTCACCAGCGATTGGGGAAGTAACCCGGATGGCATCAACATCGATCTTGGCGGTACGCCAGCAGAAGGCGAGGTCTGGCGCGTCGAGATGATCAACGAGGATGGTGATATCGTCAGTGCCGAGTACACGGTTGCCTTGGGCGATACTCCCTACGATATCGCGGGGGCCCTGGCAGATATCATCAACCAGGATATCCAGACACTGGTTGATTACGTGGCTGGCTTTGAACCTGATGTTGAAACTGCAGGTACGGCGACACTGGCACTGGTCAACGCCGCGAGCGAACCTTTCACCGCCAATTTCGAGATCGTGCCCAACGGTGCCACCACCGACGGCAGCTACACCGTGCACGATCCGCACGGACTCAACGTCGGTCTGGGTGGTACGGCGGTGCTCGGTGAAACCTGGAGCGTCCAGTTGACCAACGAAGATGGTGAGCTGGTCACAGTTTCCTGCATCACGGAAGAGGGCGACACCCTTGCCGAAATCGCAGCCGCCCTGGCGGCACTGATCAACGGGAACCTCAACAGTGACGGTACCGACAATTCGCTGCTGGCCAACTACGTTGCAGAAATCCAGAACGGCGGCTTCGAGATCGTCAACCGTGCAGGCAAGACCTTCGATGCGGTATTCGAGATCGCCGATGCGGTCACCACCACGCCGACCGAGGGTACGCACTACATCTTAAACGATGAACTGGAACTGGGCGGAACGCCTGCAGAAGACGAGGTCTGGAGCCTTGAGCTGACGACCGAAGCTGACGAAGTAGTTGTTGTTGCCCATACCGTGCTCTCCGATGATACGCTCGCCGATATCGCCACGGCCATCGCTGCAGGTATCAACAGCAACAACAGCACGGACATTGCCACCGATGCTCTGCTGGTCGACTTCTCAGCCACTGTGGATGGCAGCACCATTACAGTGACCAATGATGCCGACCAGGGCTTCAGCATGGCCTTCGATATCACCGATGTCACTGTGATCACTCCGACATCAGGTACGGCCACGATTACCGGCACCAATGACACCATCGTGCTGGCCAAGCCCGATATCGGCAACCAGTACTACTACACGCCGATCAACCCGAATATCCGCGTCGACGAGACGACCCAGGTCGATACGGTCACCGTATTCCACGGCAACAGCCCGTCCAACGATACCGGCGTTCTCACCGAGAGCACCCTGACCGGCCTCGGCATGGGCGGCAACACCATCATCAACGGTCGCGAGATCGCCGGTGGCATCACCTACTATCACCTCGAGAACCTGAACATCGAGCTGGGTACCGGTGACAACGACTTCACCATCGAGAGCACCCACACCGGCGCCACCAACATCTCCTTCGGCCAGGGCGAGGACGATGTATATGTACAGACCATCTCCGGCCACACCAGCATCGAGACCGGTGCCGGGGCAGACGACATCGTTGTCGGCAGCATCGACAACCTGGTCGATCCGATCGCCGCACTGCTCACCATCAATGGCGGTGGCGACGCTGGCGACACCCTGGTGGTCAACGACAGCAGCGACGTCACGGACAATATCGGTCTGCTCACCGGCAATACCCTGACTGGCCTCGACATGCCGACGGTCTCCGAGATCCAGACCATCACCGTCCAGGCCGCCAGCGGTACCTACTTGCTGCGTACCACCGACGTGGACACGGTGGACTCCGAGACTTCACGCTCCACGGTGATCGATCTCTACCTGGCCGAGGATGGGGTAGAGATGACGCTGGCAGGCGAGGTCTGGAGTGTCCAGCTGACCACAGGTGACAGCACTCTGGAGTACAGCTTCGACGTGGTCAGCAATAGCGTTACCCTGGCCGAAATCGCCGAGGGACTTGCAGCCGAGATCAATGCGGATGCTGGAAGTGGATTCGCAGCAAACGCCGATGGCGACAGCTTGGTCGTAACCAACCTGGCCGGCGACGAGTTCAGTACGGGCTTTGATATCCAGATGGTCGCCAGCTACAACGAGAGCTACGATACGGCGGTTTCTGTTCAGTTGATGGGTACGCCTGTAGCCGGTGATGTCTGGACGGTTTTACTCACGGTTGCCGGTTTTATAAGCAACTACAGCTACATCGTTGTGACCGATGACACCCTGGCCGATGTGGCTGCAGCCCTCGCAAGCGCGATCACCGCAGATACCGAGCTGGATCAGGCAATTATCGCCACAGCCAGCGGTGACAGCCTGGTTGTCAGCCACTCCGATGGCGATCAGTTCGGACTGACATTCGATAATGCCGATCGTTACATCATCGATAATGGCAGGGCAGCGTATGACACTACCATCACGGCAAGCCTGGTTGGAACACCTGTTGCTGATGACGTATGGACAGTCACGATCAATGTTGGTGCAGACATCAACGTCTACAGTTATACGGTTGTAACCGATGATACGCTGGCAGATGTGACGGCAGGACTCGCCAGTGAAATAAACGCGGATGATGCGTTTACCGCCATAGCAGTTGGTGAGCGACTGGTAGTCACCAGCCTGGCTGGCGATGCATTCAGCGTGGACTTCGATGGTGTCGACAGTTACACCGTTGCCAGGGGCACGACCAGTGCCACTGCAGTGCTGTTCGGTACGCCTGTAGCTGATGATGTGTGGACGATTGCGATCACTGTGGATGCCCTCACCACAAACTACAGTTACACGGTTGTAACCGATGATACGCTGGCTGATGTCGTGGCAGGTCTCGAAAGTGCAATTAACGATGCCGATGCCTATGAAGGTGCCTTCACCGCCTGGACTGACGGAACCAGCCTGCAGGTAACCAACTCGGCAGGTGATGAGTTCAGCATGGTCTTCGCCGATGTCGGCAGCTACATCATCGATAACGATAAGGCTGCCACCGCTGTACTGCTGACTGAGGCGGTCGCCGATGAGGTCTGGACAGTTTCGATCACCGACGGTGAATTCACCACCAGCTACAGCTACACAGTCGTTGCGGGCAACACCCTTACCGAAGTGGCAGCAGGCCTGGCCGCGGCAATAAACGCAGATACCGCATTCGGCGATGCGTTCGTGGCAACCAACATCGGCGGCAACCTGCTGGTCACCAACCTGTCTGCAACCGAGTTCAGCATGGAGTTCAACAAGCTGATCGTCGGTGACGACTTCATCTCCGGTTACCAGGTCATCGATGCAGAAACCAGCACCACCACTGCCCAGTTGCTCGGCACGCCTGCAGAAGGGGAGACCTGGTCAGTCTCGATCACTGTGGACGATGTCACCAGCGTATTCAGCTACACGGTAACCGCCGGTGATGCCCTCGACTCCATGGCCGATGTGGCCGCGGGCCTTGCAGATGCAATCAATACCCTGGCCGATGCGGCATTTACCGCCCTGGCTACTGGCGAGACCCTGGTGATCGTGTATCGCGACAGCAGCGAATTCACCACCGTCACCGAAGGCCAGTACTACACCCGCGGCGATGGCTACTCCATGGTTACCCTGGCATACGGACTGGGTGAATCCGATATCGAAACCAGGCTGCAGGGCCTCTTCGACTTCGACGACATCCGTGTCGAGGTTCATGAACCGCCGGTACCCAGACAGGTCAGCTACAGCATCAGCTTCGTTCGCGACCAGGCCGGTGTGGACTTCGACCAGATCACCTGGGGCGAGACCATCGAGACCAGTGGACTGCTGCCCAGCCCGAACGCTTCGGTGAATGTATTCGTCAGTACCTACAGCGACGGTACCACCGAGCAGCTGCTCAACAACGTGCAGACCATCACCATGAACGCTGCAGATGGCACCTTCACCCTCAGCTTCATGCTCCAGAACGATATAGGTGAATGGATCGAGCATGTGACCGATCCGATCGACTACGACGCATCGGCCGTTGATCTCTACAAGGCAATCAGCCCGATCCTGAACCCGAATGGCTCGAGCCGCGATATTGACCCGGTATTTGACGAGGCGACCCGCGATCCGGCATGGCCGTACACCGACAACGTACTGGTCACCAAGCACGATAACGTCTTCCATATCATCTTCCAGGGTGAGTATGACGATCTGCTGATCCACGATATCGATACCAGCCTGCTGACCGGCGAGGCCCTGAGCGGCAACGTCGAGTTCCATGGCGCGCCTCAGGACGGTGAGACCTGGAGCGTCACCCTGACCGATGCCGACAACAGCTCGGTCATGACCTTCGACTACACCGTGAGTGGCAGCGTCAGCCTCACCACCGTGGTCCAGGCCCTTGCAGAACAGATCAATATCAACGGCCTGCCGCAGTACCGCGCGGTACACGAGGGCGAGACGCTGTTCATCGAGAACCTAGCCGGGAACGACTTCAGCGTTGAAGTAGCCACTACAGCGAAGAGAAGTATTGTCGAGTTCGGTGGAGCGCCTCGTGACGGTGATACTTGGAGCGTCACCCTGACTGATAGTGCTGACGCATCTGAGATGGTATTCGACTTCAGCGTGACCGGTAATCTCAGTGTGGCCGAGGTGGTCGAGGGCCTGGTAGTGCTGATCAATACCGACGGTCAGACCACGTACAGCGCAACCCAGGACGGCAACGAGCTGTTGATTGAGAAGCTGAACGCAGATGACTTCACTATCGACGTGACCACCGGCGGTGATGGAGAGGCGGTAGTCAAGCCTGCACAGATAATCGAGCCCGCGACTGCGGTTGTCGAGACCCGCGTGGATGGCATCAACTACTACGGTATCGATTACCTGAATATCGATCTCGGTGATGGCCATGATGTCTTCAGCGTACAGGGCACCACTGCCAATACCAACCTCAACCTGGGTGCCGGCGATGAGCGGATCTACGTCTCCTCCAGGGCGGAATACGATCAGTCCGATAACACCACGTTCCTGCTCGGCCATCTGCACGACATCGACGGTTGGCTCAACATCGACGCCGGTGCCGGCAGCCACCAGCTGATGGTGAGCGACGAGGCGAGCCTGGTAGGTGACACCGATGTACTGATTACCGATCAGCTCAGCAGGGCCCAGGCCAGGGATCCCAACGTACCGCCGTACGATGATGCCAACGATCTCAACGATGTGCCTGAAACCTATGACATCTACATGCTCGGCCTGGCCGACGGTGCAATCAGTTACCGTACCGACGGCGACTTCAGCAGCGGCGTGAGCCTCTGGACCGGTTTCGGTGATGACACCATCGACATCGATGGAACCCATTACAACAACAGCGTGCAGACCATCACCACGATCTACACTGGCCTGGGCAATGACGAACTGACGGTCAACCTGACCGAAAACGAAGATGACTTCAGCGTCTTCTACACCCAGCGGCCCTACGACATCTATCCGGGTTACGCAGACGACGATATCCTGGATGCATCCACCTCCTCGGTGCCCATGATCATCTTTGGTGGCCAGGGCCACGACATTCTGAAAGGTGGCAGCAAGGACGACATCATCACCGGTGACCGCGGTTACCTGGTCTCCCTCGATGAGAGCGGCGCAGAGATCATGCTGACCCATCCCGATCTGGGTGGTGATGATCGCATCACCGGCGGTCAGGGCGATGACCTGCTCTACGGCCAGCTCGGCAACGACATCTACTACTTCACCGACAGTAATCAGGGCAGCGACCAGGTATTCGAAACAGGTGAGGAAGACCCGGACCGCAACAACCTGGCCGATACCCTCGACTTCAGCGGCCTCGCCGGTGGCATCACCATCGACCTGACAGTGACCGATCTGCAGGTGCTCAATGTCGATCACCAGCAGCTCACGCTCTCCAGCGGCACCGGCATCGAGAACGTGATCGGCAGCGCCTACGCTGACGAGATCTGGGGCAACCTGCGCGAGAACACCATAGAAGGCCGCGCCGGAGACGACTTCATCATCGGTCGCGAGGCAGACGATACCCTGCGCGGTGATGAAGGTGACGACATCATTGCCAGCGACCTGATGCCGCCGGTGGCCTGGTGGAACTTCAACGAGACCAGCGGAACCTTGCTGGAAGACTCGGCTGGCTTCCCGCAAGACGCTACCCTGTATTTGTCATCGCCCGATATGGTGGATCCGGGCCCATCGTCCGACCTCGTATTCTATGATGCCGGTACGGCAATCGAATTTGGCAATACTCTCCATGAATACGTGGCGGTCGCACACGATTCGGTATTTGAACTGACCAACGGAACGATTCAGTTCTGGTTCAACACCGATCGCATCAACACCGCACAGACCTTGTTCGAAAAATCAACGGTTGACGGCATAACCGAAGGCGATCTGCGCATAGCACTTGATAATGAAAACCTCAGCGTTAGCCTGCAGGGAGCGAGCCAGCTCTGGACTGTCCAGTCGAGTCAGACAATTGCCGCGGATACCTGGTATCACCTGGCGTTCAGCTTCGGCGATGCCGGCATGCAACTCTACCTGAATGGCGTACTTGTCGGGCAGAATGGCTACACAGGCGGATTGGCCGGTAATGTCGATCCCTTTGTCATGGGTGGCGACATCCGGGTCAACAGAGGTGAACCTGGCGATCTGGACGATTTCAGGATACAGGACGCTTTCCATGGCTGGATCGATGAAATTGTCATCTTTGATCAGGCGCTGACGCCAGAGCAGCTCCAGACCTGGGTAGACAGCCTCGGCGCAGGCAGTGGCAATGACCACATCGAGGGCGGTGATGGCAACGACGAGTTGTATGCCGGCTTTGGTGACGACTGGATCGCCGGCGACGGCGGTTATGGCTGGATCCCAACCGACGACAGTTATGGCTGGGTCCCGGACGACGGCGTTTTAGGCTGGATCCCAACTGGTTACGGCGATTACGGCTGGATCCAGCCCGGCACCGGCGGGGATGACCTGGTTGTCGGATCGCGGGGTGACGACACCATCGCCTTCATCGGTACCGGTCTGGGCACCGACGATATCATCGAGCTCAGTGCCATTGACAGCGATACATTCGATCTCTCTGGCTTCGGTGTCGCGGCCAACGTGGACCTGGCCGTTACCGACCTGCAGGTCGTCAATCCGGGCAACCTGAACCTGAGACTCTCCAGCGATACCGGCATTGAAAATATCATCGCCAGTGACAACGGGGACACCATTTACGGCAATACCCTGGGCAACAGGATCCAGGGTGGTTCAGGCGACGATTACCTGTATGGCCGCGATGCCGACGACGTCTATGTCTTCGTTGGCGGCAACCTGGGCCACGACACCATCATCGAGGCCGACAATGTCTATACCGACACCCTCGATTTCAGCGAGTTCATCGGTCCGGCAACCGTTGACTTGTCCAACGCCAGTCAGCAGCAGGTGCTCGCGGGTGAACTCGATCTGACCCTCTCGTCTGCATTCGCCGAGAGCCTGACGATTGAGAATGTCATCGGCAGCGTCTATGACGATGTGATTACAGGCAACTCGCTGAACAACATGATCAATGGTGGAGAAGGCAACGACATCATCTATGGTGCAGCCGGCATCGATACCCTGTACGGCAACACAGGCGATGACCAAGTATTCGGCGATGCAGGAGACGACCTGCTCTACGGCGGAACCGGCGCTGATTATATGGATGGCGGTCTCGACAACGACCAACTGTGGGGTGAGGAAGACCACGACTGGCTGATCGGTAATGCCGGAGATGACATGCTCTACGGTGGCGATGCCCGCGATACGCTGTTCGGTGGTGACGGTGCAGATAGCCTCTACGGCGGACAGGCTGGTGACTGGCTGTTCGGTGATGCAGGCAATGACCGACTCGAAGGCGAAGAGGGTAACGATGTCCTGTTCGGTGGCGCCGGTGACGACGAGCTTCTTGGCGGTATCGGCAGAGACAGGCTCAGCGGCGGTATGGACAACGACACCCTCTGGGGCGATGCCGAGAACGATTGGCTGCAAGGCGATGCCGGTGACGATACCCTCTACGGCGGTGACGGTGACGACAGGCTGCTGGGCAAGACCGGTATCGACCATATCGAGGGTGGTGACGGCAACGACAGCATCTGGGGTGAAGCGGGCGACGATACCCTGCAGGGCAATGCCGGTGACGACTGGATCAAGGGTGGTGACGGCATCGACAACATCTCCGGTGGAGAGGGCGAGGACATCCTGTTTGGCGAGGCCAGAACCGACACCATCATGGGTGATGCCGGTGCAGACCTGATCTACGGCGGTGATGATGCAGACAACCTTTACGGTGGTCTGGATAACGATGAAATCCATGGTGAAGCCGGCAACGATTACATCGAAGGCAACGAAGGTATCGATACCCTATACGGTGAGGCCGGTGAAGACGAAATGAACGGCGGTGCCGATTCAGATACTCTCTATGGTGGTCTGGATAGTGACACCATGTTGGATGATCACGGTGATGACCTGTTCTATGGCGGCGCAGGTGCCGATCTGATGTCAAGTGGTTCGGGTAATGACACCCTGTATGGTGGTGACGGCGCCGACCAGATGTTCGGTGGCTCGGGAGATGACCTCATCTACGGTGAAAACGACAATGACTTCATCTATGGAAATGAAGGTACAGATACCATCGAGGGAGGTCTGGGTGCCGACTTCATGTGGGGCCATGATGGAAATGATGTTCTGGATGGTGGTGAGGGCGACGACATCATAAGCGGTGGAAATGGTGACGATATTCTTGAAGGTGGTGCTGGCTTAGATACGGTACAGGGTAATGCCGACAATGATACCTACCTCTTCGTTGGGACGGGACTGGGAACCGATTACGTTCAGGAAGAGGGTGGTGCACTATTGGATACACTCGACTTCTCCGGTTTTGGTGCACCGGTCGTGGTCGATATGGCCTCTGCCACAGTCGTCAACAGTGCGGACCTCGTGCTTTACGTTTTCGGCGGTGCCATGGAGTATGTCACCGGCACGGCATATAACGATCAGCTCTACGGCAACGCAGACAACAACCGTCTCGAGGGTGGCCCGGGCAATGACTACCTCGAAGGCCGGGGTGGTGACGATGTGTATGTCTTCACTGGTGGTGGCCTTGGCAACGACACCATCAATGAAGCGACGGATGTCGATACCGATACCCTGGATTTCACCGGCTTTGTCGAGGTGGTCAATATCGACCTGGCACTGAACACTGCGCAGGCTCTGGGTACTGACCTGACCCTGACTCTCTCCAGCGGTTCGGCCATCGAGAACGTGATCGGCAACGGAAACAACGACACTATCCTCGGTAACGCACGGCCCAACAGGCTGGAAGGCGGGGCAGGTGATGACTACCTCGAAGGTCGGGGTGGTGATGACACCTATGTCTTCTCCGGCGGGGCCTTGGGTACAGATACAGTAATAGAGGCCGCTGATCTCGACAGCGATACCCTGGACTTCTCCATCTTTGCAACATCAGTTGACGTCGACCTGGCAGACGACACCCTGCAGGTGGTGAATGTCGGCAACCTGAGCCTGGATCTTTCCAGCACCACCGGTATAGAGAATGTTATCGGCGGCATCCATGATGACACCATCGACGGCAATACCCGTGACAATACACTTGATGGCGGTGCCGGAGACGACACACTGTCTGGCCATGATGGCAACGATACGCTGTATGGTGGAGCGGGAGCTGATGTACTTAGCGACGGCAATGGCAATGATGCCCTTTATGGTGGTACCGAAGCTGACCAGCTGGAAGGTGGAACAGGCGATGACACGCTGTCAGGCGATGAAGGGGATGACACCTACCTGTTTGCAGGAGCCGGCCTGGGGCAGGATGACGTCATAGAAGCTGCCAACGTGGACAGCGACACCCTCGATTTCACGGGATTTGCCGGTTCGGTTGAGCTCGACCTGGCCGATGACAGCCTGCAGGTTGTGAACGCTACCCACTTGAGCCTGAACCTTTCCATCACCACCGGTATCGAAAATGTCGTTGGCAGCGGCAATGATGACGTGATCCAGGGTAATACGCGCATCAACCGGATCGAAGGCGGCGCAGGCAACGACACCCTCGAAGGCCGCAGTGGCGATGACATCTATGTCTTCAACGGCAGCGCTTTGGGTACGGATACGGTGATCGAATCCGCCAATACCGGTACAGACACCCTCGACTTCACCGGGTTTGACGGTACCGTCGCCGTTGATTTGGCCGACACCAGTGAGCAGGTGGTGAATGTCGGCGATCTCAGTCTCGACCTGTCCACTGACACCGGTATTGAGCATGTCATCGGCAGTGATTTTGCCGATACCATTCAGGGCAATGCACGGGATAACCGGATCGAGGGCAGGGCAGGCGATGACACCCTCCAGGGTCGTAGTGGCGATGATACATACATCTTCTCCGGCGGTACCCTTGGCAGTGACACGGTGATCGAGGCCGATGATGCCCAGACCGATACTGATGTTGATACCCTGGACTTCTCGGCGTTCGCCGGTACGGTCGAGGTAGACCTGTCCGATACGGCGCTTCAGGATGTGAATACATCGAACCTGGGATTGACCCTGACCATTGCGACCGGCATTGAAGATGTGATCGGTAGTGCCTTTGACGATGTCATTACCGGCAACGCACGTTCCAACACGATCCTGGGTGGCGAAGGAGCCGACACCCTGTACGACAGCCCGGGTGATGACACACTCGATGGCGGTACCGGTGCAGACAGCCTTTATGGCAGTGCGGGCAACGACACCCTGATCGGTGGAGAGGGCGATGATACCTACCTGTTCGTCGGCAGCGGTTTTGATGATAACCAGATCATCGAGGCGGCGAACGTGGATACGGACACGCTCGACTTCTCCGGCTTCTCCGGCACAGTGGACGTCGACCTAGCCAGCACCACCCTGCAGACAGTGAATACCGGCAACCTGGGCCTGGATTTCTCCAGCAACACCGGAATCGAAAATGTAATCGGCAGCGCCAACGACGATATCATCCAGGGCAATACGCGGATCAACCGCATTGAAGGTGCGGCAGGTGACGATACCCTCGAGGGACGCGGTGGCGATGATGAGTATGTCTTCTACGGCAGCAACCTTGGCAGCGACACGGTGATCGAAGCCGCTAACCTGGACAGCGATACCCTTGATTTCATCAGCCTTGACGGGCCGGTGGTAATCGACCTGGCCAGCACTTCGGTGCAGGTGGTCAACGCGACACACCTTACCCTGACGCTCTCCAGCAGTACCGGTGTGGAGAATGTGCTTGGCACTGCGTATGACGACGTGATCGACGGCAATACACGTGACAACCGGATTGAAGGCCGTGTTGGAGACGATGTCCTGAGAGGCCATGACGGTAGTGATGAACTGCTCGGTGCTACCGGTTCGGATCAACTGGAAGGCGGAACCGGCGATGACTACCAGGAGGCAGGAACAGGCAATGACACGTATGTCTTCTCCGGTGGCAACCTTGGACACGACCAGGTAGTCGAGGCTGACAACAGTGATACCGACACCTTCGACTTCTCCGGTTTCGCCGGCACGGTCGCCGTAGATCTCGCTGATACCGCCATGCAGCAAGTGAACGCCACCCACCTGGCACTCACCCTCTCCAGCAGCACGGGTATCGAGGATGTGGTCGGCAACACCTATGATGACGTGATCAAGGGCAATGCACGGGACAACCGTCTCGAAGGTCTTGCAGGCGATGACATCCTTGAGGGACGCGGCGGCAACGATCTCTACATCTTCAGCGGCAGCGGCCTGGGTAGCGATACGGTGGTCGAGGTTGCCGATGCCGATGCCGATACGGATACCCTGGACTTCTCCGGTTTCGCCGGTACGGTCGACCTTGATCTTGCGGTTACGACAGAACAGCAGGTGAACGATCCTGACCTGGCCCTGACACTCTCAAGTGATAGCGGTCTCGAGAACGTAATCGGCAGCGATTTCAACGATGTAATCAGTGGCAACAGCCGTGACAACAACATCACGGGTGGAGATGGCGATGATGAGCTGACAGGCCGCGGAGGGGACGACCAGCTGTATGGCAACCTCGGTTCAGACCGACTCGATGGTGGCGCAGGTGATGATTACCTGGCCGGTGGCGCGAATGATGACACCTACCTGTTTGTCGGCTCAGGCCTGGGACAGGATCAGATCATAGAGACTGCCTACTATGACACTGACACCCTGGACTTCAGTGAATTTGACGGCCCGATCGAGATCTACCTCTCCAGCACCACTGTGCAGGAGGTCAATGTAGACGACCTCTACCTTGAGTTCTCCACCAGTGCCGGCATCGAGAACGTGGTTGGTAGTCGCTATGCCGATGAGATCTGGGGTAACGTCAGGGACAACGTACTGGATGGTAGAGAGGGTATCGATATCCTGGAAGGCGAGAGTGGCAACGACACCCTGATCCAATGAGTTCAGGATAAACCGATAACAGCTCACAACAGGCACCGATGAGCCTGTGACAACTGGACCTGCCCATTCCCCGTTCGTGGGAAGGTAATTTCTATGCCACAAAATTCTGGTTAGACCTGTCTTAAATGGTTATGCTTGGGTTAGACTGCATTTAAGTCAAGCATCGTGGTAGGGAGGTCTGATGACAGGCGCAGGCGATACCGACCAGACTGGAAACATAACAATAATCAGCCCAAGCGGTGAAAGCTCTGGAACTTGGGAACGTCTTAAATCATCTGCCAGCCAGGAGGCATTTGCCGCCGTATGGCTGGATATTCAATGCCAACTCATAGAGGACGTGACCCAGGGCGTCGTGGTTCTGGGGGCACCGGAGCAGGGGCCGTTTTCACCTGCAGCGGTCTGGCCTGAGGGCTCCATCGGCGGTTCCGGGTTGATCGGGGTCATCGAGAGCGCTATTACAAAGCGACGTCCTGCTGTGGGTACGGAAAAATGGGCAGGAAAGAGCCAGCGTCCGAAACAGGATGCTGTTGCCTGTCCACTGATCATCGACGCGCAGGTTTGTGGTGCTGTTGGCATCGAAATATCACACCGTACGGATAAAGAGCAGCAACAGGTCATAGAGCAACTGGAATGGGGTAGCGGGTGGCTCGAATCTCTTATCAGGCGAAGGAAGATCACTGCCACTGACCGCCTGGTCACGGTACTGGAACTTGTCGCCACCTCGCTGCATTACGACCGCTTGCAGGCCGCTGCCACTGCAGTGGTTACCGAGCTTGCGGGACACCTCAACTGCGAGCGTGTAAGCATTGGATTTGTAAAGAAAAACCATGCTCAACTCAAGGGGTTGTCCCACAGCGCTTCGTTTGGTGAAAAGGCCAATATCATCCGTGCCATCGAAGCGGCAATGGATGAGGCGATCGAGCAGCAGTCGGTGATCGTTACCCCCCCCAGGCAGAATGCCCCGGTACAGGTCATAAAAGCCCACGAGACCCTGGGAAAAGAGCATGGAACCGGTTCAATCTGCACGGTGCCGTTCTCTGTAGGGGACAAGACCATCGGCGCATTGATCCTTGAACGCCCTGAAGGGGAACATTTCGACTCAGCCACTGTTCAGTTGTGCGAGCACGCCGCCTCCCTGCTTGGACCGGTACTGGAGGTCAAGCGTAGAGATGATCGCTGGTTGATACAGAAGGGCATGGATCATCTCCGTACCCATGTTCAGCATCTGCTGGGACCACGGCACACAGGGAAAAAACTGGGCGTGATTGCCACGGTGTTGGTCGTGCTCTTTTTTACCTTTGCCAAAGGTGATTACAGGGTTACGGGCAATGCGATACTTGAAGGTACTGTGCAGCGGGCGGTGGCAGCTCCGCTGTCGGGCTATATCGCACATGCCGGTGTGCGTGCGGGTGACATCGTCAAGGCCGGCGATGTGATGTTTGCCATGGACGACCGCGACCTTCGACTCGAGCGGCTCAAGTGGATCAGCCAGCGCTCCCAGCGCAGAAGCGAATACAGCGAGGCCTCGGCACAACATGACCGAGCCAAGACACGCATCCTGGCCACCCAGATCGAACAGGCCGAGGCGCAGATCGCGTTGATCGAGGAGCAGCTCAATCGCCTCAATGTGGCGGCCCCCCTTGACGGCTTTGTAGTTGCCGGAGACCTCAGTCAGTCCCTGGGTGCCCCGGTGGAACGGGGGGATATCATGTTCGAGGTGGCCCCGTTGCATGATTACCGGGTCATCCTGCAAGTGGACGAGCGGGATATCGGCGAGATAACCGAAGGACAGACCGGTCAGCTGGCACTGACAGGTATGCCGGGAGACATTCTCGAAATCAAGGTCAAAAAACTTACACCCATATCTTCCGCGGAAGAGGGTAGTAACTTCTTCCGGGTAGAGGCCCAGCTGGAGGAAGAGACGATCACAATGCTGCGCCCCGGCATGGAAGGCGTCGGCAAGATCTTTGTCGAAGAGCGCAAGCTGATCTGGATATGGACCCATAAGATCGTGCACTGGATGCGCATGTTCTTCTGGTCATGGTGGCCCTAACCCGGGAAAGAGATGGCCGATACGCTGTTCAGTCCCTCCTGGTATCGCGTTGCGGAACTCAAACCCCGCATGCGGAACCACATACAGATTCACCGCCACGATTATCGGGGAAGGGTCTGGTATGTGCTGCAGGATATCGCGGCAGGGCGCTCCCATCGACTGACACCGGCCTCCTATCACTTCATCGGCCTGATGGACGGACGCAGGACGATAGAGGATCTCTGGTCGGCTACCAACGAACATGCCGGAGACGACGCGCCGACCCAGGATGAGGTGATTCGCCTGCTGGGCCAGCTTCACGCCGCTGACTCGCTGATCTGCGATGTCCCTCCTGACACCCGGGAACTGTTCAGGCGCTATAAGCGCCACGAACGCATGAAGTGGAAGCGCAGACTCTGGACGCCGCTGGCTATCCGTTTTCCACTGTTCGATCCCGAGGGCTTTCTGGACAGAACCATGCCCATGTTTCGCTGGGTCTTCACCTGGTACGGCGCACTGCTTTGGCTGGCGGTCGTTGGCGCGGGTGTGGTTTTTGCCGGAATGCATTGGGATGATCTCACCGAGAATGTCGTAGACCGTGCACTGGCTCCCCAGAACCTGCTGGTTCTCTGGTTGGTTTATCCCATCGTCAAGGCGATACATGAATTGGGGCACGGCTATGCCACCAAGGTGGCGGGGGGTGAGGTTCATGAAATCGGCATCATGCTGCTGGTGCTGGTCCCTGTGCCCTACGTGGATGCTTCCTCGGCATGGGGTTTTCGGGAGAAGCGCAAGCGCATGCTGGTGGGTGCCATCGGCATCGGGATCGAACTCTTCCTGGGTGCCTTGGCCCTGTTTGTCTGGCTCAACGTGGAACCGGGCCCCGTGCATGTCATTGCCTATAACGTGATGCTGATCAGCGGGGTGTCGACTCTGTTGTTCAACGGCAACCCCTTGCTACGTTTCGATGGCTACTATGTACTCTCGGATGCCATAGAGATCCCCAACCTGGGTAACCGCTCCAACAAGTACCTGGGATACCTGTTTCAACGCTATCTCTTCAAATCCCGCGACGCAGAGTCCCCCGCCAACAGCCGGGGAGAGCGGGTATGGTTCTCTTTCTACGGTGTAGCTGCATTTTTATACCGACTGTTTATCCTGTTCACTATTATTCTCTACATCGGCGGCAAGTTCTTCATCGTCGGTGTGCTGCTGGCCATATGGGGTACGGTTACCCAGGTTGTCATTCCGGTAGGTAAGACCATGAAATTTTTGTGTACCAGTCCAAAACTCAGACGAAAACGAAAACGCGCATTGGCTATGTCGGGGTTGGTATTAAGCCTGGTGCTCGCTTTGTTGTTTCTCATGCCGGCACCCCACTGGACACGGGCAGAAGGCGTGACCTGGCCTTCAGAGAAATCCCAGGTTCGGGCAGAGGCAGACGGTTTCATCACCAAGGTCCTGGTAGCCGAAGGCAGTCGCGTGGAGAGCGGGACACCCCTGATTCAGGCTGAAGACCCATTTTTACTGGCACGTGTGAAAATTCTTCAATCCCAACTCGATGAACTGGAACTCCAGCGGATGGCCGCCCAGACCATGGACAGGGTGCAGGTTGCCGTCATTCGGGAGGAGATCGCCTCGGTCAGTGCCAACCTGGATCGGGCCAGGGAGCAGTACCAGGACTTGACCATCCGCAGTCCCAGGGATGGCGTACTGGTGATCCCGAGAGTTGAAGACATACCTGGAAATTTCATCAAGAAAGGCCAGCTCATCGCCTATGTGATCGACCCATCTGACCACCTGACCGCGCGGGTTGTTGTCTCCCAGGATGATATTGCACTGGTACGTGAACGTACGGAAAGGGTGGATGTCATGCAGGCAGAGTGGGGTGCGGCGTCCTATCCCTCCGTGGTCTGGCGCCGGGTTCCGGGCGGTACCAACCAGTTGCCGACAGCCGCACTGGGAACAGGTGGCGGCGGTGAGTTTGCCGTAGACCCCCGGGACAACAACGGGAGGACAACCCTGGAACGTGTGTTTGAACTCGAGATTGGTCTTCCGACAGAAGCAGGGAGCTCCTTTCTTGGCAGCCGGGTCTTCGTGCGCTTCGATCACGGCTATGAACCCATCGGCTTCCAGATTTACCGGAGCCTGCGTCAACTCTTCCTGAGGCAGTTCAGTGTCTAGCATTGCACTATACAGACCCGGTGTTGCCGTCGGCAGGTATCCACAACGGGACGACATCCGGGACAACTGGCTGGAGAGAACGGCAGCCGAGACTGCCGGTTTTTTTCGCCAGCACCTGCATGGACGGCAGACGAGATACTGGCGTTTCGTGAAATCAGTGGACCAGGTAGCCACTGAGAAGGGGCTGGCTGATCTGAGTAACGAAGCGCTGCGTTCACTCACCGTCGACCTACGCAGACGCCTCTACAGTGAAGGGTTGCGGGATCAGCTGATCGCTTTCTCGTTTGCCTTGGTCAGGGAGGTGGCAATCCGGCAGCTTGGACTCAGGCACCATGATGTCCAGCTCTTCGGTGGCTGGGTGATGCTCAAAGGCATGGTCGCCGAGATGGAGACCGGCGAGGGCAAGACACTCACGGCAACGCTGCCTGCGGTGACAGCCGCACTCGCCGGTATCCCGGTGCACGTGATTACGGTCAACGATTTTCTCGTGACCCGCGATGCGGACTGGATGACCCCGGTCTACAAGGCCATGGGGCTAACCGTGGGGACTATTACCGAGGAGATGACCCCGGAACAGCGCCAGGTGGCCTACGCCTGTGACATCACCTACTGCACCAACAAGCAGGTGGTGTTCGATTATCTCAAGGACCGGATCCTGCTGGCCCAGGAGAGCAGGCGACTTCACATGGAGCTGGAAGGGCTCTACAACCCCAACCCGAGAAAAAGCAGGCTGCTCATGCGCGGACTCTGTTTCGCCATCGTGGACGAGGCGGACAGCGTGCTGGTGGACGAGGCACGGACCCCGCTCATCATTTCGAAGTCGGGCGGACAGGGACAGGTCGACCAGCAGAACCAGATCTACCGGGAGGCGCTCACCATCGCCGAGAAGCTGGAAAAACCCCGAGACTTTTCCGTCCGCAGCCGTGAACGCCAGATCGAACTGACAGATCTCGGCAAGGCCCAGTTGAAACGCTTCTCCATGCGCTATGGCGGTGTCTGGAAAGGGCGAAAGCGCAGAGAGGACCTGATAAAACAGGCGCTCTCGGCGCTGCACCTGTTCGAGCTCGACAAGCACTACCTTGTGAAAGGCGGCAAGGTGCAGATCATCGATGAGTTCACCGGACGCGTAATGGAGGATCGTTCCTGGGAACGTGGTCTCCACCAGATGATCGAGAGCAAGGAGGGGTGCGATATTACCGGAAGACAGGAGACCCTGGCGCGCATCAGCTATCAGCGTTTCTTCCGGCGATACATGCTGCTCTCCGGTATGACCGGAACGGCTCACGAGGTTGCCCAGGAACTCTGGTCGGTCTACCGCCTGAACGTGGTGTCGGTACCCACCAACCGGCCGGTACAGCGCATGCAGTATGATGACCAGGTGTTCAAGTCGGCAGCCCCTAAATGGCGGGCGATTGTCGATAGCGTCAAGGAGGAGCACCGGAAGGGAAGACCGGTGTTGATCGGCACGCGATCGGTAGTCGCATCAGAACAACTGAGCAAACTGCTGCACCTGGCCAATCTTCCTCACCAGGTACTCAATGCACGCCAGGACCAGGAAGAGGCTGAAATCGTGGCCCGGGCCGGGCAGCGCGGGCGCATAACGGTGGCCACCAACATGGCGGGACGTGGCACGGATATCAAGTTGGATCAAGGCGTCCAGGAGCTCGGCGGTTTGCACGTGCTGGGGAGTGAGCGTCACGAGGCGAGGCGAATCGATCGGCAGCTGTTCGGGCGTGGCGGACGTCAGGGTGATCCCGGCAGTTACCAGGCATTCGTATCCCTTGACGATGAATTGGTGCAGGACCACCTGGGGTCGTTGACGCAACGTATACTTGCCTGGGCTCTATATGATGAACACGCCTTGCCGACCTGGCTGGGGAAAGTGATAGTTTACGCAGTACAGCGTTTTGCTGAAGGGCATAACAGTCGGACACGCAAGGATCTCTTGAAGATGGATGACAATCTTGGCGATATGCTTGCATTCAGCGGACGCGGCGAATAAACGAAATGGGGAACAAGATGCAAAATGCTTTGAAAGGAACGAGGGCAGTTCTGTTAGCTTCACTGATGGGTGGCTGCCTCCCTGCGTTAGCAGCGGATGCCATGCAGGGTTCTTCCGGTCCGGGTCAGGGAGGCTACCTGGCCACAGCAGAACTGCGCACCCTGGCAATTCCAGGCACATCGGGCGCATTCAATCTCGATTCCAGGGACGTTGATTGCCTGATCGAACCCCACGTGGTGGTCGAAGTAAGCACCCGTGAAACCGGAATTATTGAAGCACTGTCGGTAAACCGCGGCGGTATTGTAAAGAAAGGCGATCCGCTTCTGTTACTCGAATCTGGCCACGAAAAGCTGGCGGTGAAACTGGCCAAAGCCCGTGCCACCTCCTATGCAAACGTGGAATCCAAAAAGGCTGCGCTCGAATATCTCAAGCGGCAGCAGAAGCGAGTTGTAAACCTGTACAAGAAGAAGGCGACCTCTTTCACGGAGAAGGACAAGGCCGATACCGATGTGATGTTGGCTGAGATGGAACTGCGGGAAGCCCGCGAGGGTTTGCAGATGGCGAAAATCGAACAGGAGAGAGCCGAACACGCCTTGGCCCGCCGTACCATTCCCAGCCCGATTTCGGGTATCGTCGACAAGGTGCTGCTGGACCCCGGTGAGTCAGTGGAGGATCGCCCCATCATGGTGTTGGCCCAGGTCGATCCGCTGAACGTTGAGGTAGTGCTTCCGTTGCGGTTATTCGGTGCAGTGACCGTGGGCAAGGCGGCTGAAATCATGCCGCTGGTGCCAGGCAGCCGAAAGCACCGCACCCAGGTCAAGATCGTGGACAAGGTGATCGATGCCGCCAGCGGAACATTCGGCGTCAGACTCGAATTGCCAAACCCCGATTACGAAGTGCCCGGTGGTGTACGCTGCGAGATCAGTTTTCTGGAGTGAGCGTAGTGACGGCTTTTGCCCTGTAATTGGCAAGACAAAGGTGATCACTCAGGCATCAGGTATTTCGAGTAGCCCGACAGCAGGGGTTTTAGCTTCATGTCCTCCTTGATGACATGATCGAGTAGCCAGCTGCGAAGCAACTCTGCGATTTCATCACCCTTACCTTCAATTTGTGATGCCTCTTCCATGGCCATAATTTCATTATGGAGTTCGCCGATTTTTGACATCAGCTTCTGATGGGCCGCTTTATGGTCGGCATAACCGGCATATTGGATTTTGAGCTGTATCCTCTCTTCGTGCTCGAAGTGTTTCTTGGTGTAATCCACAAGTTGTTCAGTTGCATATTTCAGATCGTCGAGGCTGTCTTGAGGATGGGCAAGGGAATGGGTCACCATATTGACTAGGCAGATCAGGTAACGGTGCTCCATGTCGATGATTTCATTGCCAAGACTGAGTTGTTCCCGCCAGTGAACTGTCATGCGGCCTCCTCGATGGATTTTGCATTACGCCCTTCGTTTTGTTGAGTATAGCTTTTCCACTGTAGGAGCCCAGTCCCCTGGGTAATGAGTAGGTTATATATACAACGATTCCGGGAACTTATTGAGCAGTTGCACCGCTTTTTACGGGAGGGCTTTCTGTCGAGATCTCCTGGGCAGGCGCCTCTACGTCGATCGGCATCTCTTCAGTCATCAGCTCAGGCTCAGGCTCTTCGTATTTTTCTATCGTGATGAGCGCACCCATGAGCGGGTGATCCAGGTAGTGGAGTTCCCCACTGCGCATTTTTCTATGGCCCTGAAAACGGTGACCGGTAGAACCTGGATCAAAGGGGGGTTCGCCACTGCTGATGATGTTGTACTGGGGGCGCAGCAGAAGATCGAGATTGGCATGGAGGTAGCGGCCAAGACTGATGATGACGACACCTTCCATAAGGGGCTGGTCGAAGTCGGTTTTCTGTGCAGACCTTACATATACCGGCAGTGCCTGTTCCCTGGGGAACCCGGGCTGACGCCACGCAATGTGGGTAAGAGACTGGAGACGTCCACCACTTCGCCTCAGCTGACGCTTCTCGGCAGACAGCAGGTGGGCCTCCGGCGGGAGAAGCTCGAACAGCGAGGCGCCAGGCACCATTGATACATCATTATTACCAAGTACTACTGCATTGCTCCAGTCGGGGGTACCCGGATCATCGGGCCAGCTCTCTGTACTGCCTGCGCCTGCGCCCTGGCGGGAGAAGATGACGATCTCGACATCGTAGAGTTGCTGTGATTCCTCCACGGCTGATTCCTGGGCGGTGGCAGTCTGGCCTAGGAACGTCAATCCAACAAGCAGGGTACTCAGTAAGCCGGTAAATCTCATAGATACTTGCGACAGGGTGGTTTGTTGATGGTTCATTTTGCGTTGCCCGGAAGAAAAAGTATAGGGCTCAATAACGGGTTTCTCAGTTTCGGCCAGCCACTTCATCCAGTATGTCCGCTATCTGTTCAATACGGCGTTCACGCTTCTCAAGGTTGCGGAAGAAACGGATCTTCTCGCCGCCGTCCAGCTTGTACTCCTTCGGTCGTGTCTGGATCAGGCGGATGATGTTCGCCGGGTCGATTTTCGGCTGGCCATCGAACAGGATACGTCCTCCTGCCGGGCCTGCCTCGACCTTGCGGATACCCATGGGATTGGCCTTGAGTTTCAATTCAGTGATACCGAACAGCGCCTTCACCGGATCCGGCAGCAGGCCGAAACGGTCGATCATCTCCACCTGGAGTTCGCGCAGCTCCTCCCTGGAAACGGCGCTGGCGATGCGCTTGTACTGCACCAGCCGGGTGTGTACATCGGGCAGGTAGTCTTCGGGCAGCAGGGCCGGAAGCTGCAGGTCGATCTCGGCGCCGTGGTCCAGGGGGCGGTCGAGATCGGGCTGCTGGCCGGATTTGAGGGCCTTTACCGCACGTTCCAGCATCTCGGTATAGAGGGAGAAGCCGATCTCGTGTATCTGGCCGCTCTGTTCGTCACCCAGCAGCTCGCCTGCACCGCGAATCTCCAGGTCGTGGGTGGCGAGGGTGAAGCCTGCGCCCAGGGTCTCCAGGGATTCGATGGCCTCCAGGCGCTTTCTGGCATCTGCGGTCAGTGTTTTGGGCGGTGGTGTTATCAGGTAGGCGTAGGCACGGTGGTGAGATCGACCCACACGACCGCGCAACTGGTGCAACTGGGCGAGGCCGAGCTTGTCTGCACGGTTGATGATGATGGTATTGGCGCTGGGTACGTCGATACCACTCTCAACAATGGTGGTGCAGACCAGGATATTGAAGCGCTGATGATAGAAATCGCGCATTATCGATTCGAGCTCACGCTCACGCATCTGGCCATGGGCCACCTGTACCCGCACACCAGGCATCAGCCCCTCGAGCTTGGCGGCAGTGTTTTCGATGGTGCTCACTTCATTGTGAAGAAAATAGACCTGTCCGCCACGCTTGATCTCACGCTGGCAGGCTTCGATGATCAGTGCGTCGTTCCACTGGTTGATAAAGGTCTTGATGGGGTGGCGCGCCGCCGGCGGTGTGGCGATGATGGAGAGATCACGCATGCCGGACATGGCCATGTTAAGGGTCCTGGGAATGGGCGTTGCAGTGAGGGTGAGCAGATCCACTTCACTGCGCAGTGCCTTGAGTTTCTCCTTGTGACGCACACCGAAGCGATGCTCCTCATCGATGATCACCAACCCCAGGTTCTTGAACTTGATGGTGTCTCCCAGCAGTTTATGGGTGCCCACCACGATGTCCACGGTGCCACCGGCCAGGCCATCCAGAACCTTCTGCTGCTGCTTGCCTGTGCGGAAGCGTGACAGGCTCTCCACCTGGACCGGCCAGTCCGCGAAGCGGTCCGAGAAATTCTCGTAGTGCTGCTGGGCGAGCAGGGTGGTGGGTACCAGTACCGCCACCTGTTTGCCACCCTGGGCGGCAGTGAAGGCAGCTCGCATGGCCACTTCAGTTTTACCAAAACCCACATCGCCGCAAACCACGCGATCCATGGGCTGGTGGGACTCCATATCCGCTACCACGGAATCGATGGCCTGCTGCTGATCCGGCGTCTCTTCGAACTCGAAGGATGACGCGAAGCTGGCATACTCTTCACCCGGGGGCGGGAAGGCGTAGCCCTGGTTGGCAGCACGGCGGGCATAGATCTCCAGCAGCTCGGCGGCGGTATCCCGTACCTGTTCGGCGGCCTTGCGTTTTACTTTCTCCCACTGGTCGCGGCCAAGACGGTGCAGGGGGGCGTTTTCAGGAGAAGCCCCGACGTAGCGGCTGATCAGGTGCAGTGAGGAGACCGGCACGTAAAGCTTGTCTCCCTTGGCGTATTCGAGCGTCAGGAATTCGGTCTGCATACCGCCGACTTCCAGCGTCTGCAAACCCAGGTAACGCCCCACACCGTGGTCTTCGTGAACCACGGGGGCGCCGATGTGCAGTTCGGTGAGATTGCGCACCACCTGTTCGGCATCGCGGTGCTTGGCCTTGCGGCGGCGCTCCTGGCGCACACGCTCTCCCAGCAGCTGGGTTTCGGTAATGACGGCGATACCGTCCTGCTCCAGCCAGAGGCCCTGCTCCAGGGGGGCGACAGCAAGGTTGAGCTGTTCATCCGATGTCCTGAATTCATCCCAGTTATCCACCACGTGGGGCCGTATGCCGTAGCCGCCAAGGGTGTCGCGCATCTGTTCACGACGTCCGGCGCTTTCGGCCACGAAGAGTACCCGTGGCGGTGCCTGGTCGAGAAAGGTTTTCAGGCCGCTGGCCGGATCCGATGCCCTGGGCTGGAAGCTGAGGACGGGCAGGGCACGGGTGTTGAAATTGTGAAAGGTGCCGAAGCCTTTCTGACGCGACTCGATTTCGGTGCGTTGCAGTTGGACTGAACAACCCCGGTTGAGATTGGCCGCCATCTCCTCGCTGTCGAGGAACAGGCGATTGGGGGGTAGCAGCGGCCGCTCTGCATCGTGCCGACGCTGTTCATAGCGCTCTGCAACCCGGTCGAGAAAAGCATCAGCCTCGTCCCTGGACTCGTCAAACTGGGTGATCAGCAGGTTTTCCGGCAAGTAGTCGAAAAGTGTTGCTGTCTCTTCGAAGAAGAGCGGCAGATAGTACTCCAGTCCTCCGGGGGCGTTGCCTTCGGATACCTCGCGGTAGATCAGGCTGCGCTGGGGGTCGCCTTCGAAGCTGTTGCGAAACGCCTGGCGGAAACGGGTGATGCCGGTCTCATCCAGGGGAAACTCACGGGCGGGCAGCATCTCGATACGCTCTACTTTATCGATGGTGCGCTGTGTCTCCGGATCAAAGGTGCGTATGGATTCTATCTCTTCGTCGAAAAGATCGATCCGGTAAGGTGTTTCACTGCCCATGGGAAACAGGTCGAGCAGGGAGCCTCGAACTGCGAATTCACCGTGTGCGATGACCTGGGGCACACACTGGTAGCCCGCTTTTTCCAGGCGCTGGCGCATGGTGTCCAGCTGGATCTCCTCGCCAATGCTGATCATCAGGGAGTTGCCGTCCAGGTAGGATTTTGGCGGAAGACGTTGCAGCAGGGTGCTGACCGGAACGACCAGTACGCCACGCCTGATGGTGGCGATACAGTAGAGGGTCAGCAGCCTTTGGGAGATCAACTCGGGTAGCGGTGAGAAGACATCGTAGGGCAGGGTCTCCCAGTCGGGAAACGGGAACACGGGAATCTCTTCGCCCTGGAGGAAGAACTCCAGGCTGTGCTCGAGCTGAACCGCGCTCTGCATATCGTTGGCCAGCACCAGCAGCAGGCCATCATGCTTTCTGGCGGCACCCGCTATGGCCAAGGCGTCGCTCATGCCATAGAGCCGACCCCACAGGAGGCGTTCGCCAGCCTGAAGTGGGAGGGGCGGGTCGAGTGGGGAGCATGCTGTTTTCTCAGCGTCGTAAGCCATGGCGCGGGTCATTCTTCAATTGGTCTGATCAAAGGGGGCGTATTCTCGCATAGCCCACCCCGGAACTGGAACCCGGATAAGTGCTCTGAAACAGCGATTTTCGCGTACCTGCTGTTGTTCACGATCTCTTTTTCGGGAATATATTCAATTGAAATCAAAACGATTTTTAAGGTGTAATGACTGAGTGGCTGCTCAGTAGTGAAGGGCGGTTTCAAGTAATAACTGCAATTCAATTACGCAGCAAGCAAATCCACTTGCCGCCCCATAAATAATTCATTCGGTGATCGATAGCCTCTTGTGGC
>NZ_MPRJ01000030.1 GCF_002020805.1 Solemya velesiana gill symbiont | reverse complement strand
TGATTGCGCCGATCGCCATGGAAGAGGGTCTGCGCTTTGCAATCCGCGAGGGTGGCCGTACTGTCGGCGCCGGCGTGGTTTCCAAGATCATTGAGTAATATAGATATGGCCAACCAGAGAATTCGTATTCGACTGAAGGCTTTCGATCATCGTCTGATCGACCAGTCTGCGCGTGAAATCGTAGATACCGCCAAGCGCACCGGTGCGCAGGTCCGCGGCCCCATTCCGCTGCCGACCAAGAAAGAGCGGTACACCGTGCTGATTTCTCCGCACGTAAACAAAGACGCCCGTGACCAGTACGAGATCCGTACTCACAAGCGTCTCATGGATATTGTTGATCCGACCGATAAGACCGTCGACGCACTGATGAAGCTGGACCTGGCTGCCGGTGTAGACGTTCAGATCAAACTGAACTGAGGTTAAGAACAATGGCGATTGGAATTGTCGGACGTAAAGTAGGCATGACTCGGGTCTTTACCGAGGATGGTGCCTCTGTCCCCGTCACTGTAATTGAAGTGGAGCCCAACCGGGTTACCCAGATGCGCACCGATGAGGCCGAAGGCTACAGTGCGATGCAGGTAACCACCGGTGAGCGTAAGGCTTCCCGTGTAAACAAAGCGATGGCAGGTCACCTGGCCAAGGCTGGTGTTGAAGCCGGTCGCGGCATGTGGGAGTTCCGCCTGGGTGAAGGCGAAGGTGAAGGCATCGAAGTCGGCGGCGAAATCAAAGTCGATATCTTCGAGGCCGGCCAGATCGTGGATGTGCGCGGAACCAGCCGCGGTAAGGGTTTCCAGGGTGGTGTGAAGCGTCACAACTTCCGTACCCAGGACGCAACCCACGGTAACTCGCTGTCCCACCGTGCACCGGGTTCTATTGGCCAGTGCCAGACCCCTGGGCGCGTGTTCAAGGGCAAGAAGATGGCCGGTCAGATGGGTAACGTTAAGACCACCGTCCAGAATCTGGAAGTGGTTCGCGTTGACGTAGAAAAGAATCTCTTGTTGGTAAAGGGTGCCATTCCCGGCGCTCAGGGTGGCGACGTTGTTGTCACTCCCGCCATCAAGATGGTGAATAAGGGGTAATGCTGATGGACCTCAATGTACAGGCAGGTAGCGGAAGCGCCGAGACCCTCCAGGTCTCCGATGACGTATTCGCTGCAGATTACAACGAAGCCCTGATTCACCAGGTCGTCACCGCCTACATGGCCGGTGGGCGTTCCGGTACCAAGGCTCAGAAGAATCGTTCCGCGGTCAGCGGTGGCGGTGCAAAACCCTGGCGCCAGAAAGGCATGGGTCGTGCGCGCGCCGGTACCATTCGCAGCCCCATCTGGCGCTCCGGTGGTGTGACCTTTGCTGCCAGTCCCCGTGACTACAGCCAGAAGGTGAACAAGAAAATGTACCGCGGTGCGGTTCGTTCCATTCTCTCCGAGCTTGTTCGCTCCGAGCGCCTGGTTGCGGTTTCCGACTTCGCGGTTGAAGCGCCCAAGACCAAAGAGCTGGTCGGCAAGCTGAAAGAGATGGGTCTCGACGGTGCTCTGATCATCACCGAACAGCCCGATGAGAATCTCTACCTGGCTGCGCGCAATGTCTACGATATTGACGTTTGCGGTGTATCAGAGCTTGATCCCCTCAGCCTGGTGGGCTTCGACAAGGTGGTTATGACCTCTGGTGCAATCAAGATTCTCGAGGAGCGTCTGTCATGAATAAAGAGCGTTTGATGCAGGTGCTGCTCAGCCCGGTGGTTTCTGAAAAGAGCACCATCACTGCTGAGGTAAGCCGTCAGTTTGCGTTCAAGGTGGCTCCCGATGCGACTAAGCCGGAGATCAAGAAGGCGGTCGAGCAGATGTTCGACGTCAAGGTGGATTCGGTTCGCGTTGTGAACATCAAGGGCAAGCAGAAGCGTTTCGGTACCGTCATGGGTCGCCGTAACGGCGTTCGTAAGGCCTACGTCAAGCTGGCCGAAGGCAACGATATCGATTTCGGGGCAGGCGCCTGATAGGCCCCGCCAGCGGAAAGATTTAAAGCGGAAGCAAGACAATGGCAATTGTTAAAACAAAACCAACTTCAGCCGGTCGCCGGTTTGTGGTCAAGGTGGTGGACTCCGAGTTGTACAAGGGTGCACCTCACGGTCCTCTTCTGGAGAAGAAGGGCAAGTCCGGTGGTCGTAACAATAACGGTCGCATCACTACCCGTCATCGTGGCGGTGGTCACAAGCAGCGTTACCGTACGATTGATTTCAAGCGTAACAAGGACGGAATCCCGGGAACCGTGGAGCGTATCGAATACGATCCCAACCGCACCGCCAACATTGCGCTGATCAAATACGCAGACGGTGAGCGTCGCTACATCATCGCGCCCAAGGGTGTGAAGGCCGGTCAGGAGATCATCTCCGGCGACGTTGCCGAGATTCGTCTCGGCAACTGCCTGCCACTGCGTAACATCCCGGTGGGTAGTGTTATCCACTGCATCGAGCTCAAGCCTGGCAAAGGTGCGCAGATCGCACGCTCTGCCGGTGCAGCGGTTCAGCTGGTTGCGCGTGAAGGTGAATATGCTACCCTTCGCCTTCGCTCCGGCGAGATGCGCAAGGTTCGCTACGAGTGCCGCGCCGTTATCGGCGAGGTGAGCAACTCCGAGCACAACCTGCGCAAACTGGGTAAAGCCGGTGCTAGCCGCTGGCGCGGTGTTCGTCCCACAGTTCGCGGTGTGGCGATGAACCCGGTAGACCACCCTCATGGTGGTGGTGAGGGTCGTACCTCCGGTGGCCGTCATCCGGTCAGCCCCTGGGGCGTGCCTACCAAGGGTAAGAAGACGCGTACCAACAAGCGCACGGATAAGATGATCGTGCGTCATCGCAATCGCAAGTAAACGGAACTGAGGTAGAGATATGCCACGTTCAATTAAAAAAGGTCCGTTTGTGGACCATCATTTGACCAAGAAGGTCGATGAGGCGGTTGCGAGCAACAGCAAGCGTCCCATTAAGACCTGGTCTCGCCGCTCCATGATTTTGCCGGAGATGGTTGGACTGACCATCGCTGTGTACAACGGCAAGCAGCACGTGCCTGTTCTGGTTTCCGAGAACATGGTTGGACATAAACTTGGCGAGTTCGCGCTGACCCGTACCTATCGTGGTCATGCGGCGGACAAGAAAACCAAATAATCGGGGATTGAGAAATGCAAGCAGAAGCCAAACTGCGCTTTGCGCGTATCTCGGCCCAGAAGGGTCGCCTGGTAGCTGACCAGATCCGTGGTCTGCCGGTTGAACAGGCGCTGAACACCCTTGCCTTCTCCAAGAAGAAGGGTGCTGCCCTGATGAAGAAGGTACTCGACTCCGCTATCGCGAATGCCGAGAACAACGAGGGTGCGGACATCGACGAGCTGAAGGTTTCAATGGTGGCTGTCGATGAGGGTCCGACCATGAAGCGGATCCGCGCACGTGCCAAAGGCCGCGCGGCTCGAATTTTAAAGCGTACCAGTCACATTACTGTGGCTGTGTCGGATAAGTAAGGCAAGAGAGGCCATTATGGGTCAGAAAGTACATCCAACTGGCATTCGGCTGGGCATCGTCAAAGAGTGGACGTCCAAGTGGTATGCGGACTCTAAAAACTACGCCGATCTGCTGAATACCGATCTTGAAGTTCGGGATTACCTGAAGAAGCGCCTCTCCCAGGCCTCCGTCAGCCGTATTCAGATCGATCGCCCGGCAAACAATGCCCACATTACCATTCACACCGCCCGTCCTGGCCTGGTGATTGGTAAGAAAGGTGAAGATATTGATGCACTGCGTTCCGAGGTTTCCCAGCGTATGGGTATCCCGGTTCACATCAGTGTAGAAGAGATCCGCAAGCCGGAGCTCGACGCACAGCTGGTTGCAGAGAGTATCACTCAGCAGCTTGAGCGCCGCATCATGTTCCGTCGTGCAATGAAGCGTTCTGTACAGACCGCTATGCGTCTTGGCGCCGAAGGCGTCAAGATCAATATTGCAGGCCGACTGAATGGCGCAGAGATTGCTCGTAACGAGTGGTACCGCGAAGGTCGCGTACCTCTTCACACCCTGCGTGCTGATATCGACTACGGCTTTGCGGAAGCAAATACTACTTACGGAATCATCGGTGTGAAGGTTTGGATCTTCAAGGGTGAAGTGTTCGAGGGAGCACAGGTTGCCCAGGAAGAGGAAGCTGCGGCGCCGAAGCGTAAGCCCGGAAAGAGGGCCTAAACGATGTTGATGCCGAAACGGACAAAATTCCGCAAACAGATGAAGGGTCGCAACCGCGGCTTGGCGAATCGGGGCGGCAAGGTGAGCTTTGGCGAGTTCGGCCTGCAGTCTGTAGCCCGTGGCCAGATCACCTCACGCCAGATCGAGGCGGGTCGTCGTGCGATCACCCGTCACGTGAAGCGTGGTGGTAAAGTCTGGATCCGCGTGTTCCCCGACAAGCCGATCACCAAGAAGCCCCTGGAAGTACGTCAGGGTAAAGGTAAGGGTAATGTGGAGTATTGGGTATGCCTGATCCAGCCTGGCCGCATGCTGTACGAGATCGAAGGTGTATCCGAAGAGCTCGCACGCGAAGCGTTCGCGCTGGCAGCAGCGAAACTGCCCTTTAAGACCACATTCGCAAAACGGACGGTATTGTGATGAAGGTAAGTGAACTTCGGGAAAAAAACCCCGCAGAATTGGAAGAATCCCTGCTTGATCTGCGCAAGGAGCAGTTCAACCTGCGCATGCAACAGGGTACCGGGCAGCTGGCTCGCCCTTCCGAGATGAACCGGGTGCGTAAAGAGATTGCCCGCATCAAGACCGTGTTGAATGAACAGAAAGCAGGTGAAGCATGATGAGCGAGCAGACTACTAGCAATCGCACGCTTCAGGGCCGCGTGGTCAGCGACGGTATGGACAAGTCCATCACTGTTCTGGTTGAGCGCCGTGTTAAGCACCCGATCTACGGCAAATTCGTGCGTCGCTCCACCAAGGTGCATGCTCACGACGAGACCAACGAGTGTGGTATCGGTGATGTTGTAGTTGTTGAGCAATGCCGTCCACTGTCCAAGACCAAGACCTGGCGTCTGGTCAAGGTGGTTGAAAAGGCATCTTGAAGCCGGCCCGTAAGTACAGGCGGTTTTCGGATTACTGATTATTAGATTGGAATAGACCAATGATCCAGATGCAGACAATGCTGAACGTCGCAGATAACAGCGGCGCCAAGCGAGTCCAGTGTATTAAAGTGCTGGGTGGCTCGCACCGTCGTTATGCCGGTATCGGGGATATTATTAAAGTGAGCGTCAAGGACGCCATTCCCCGTGGCAAGGTAAAGAAAGGCGACGTCTACAATGCAGTTGTGGTTCGCACCAGAAAAGGCGTGCGTCGTCCCGACGGTTCTCTGATCCGTTTTGACGGCAATGCCGCGGTGTTGCTGAATGCTCAGCTGCAGCCTATCGGAACCCGTATTTTCGGCCCGGTTACCCGTGAACTGCGTAGCGAACGATTCATGAAGATCATCTCGCTCGCACCGGAAGTGCTTTAAGGGGTTGGTCATGGCAATTCGTAAGATCAAGAAAGGTGATGAAGTCGTTGTCATCGCAGGTAAAGACAAGGGCAAGCAGGGCACCGTCCTGCGCGTCATCGACGACGAAAAAGTTGTTGTTGAAAACATTAACATGGTGAAGAAGCACGCCAAGGCAAACCCCATGAAGGGTGAGCCTGGTGGCATCCTTGATAAAGAGATGCCGCTGGCGATTTCCAATGTTGCGATCTACAACCCGAACACCGGCAAGGCCGACCGGGTTGGCATCAAGACACTGGAAGATGGCTGCAAAGTGCGCTACTTCAAGTCCAACGGCGAAGTCGTGGACATTTGAGGCGGATAGTAAAATGGCAAGATTACACGAACTTTACCGCGACCAGATTGTAGCTCAGCTGCAGGAGAAACTCGGCTTCAAGAGCGTGATGGAAGTGCCGAAGATCACCAAGATCACCCTCAACATGGGTGTCGGCGACGCTGTGGGCGACAAGAAGGTTATGGAATTCGCAGTCTCCGACATGGAGAATATCGCAGGCCAGAAAGTGGTCGTAACCAAGGCACGTAAATCCGTGGCGGGCTTCAAGATCCGTGACGGTTGGCCCATCGCCTGCATGGTTACCCTGCGTCGCGAAAGAATGTACGAATTTCTGGATCGACTGATCAACATCGCGATCCCCCGTATTCGTGACTTCCGTGGTCTGAGTGCCAAGTCCTTTGATGGGCGCGGCAATTACAGCATGGGCGTGAAGGAACAGATCATGTTCCCCGAGGTCGACTACGACAAGGTCGATAAGCTGCGTGGTCTGGATATCGTTATCACCACTACGGCTAAGAATGACGAAGAAGGGCGCGCTCTGCTCGAGGCGTTCAATTTTCCGTTCAAAAACTGAGAATTTACCTATGGCAAAAAAGAGCATGTTAGCTCGTGAAGCAAAGCGGGCCAAGGCGGTAGCAAAGTACGCAGCCAAGCGTACCGAGCTCAAGGCGATCATCAACAACCCGGAGAGCACCGTAGAGCAGGTTGACGAAGCAGTTCTGAAGCTGCAGAAGCTGCCTCGCGATTCCAGCTCCTCCCGTCAGCAGCGTCGCTGCCGCGTCAGTGGCCGCCCGCACGCCGTTTACCGCAAATTTGGTCTGTGCCGGAACAAGCTTCGTGAAGCCGCGATGTGCGGTGACGTTCCGGGGCTTGTTAAAGCCAGCTGGTAAATGTAGAATACGCGCCCCACTGTTAGTGTGGGGTGTATTTCTTCTGATCCGCCCCGGGCGGATTTTGTGCAATCGTTTAGGTATCGCGCCGCTTTTTGCTGCGGACTGACCTGGAAGGTTTAAAAATTATGAGTATGTCTGATCCAGTCGCGGATATGTTGACGCGTATCCGTAATGGTCAACAAGTCGGAAAAGTGGCTATTTCCATGCCCGCTTCCAAGCAGAAAGCTGCTGTCGCCCAGCTCCTCCAGGACGAAGGCTACATCAGTTCTTTCTCCGTTGCCGATGTTGATGGTAAATCCATTCTCAATGTCGAGCTCAAGTATTTCCAAGGCAAACCTGTCATTGAAGAGATCCAGCGCGTAAGTCGTCCTGGTCTGCGCATCTATAAAGGCAAGCAAGAGCTGCCCAAGGTGCGTGGTGGACTCGGTATTGCCATCATCTCCACATCCAAAGGCCTGATGAGCGATCGTGCCGCCCGTGCTGCGGGCCACGGTGGTGAAGTTGTGGCCTACGTGGCGTAATCGGAGGGCTGTCTAATGTCACGTATAGCAAAAGCTCCGATTACTATCCCTTCCGGCGTCGATATCAATATCGCCGGTAGTGATGTCACGGTAAAGGGTTCCAAGGGTAACCTGCAGATCGCTCTGCATGATTCGGTCCAGGTCTCCCAGGAAGATGGCGCGATCAATGTCAGTCCCAAGGATGACAGCGCCGGCGACCAGTGGGCCATGGCGGGTACTTTCCGTTCCCTGATCAACAGCATGGTTATCGGCGTCAGCACAGGCTTCCAGAAGAAGCTGCAGCTGATCGGCGTTGGTTACCGTGCCCAGGCCAAGGGCAAGGTGCTGAACCTGAACCTCGGCTTCTCCCACCCGGTGGACTACGCGGTGCCTGAAGGCATCACCATCGAAACGCCTTCCCAGACCGAGATCGTCGTATCCGGCTGCGACAAGCAGAAGGTTGGCCAGGTGGCTGCAGAGATCCGTGCTTATCGTCCGCCTGAGCCCTACAAGGGTAAGGGTGTTCGTTATGCTGATGAGCACGTGGTTCGTAAAGAAGCCAAGAAGAAATAAAGGGTAAGAGACGATGGATAAGAAAACCTCACGTCTGCGTAGAGCGCGACGCGCCCGCGCAAAGATACGGGAGCTGCGGGTACATCGCCTGACCATCTTCCGTACCCCGAGGCACATGTATGCCCAGGTCATCGCGCCTAACGGTTCCGATGTCGTGGCAGCAGCCTCCACCAACGAAAAAGCCGTCAAGGCAGAGATCGAAGGTGCAGCTGGCAATTCATCAGCAGCCGCTGCCGTTGGCAAGATGGTTGCTGAGCGCGCCAAGGCGGCCGGTATCGAGCGCGTAGCGTTCGATCGTGCTGGCTTCAAGTATCACGGCCGGGTCAAAGCGTTGGCTGACGCTGCCCGCGAAAACGGCCTTCAGTTCTAAGGGGTGGCTATGTCTAACTACAATGTGAACCCGGAAGGCGACGAGCTGATTGAAAAGCTCATCAGCGTCAACCGTGTGGCCAAGGTGGTCAAGGGTGGCCGCATCTTCGGTTTTTCTGCACTGACTGTAGTCGGTGACGGTGCCGGTCGTATCGGCTTCGGAACTGGCAAGGCACGCGAAGTGCCTGTAGCCATTCAGAAGGCGATGGAGAGCGCGCGCCGCAACATGCGTGAAGCCAAGCTCAACGAGGGTACCCTGCAGTATCCGCTGATTGGCCGTCACGGTGCAGCCAAGGTCTACATGCAGCCTGCATCCGAAGGTACCGGTATCATCGCCGGTGGTGCCATGCGTGCCGTATGCGAGGCAGTTGGCGTGCAGAACGTTCTGGCCAAGTGCATCGGTACCAACAACCCGATCAACGTGGTTCGCGCCACCATCAATGCGCTGACCGAAATGACTGATCCTGAGTCTGTTGCTGCCAAGCGCGGCAAGACCGTAGAAGAGATTCTGGGGTAAGCCATGGCTGACAAGAAAATGATGAAGGTAACCCTGGTGCGCAGCATTAACGGCCGCCTCGAAAGCCACAAGGCTTGCGTGCGTGGACTGGGACTGCGTCGTATCCACCAGACCGTTGAGGTCGAGGACACTCCTGCCACCCGTGGCATGACTAACAAGGTGTCCTACATGGTAAAGGTTGAGGAAGCTTAAGATGCGTCTGAATTCCATCAAGCCTGCAGAAGGCGCCAAGAAAGATGTCAAGCGCGTCGGTCGCGGAATCGGTAGCGGATTTGGCAAGACCTGTGGCCGTGGCCACAAGGGCCAGAAGTCCCGTTCCGGCGGTTTCCACAAGGTCGGTTTCGAAGGCGGCCAGATGCCGCTGCAGCGTCGCTTGCCCAAGGTTGGTTTTACCTCCCGCAAGGGTCGCTACACCGCCGAAGTTCGTCTCGACGAGCTGGCGAAAATCGAAGCTGAAGTCGTTGATCTGAAAGCACTGCAGGATGCGGATATCGTTAACGGTTCCATCAAGCGTGCGAAAGTGATTCTCTCCGGCAAGATCGAAAAGGCAGTGACCGTCAAGGGTCTGGGCGTCACCAAGGGTGCACGCGCTGCAATCGAAGCCGCCGGCGGAAAAATCGAGGACTAAACTGAATGGCCGCTCAGGGTGCAATGTCCGGCGCAGTTGCCGGAATGGGAAAGTTCACCGAACTGCGTCAGCGACTCTTTTTTGTCCTGGGCGCACTCCTGGTTTTCCGCATCGGAACCTTTATTCCGGTTTCCGGTGTCAACCCGCAGGCGGTTGCTGCTTTATTTGATCAGCAGCAGGGCACCATCATCGACATGTTCAACATGTTTTCCGGTGGTGCACTCGAGCGTGCCAGCCTGTTTGCGCTGGGTATCATGCCCTACATCTCTGCATCCATTATCATGCAGCTGATGGCGGCGGTGATTCCCAAGCTGGAACAGCTGAAGAAAGAGGGTGAGCAGGGTCGTCGCAAGATCGCTCAATACACCCGCTACGGTACTGTTGTTCTGGCGACCTTCCAGGCTGTCGGTGTCTCCATTGCGCTGCAGTCACAGCAGGCAGGCGGTATGCCGGTTGTGGCCATGCAGGGTGCGGGCTTTGTATTCACTGCTGCAGTGAGCCTGGTCACCGGTACCATGTTCCTGATGTGGCTGGGTGAGCAGATCACCGAGCGCGGGCTGGGTAATGGTATCTCGCTGATCATTTTCGCGGGCATCGTTGCCGGACTGCCTTCGGCAATTGGCGGCACCCTCGAGCTGGTACGTACCGGCGAGATGAACGCCGTTACGGTGCTGGCCCTGTTCATTCTGGCTGTTGCGGTCACCGCTTTCGTGGTGTTCGTCGAGCGCGGACAGCGTCGCATTACCGTGAACTACGCCCAGCGTCAGCAGGGCCGGAAGATGTTCGCTGCCCAGAGCAGTCATCTTCCCCTGAAGCTCAACATGGCCGGTGTGATTCCGCCCATTTTTGCTTCGAGTATTATTCTGTTTCCGTCAACGCTGGGACAGTGGGTTGGAACGCAGGAAAATATGCGTTGGCTGCAGGATATCGTCGGCAAGCTTTCTCCGGGCGAACCGGTCTACGTATTGCTGTATGCCATGGCGATCATCTTTTTCTGCTTCTTTTATACGGCCCTGGTCCTCAACTCGAAAGAGACCGCGGATAACCTCAAGCGCTCCGGCGCCTTTATCCCGGGTTACAGGCCAGGTGAGCAGACTGCCAAGTACATCGACAACGTGATGTCGCGTTTGACCTTCGCGGGTGCGATCTACATTACCGCGGTCTGCCTGTTGCCGGAATTTTTGATCGTTGGCTGGAACGTGCCCTTCTACTTCGGTGGCACCTCCCTGCTGATTATCGTAGTGGTTGTCATGGACTTCATGGCGCAGGTGCAGGCACATCTGATGTCGCACCAGTATGAAGGTCTCATGAAGAAAGCGAATCTTAAGGGTGGAGGTGCAGGTCTCCTGCGCTGATCCTGAATACGAATTCACTGAATTTTGGAGATTGAGCCATGAAAGTAAGGGCTTCCGTTAAAAAGATCTGCCGTAACTGCAAGATCATCCGTCGCAACGGTGTTGTGCGCGTGATCTGCAAGGAACCCCGGCATAAGCAGCGCCAAGGCTAACAAGTGGTTTTGGTGCTTGTGTTGATTTGAATTTCCAGTTAAAGTTACGCGTTTTCCGCGCGTGACGTGGATGAGATTTATTTACCCAGGAGTAGCCAGATGGCTCGTATTGCAGGCGTCAATATTCCGGACCGTAAACATACGGTTATCGCATTGACCTCGATTTATGGAATCGGTCGTACCCGCGCAGCAGAAATCTGCGATGCAGCCGGTATCGCCCAGGACAGCAAGATCATTGATCTGTCTGAGGGAGAAGTCGAATCACTGCGTGCCGAAGTTGCAAAGTTCACCGTAGAGGGTGACCTGCGCCGTGAGATTTCCATGAACATCAAGCGTCTCATGGATCTGGGCTGTAACCGTGGTATTCGTCACCGTCGTGGCTTGCCGGTTCGTGGTCAGCGTACCCAAACCAACGCTCGTACCCGCAAGGGACCGCGTCGCCCGATTAAGAGATAAACGTCCATCAGGTACAACCTGATGGGATTTGAAAGACTAGTTCGTAGGAACAGGTAAATGGCAAAACCAACCAGCCGTTCGCAGAAAAAGGTTAACAAGACTGTTACCGACGGTGTGGCTCACATCCACGCCTCGTTCAATAACACCATCATTACCATTTCTGATCGTCAGGGTAATGTGTTGTCCTGGGCCACTGCAGGTGGTTCCGGCTTCCGTGGTTCACGCAAGAGCACCCCGTTTGCAGCCCAGGTGGCCGCAGACCGTGCCGGCGAAGCAGCCAAGGACTACGGTGTTAAAAACCTTGATGTCAACGTAAAGGGCCCCGGTCCTGGTCGTGAGTCTGCAGTGCGCGCACTCAACAATGCCGGTTTCAAGATAACCAGCATCGTAGACGTCACCCCCATTCCGCACAACGGCTGCCGCCCGCCTAAAAAGCGTCGCGTTTGATCTGGAGTTTTATACGTCATGGCAAGGTATATCGGACCAAAATGTAAGCTTAACCGTCGCGAAGGAACCGACCTGTTCCTGAAGAGCCGCGTACGTTCGCTGGACTCTAAGTGCAACATGGAGAAGCAGCCCGGTCAGACCACTGATCGTCGCCGCCGTCTCTCCGACTACGGCCTGCAGCTTCGCGAGAAGCAGAAGATGCGCCGTATGTACGGTGTTATGGAGAAGCAGTTCCGTAACTATTATGCGAAGGCCGCACAGGCCAAGGGCGCAACCGGTGAAAACCTGTTCCGCCTGCTCGAGCGGCGCCTGGACAATGTCGTCTACCGCATGGGCTTTGGCAGCACCCGCTCCGAGTCCCGTCAGCTGGTGAGCCACAAGGCGATCCTGGTTAACGGTACTATTGTGAACGTGCCATCCTACAATGTTCAGGCTGAAGACGTGATCGAGATTCGCGAAAAGGCCAAAAAGCAGGTTCGCATTCAGAGCTCCCTGCAGCTGGCTGAGCAGTACGGCTTTGTTGATTGGATCGAGGTCGACACCAAGGGCATGAAGGGTACCTTCATGCGCCTGCCCGATCGCAGCGAACTGCCTGCCGAGATCAGCGAATCGCTGGTCGTCGAACTGTACTCCAAGTAAGGGATAGCATAAGAGGTCTTCGATGCCAGAATTTGTTACCGATTTTCTGAAGCCGCGGCTGGTCAACGTTCAGGCCATTAACGAACGCCACGCGAAGGTCTCCCTGGAGCCCATGGAGCGCGGCTTCGGTCATACCTTGGGCAACGCGCTGCGTCGCATCCTGCTCTCCTCCATGCCCGGCTGCGCCGTGATCGAGGCTGAGATTGAAGGCGTGCTGCACGAGTACACCACCATCGAGGGTGTACAGGAAGACGTGCTTGAGATTCTGCTGAATCTCAAAGACCTGGCTGTGATCATGCATGCCAAGAACGAAGCTACCCTGACCCTGAAGAAGAAGGGCCCCGGTGCTGTTCTGGCCAGCGACATCACGCTGGATCACGACGTAGAGATTGCTAACCCGGATCATGTGATTGCCAACCTGACCAAGGATGGCGAGATCAGCATGACCCTGAAGGTTGCACGCGGCATCGGCTACCAGCCTGCTGCCGTTCGCCAGGCAGCTGCTGGTGAGGATCGTCCCATCGGTCGTCTGCAGCTGGATGCCACTTTTTCCCCGGTTCGCCGTGTCGCATACGCCGTTGAAGCGGCTCGTGTTGAACAGCGTACCGACCTGGATCGCCTGGTTATCGACCTGGAGACCAACGGTACCATTAATCCCGAAGAGGCTATTCGCAACGCCGCGACCATCCTCCAGGATCAGCTCTCTGCCTTCGTCAAGCTGGATGAGACTCCTGCTGTCGGTGCAGAGCCCGAGCCGGAAGGTCCGACCATTGACCCGATCCTGCTGCGTCCGGTAGATGATCTCGAGCTGACCGTTCGTTCCGCGAACTGTCTGAAGGCTGAGAACATCTTCCTGATCGGTGACCTGATTCAGCGCACCGAAGTAGAGCTTCTGAAGACGCCTAATCTCGGCAAGAAGTCTCTGACAGAGATTAAGGATGTCCTTGCGACCCGCGGCCTTTCCCTGGGAATGCGCCTCGAGAACTGGTCGCCCGAGGCGTCGAGTAAATCGTCGGCCGTATAACGACCGGTATATAGAAACCGTTTTTAGTATTAACTTAGTTTTAGGGAAGTCGATCCATGCGTCATCGTAAATCCGGACGGCAACTGAATCGTAACAGTGTCCACAGAAAGGCAATGTTTCGCAACATGACCTGCTCACTGTTGCGTCACGAGCTGATTAAAACCACCCTGCCCAAGGCAAAAGAGCTGCGTACCGTCGCAGAGCCTCTCATCACCATGGGCAAGACCGACAACGTTGCGAAGCGCCGTCTTGCTTTCGATCGCCTGCGCGATAAGGAAGCCGTCGGCAAGCTGTTCAGCGAGATCGGTCCTCGCTACCAGGATCGTCCTGGTGGCTACATCCGTATCCTCAAGTGCGGTTACCGTCCAGGTGACAAGGCCCCCATGGTCTACGTCGAGCTGGTGGATCGTCCTGAGCCCGAAGTGGATATGGAAGAGGCTGCTGTAGAAGCCGAATAAGTTATTGCTGTGCAAATAACGCGAAAGAGCCGGGCTAACGCCCGGCTTTTTCGTTTCTGTGCTTTATTCCTGGATGGCGAACCACCCATACAAAATCAAGCGCATCGCACTCTTCACCGACTTTGGTCACCAGGGTCCCTACCTGGGCCAGATGAAGGCTGTCCTCGCCGATGCAGGCGTGCCGGTGATTGATCTTCAGTCTGATGCGCCTACCTTCAACCCCAAAGCATCCGCCTATCTCCTCGCAGCGATCAGGCGCAACATGCCCCAATGTATGCTCTATCTGTCGGTAGTCGATCCCGGTGTAGGTGGGGAAAGGGCGCCCTTGATCGTCTGGTCGGGGGGCGACTGCTTTGTCGGTCCGGACAACGGCCTGTTTTCCTAGGTCATCAATCCGGATAGTGCGCAAGTTCAAGCTATCGAGTGGCGCCCCGAAATGCTCTCGGACAGTTTCCACGGGCGTGATCTGTTCGCGCCTGTCGCAACGAAGATCTGCCGTGGTGAGGCGGTAAAATCAAAAGCGGTATCCCAGGAAAGCATTATCGGATCTGATTGGCCTGAAGAGTTGTCTGAGGTGATCTACGTGGATCACTATGGCAACCTAGTTACCGGCTTGAAAGGCGATGGCCTGGAAAAGAATCACAGGCTAGCGATTGCAGATCAGGAGATCGTTTATGCCAGGGCATTCTGCGAGGCAGAACCGGGCCAGCCCTTCTGGTATGTGGATTCTTTCGGCCTGTTAGAGATTTCCGTCAACCAGGGGCGTGCAAATAAGTTGCTTGGTGGAAGAGTCGGCGACCGGGTTGAAGTAATCTCAGGCTAGGTCTCTATCGAGCCTGTCGGAATGCTATTTCTGCTTATCAAGCAGAGGCTTTAGATATTCTCCAGTATATGACCCCGCTGTTTCTGACACCTCTTCAGGTGTGCCCCGGGCAATGATCTGCCCGCCCCGTTTACCGCCTTCCGGACCCAGGTCAACGATCCAGTCAGCCGTCTTGATCACGTCCAGGTTGTGTTCGATCATCGCCACCGTGTTGCCATGGTCGCGCAGGCGGTGGAGTACTTCCAGCAGGTGTTTCACGTCGTGGAAGTGGAGGCCGGTTGTGGGTTCGTCGAGTATGTAGAGGGTGCTGCCGGTGTCGCGCTTGGATAACTCGCGGGAGAGTTTCACCCGCTGTGCCTCGCCGCCGGACAGGGTGGTGGCGTTCTGCCCGAGGGTGATATAAGAGAGGCCGACGTCCATCAACGTATTGAGCTTGCGCTTGATGGCGGGAATGGCATCGAAGAAGGGTAGGGCGTCTTCCACTGTGAGGCTCAGTACCTCGTCGATGTTCTTCCCCTTGTAGCGGATATCCAGGGTCTCGCGGTTGTAGCGCCTACCCTTGCAGACATCGCACTGTACGTAGACGTCTGGCAGAAAATGCATCTCTACCTTGATGACGCCGTCGCCCTTGCAGGCCTCGCAGCGGCCACCCTTGACGTTGAAGCTGAAGCGGCCCGGGGTGTATCCCCTGGAGCGCGCCTCCTGGGTGCCAGCGAAGAGTTCGCGTATGGGTGTGAACAGGCCGGTATAGGTTGCCGGGTTGGAGCGGGGGGTGCGGCCGATGGGGCTCTGGTCGATGTCCACCACCTTGTCGAAATTCTCCAGGCCTTCGATAGCAACATGCGGGGCGGCTTCCATCTTTGCGTTGTTGAGTTTTACCGCTGCCAGGGGGTAGAGGGTGTCGTTGATGAGGGTGGATTTTCCCGAGCCCGATACGCCGGTGATGCAGGTGAGCAGGCCAACGGGGAGTTCGAGATCCACGGACTGGAGGTTGTTGCCGCTGGCACCGCTGAGTTTGAGCTTCAGCAGGTCATTTATAGGAACACGCTCCTTGGGCAAATCGATGGTCTGCTTGCCGGAGAGATAGGCGCCGGTGAGTGAGGCCGGGTTGGCGGCCACATCGTCTGCCGTGCCCTGGGCGATGATCTCGCCGCCGTGAACACCTGCGCCGGGGCCGATGTCCACCACGTGGTCGGCGGTGCGGATGGCATCTTCGTCGTGCTCCACCACGATCACCGTGTTGCCCAGGTCCCGCAGGTAGGTGAGGGTGTTGAGCAATCGTTCGTTGTCCCGCTGGTGCAGGCCGATGGAGGGTTCGTCGAGAATGTACATCACGCCCACCAGGCCGGCGCCGATTTGGCTGGCCAGTCGAATGCGCTGGGCTTCACCGCCGGAGAGGGTCTCTGCGCTGCGCTCCAGGCTGAGATAATCCAGGCCTACGTTGACCAGGAAGCTCAGGCGCTGGGTAATCTCCTTGGCCACCTTGGCCGCGATCTCCCCCTGCTTTCCGGGTAGATCCAGGTTTTGAAAGTAGTGCAACGCCTTGGCGATGGGCATGGCCGCGATCTGGGGCAGGGTGTGGTCGTCGACGAAGACGTGGCGTGCTGCCTCGTTTAGCCGTGTACCTTCACAATCCCGGCAGGGATGAATGGAGAGGTAACGACTGAGCTCCTCGCGCACGGCGTTGGACTCGGTGTCGCGGTAGCGCCGCTCCATGTTGGGAATGATTCCCTCGAACGGGTGGCTCTTGAAGTAGCTGCTGCCCTTCTCGTTGAAGTAGCTGAACTTGATTTCCTCGTCGCCGCTGCCGAAGAGCACCATGTTCTGATGATCGGGAGAGAGTTTCTCCCAGGGTGTCTCCACGTCGAGCCCGAAATGCTCGCCCAGGGAGCGGATCATTTGGAAGTAGTAGGCGTTGCGGCGGTCCCAGCCACGTACGGCGCCTGCGGCCAGGCTCAGCTGGGGCTGCAGAATCACCTGCTCAGGGTCGAAGAACTGCTCCATGCCCAGGCCGTCGCAGGTGGGGCAGGCGCCAGCCGGGTTGTTGAAGGAGAAGATCCGGGGTTCCAGTTCATCGATGCTGTAGCCACAGTGGGGGCAGGCAAAGTTTGCAGAAAAGGTCAGCTCATCGCGTTCAGGCTCATCCAGCCAGGCGACACGAACCAGTCCGCTGGAGAGACAGAGAGCGGTCTCGAAAGACTCTGCCAGCCGCAGGCCGATGTCTTCGCGTACCTTGAAGCGGTCCACCACGGCTTCGATGGTGTGCTTCTTGTGCAGATCCAGGGGTGGTGGCTCGTCCAGTTCATAGATTTCGCCATCGATGCGGGCGCGTATGAAGCCCTGGGCGTTGAGCTCGGCGAGCAGCTTGTGGTGCTCTCCCTTGCGCTCGGCAACCACCGGGGCGAGCAGCATCAGCTTACTGCCCTCGGGCAGTTCCATTACCTGGTCCGCCATCTGGCTGATGGTCTGGGCCTCCAGGGGTGTGCCGTGTTCCGGGCAGCGGGGTATTCCGGCGCGTGCGAAGAGCAGGCGCAGGTAGTCGTGAATCTCTGTGATGGTGCCTACGGTGGAACGCGGATTGTGAGAGGTGGTTTTCTGCTCGATGGAGATGGCGGGGGAGAGCCCCTCGATGTGGTCGATATCCGGTTTCTCCATCATGGAGAGAAACTGCCGGGCGTAGGCGGAGAGGGACTCCACGTACCGTCGCTGCCCCTCGGCATAGATGGTGTCGAAGGCAAGGGATGATTTTCCTGAGCCCGAGAGGCCGGTGATAACGATCAGTTTGTCCCGGGGCAGGTCCAGATCGATATTCTTGAGATTGTGGGTACGGGCACCCCGGATATAAATACTGTCCATCGACTTACCAGCTGTTGAGCGAACCTGATACTATACGCCGTCTTTAAGTTACGAGCCAAAAGCGGTTTCGATGAATTCAGAAAAAGAACAGAAACAGTCGGGAATGTCTCCCGTGGAGTCCAGGGCCGCCTTCTCCTTAGCAGGAATCTTTTCCCTGAGAATGCTGGGTCTTTTCATGATCCTGCCGGTGTTTGCGCTGTATGCCGAGGAGTTGCAGGGGGTTACTCCCGTGTTGATCGGCGTGGCCATCGGTGCCTACGGCCTGACCCAGGCCCTGCTGCAGATCCCCTTCGGCATGTTGTCCGACCGCATCGGTCGCAAGCCGGTGATCATTGGCGGACTGCTGATCTTCGCACTGGGTAGCGTGGTGGCCGCCATGGCCGACACCATCTGGGGCGTGATCCTGGGGCGTGCATTGCAGGGCAGTGGCGCCATTGCCGCGGCGGTGATGTCCCTGGCCGCGGACCTGACCCGTGAGCAGAATCGCACGAGAGTGATGGCTGTGATCGGCCTCAGCATCGGCATGGCCTTCGCGGTCTCCCTGGTGCTTGGCCCGATGCTGAATGCGGTCATCGGCGTGCCGGGTATCTTCTGGCTGACTGCGGTGCTGGCGGTGTTCGGAATCGGCATCGTGCTCAACCTGGTGCCTGACCCCCGCGAGAGCCACTTCCACCGGGATACGGAGCCGGTGCCGGCCATGTTCGGCAAGGTACTGCGAAATGCCAACCTGGTTCGGTTGGATATCGGTATTTTCACGTTGCATATGATTCTGACCGCTACCTTCATTGCCATTCCCCTGGCGCTGAGGGATTTCGCCGGCCTGGAGGGTGCGAACCACTGGATGGTCTATTTGCCGGTGTTGCTGCTCGCCATGGGGCTGATGATTCCCTTCGTGGTCATCGCCGAGAAGCGCAGAAAGATGAAAGGGGTGTTTCTGGGTGCGGTGTTCGCCATCGCGCTGGCCCAGTTCGGCTTCATGTGGCTGCACCAATCCATCGTGGGTATCGGTTTCGCCCTGTTGGTCTACTTCACCGCCTTCAACGTGCTGGAGGCGACCCTGCCGTCGCTCATTGCCAAGGTGGCCCCTGCAGAGAGCAAGGGTACCGCCATGGGCGTCTACTCCACCTCCCAGTTCATAGGGGCGTTTCTGGGTGGCCTGATCGGTGGCTTGGTCTATGCTGAATACGGCCTGCAGGGCGTGTTTCTGTTTGGTGCCATTACCACCCTATTCTGGCTGGCTGTAGCGTCGGGTATGCAGAAGCCAAGCTATTTCATGTCTTACCTGATCAAGGTGGGCAGGATGGACGATGCCCAGGCGTGGGAACTCCAGGCCCAGTTGCGGGAGATTGAAGGCGTTGGGGATGCTGCTGTGGTGGGTGAAGAGGGCGTTGCCTACCTAAAGGTTGATTCCCAGGTTGTGAATTATGAGGCCCTGGAGAAGTTTTCCGTCGAGGAAAAGGTGGTAGACTAAGCCCCTATTTACATTAATCGGCGTATGGATGAAGTCGGGATCTGAGGAGGAGATATGGCCAGTAGAGGCGTCAACAAAGTAATTCTGATCGGTAACCTGGGGGCTGATCCCGAAACACGTTATATGCCCAGTGGCGGTGCGGTGACCAATGTCCGCCTGGCGACCTCCGAGACCTGGAAGGACAAGAACACCGGCGAGACCCAGGAGCGCACCGAGTGGCATCGGGTGGTCTTCTTCAACCGCCTGGGCGAGATAGCCGGCGAATACCTGAAGAAGGGATCCAAGATCTTCGTCGAGGGCAGCATCCGCACCCGCAAGTGGCAGGGTCAGGACGGCCAGGATCGCTACACAACGGAGATCGTGGGCAACGAGATGCAGATGCTCGACAGCCGTGGTGCAGGCAGCGCCGCATTCGATTCGGGAGCCCAGCAGGGCGCACCGGCCTCGGCCCCATCCGCACCGGCCCCCTCCATGCCGGATGAAGGATTCGACGACGACATACCCTTCTAGGATCAACCTAAGAACGTTTTCGATTAAAACCCCTGTTAAGTGACCTGCTTCAGGGGTTTTTTCTTGCCTGGTGTACCCAGCAACAGTGGGAAACAAGCGAATAACTATACTGAGTATATGGCTCTGTTTTCTCTGTCCGGGTAATTATGCTGCATATTTTTGGATTCGGCTCCATGGTTCGGGCACTGAAGCCCAGTTTCACCTTGCTGATGGTTTTGCTGTTCACCATTACGGGAGGTGCTTTCGGCTATTGGTGGGGGAACGTGTATTCCAGGAAAATGCAGTATCGGATGCAGGCAAGCATGCCGAGTTTTACCGTCAACAGCTGAACGCGTTACTCAACCGTTATGAATTGATGCCTGACGTGGCTCAAATCTGCCCTTGCATCAAGGATGTCTTGAGAGACCCGGGAAGTGAGGACGATGTGGATCAGGCCAACCGGGTGCTCGAGGATATGGCTATTCGGACTGGCGTATCTGCAGCCTATGTCATGGGCCTCGACGGAAAAACGTTCGCGGCGAGCAATTGGAACAGCGCTGGCTCTTTCGTAGGTAAAAACTACGGCATACGTCCCTATTTCAAAACGGCAGTGAAAGGGGGGATGGGACGTTATGTCGCCATCGGAATCACCTCTCGCAAGCTGGGTTACTACCTGGCCAAACCGGTTAAGGAGGGAGAGGAGATATTAGGTGTTGGCGTGGTCAAGGTTGGCTTGGATCAAACAGAACTATGGCTGTGCGAGGAAGCTGTTCGGTCCGGTGTGGAGATTGCGCTCCTGGATGAAGACGGTGTCGTATTCCTGGCTTCGAATTCAGATTGGCAATTCCGTCCCGTCAATGCCCTTTCAGAGGATAAGAAGCAGGCGATACGCAAGGCCCGCCGTTATGAGGGAAGTGATCTCGAGGCGCTTCCGATCCGCCAGGTACGTCGCCTGGATGCTCAAAGCCGGTATGTCCACATCGGCATCGCCGACTCCATAGACTATATCGCCCGGCGCATTCCGTTGACAGGTACGGATTGGTACCTGGAGGCCTATATGTCGTTGGAATCCAGGCGTTCCGAGGTATACGGATATACCCTGTTTGGTGCATTGTCGATGTTGACCGTTGCCTTATTGTTGGCGGTCGTTGGTGTCAGGGAGATGTATCGCAAGCAGCTGCTCGATGTTGCCATAAGGGATCCGTTAACGGGCCTCTATACACGGTTTTACATGAATGAGGCTATCCCTGCCCTTATCGCCAGGCATGCCCGCAATACGAGCGAGGGGCTGACCGTCATCATGTTCGACCTGGATCATTTCAAACGGGTTAACGATGACTACGGACACCATGCGGGGGACAAGGTGCTTCAGATGGTGGGCAACACCCTGCCCAACCAATTGCGAGGCGATGATATTGCCGTACGTTATGGTGGAGAGGAACTGGTTGTCTTCATCCAGGGTGGAGGGCTTGAAAGTGGTTTGGAGCTTGCCGAAAGAGTACGCATAAACGTAGCTGAACTGGCGGTGGAAGTGAATCATCATGTTGTGTCTGTCACCCTCAGTGCCGGGCTTGCAGTTCATGGAGCCGATGAGTCGTTGGATAGTCTCATGAGGCGTGCCGACGAGAAACTTTACCAGGCCAAGCAGGGTGGTCGCGACAGGGTCTGTGCCTGAGCTGCCAAAGTAATCAGCCACTGCAAGCCAAGGCTCTCAGGGGTTGTTTCTTCCATGGGGAAATTCCCGCCTGGCTCGCTAGCGATCTGCCTTCGATAATGACAGCTTCATGCGGATACCGTTGGCAAGTGCGGTGCCGAGGAGAATCATGGCGCAACCGGTCAGCATGCTGATGCTGATGGTGATGGGTTCATGCAGGAACCAGTAGCCCCAGGTGATGGCAAATAGCGGAATCAGATAGGTGACTGTCAAGGTCTGGGTTGGGCCGATCTGCCGAATAAGGTGGAAATAGAGAACGAATGCGAGTGAGGTCGAAAGTACCGCAAGGCCGATCACCGACAGGACAACGGTCGCGTCGGGTGTCTGTGTCGGGAGGAACAGGGGCATCAGGGGAATCAGCAGAAGGGCGGCGCTCAACTAGCTGCCGGTCACGTAGACCAGGGGTGGTAGCTCGGTCAGGTGCCGTTTCGTGTAGTTGGCGGCAAATACGTAGGAGAGCGCGGTCAGCAACCCGGCGCCCACCGAGAGAGTAGATGGCGGCGCCATGCCGCCCTCCTGCCAGCCCATCAGCAGCACCACGCCCATGAAGCCCAGAACAATGCCGATGACTTTTCCCGTGCCGAGGTTTTCCTTGATCACAAGATAGGCAAACAGGGCGCTGAAAATGGGCATAGTCCCATTGAGTATGGATGTGAGTCCGGCAGAGAGTTCAATTGAAGCATAAGCCAGCAGGCTGAACGGCAGGGCGGCGTTCTGGCAGCCGACGATGAGCAGCCCCCGGTAGTTGGAAAACAGCTCAAGGAGTTGGCCGCGCAGCAGAATTACCGGCAGCAGCACGAGTCCGGCAATCAGTACCCTGAATTCGATCAACCAGACGGCACCAAGTACGGGTGCGGCGATGCGCATGAAGAGAAAGGATGCTCCCCAAAGTGCGCCCAGAAAAAGCAAAATGGAAAAATGAAGTCGATTCATGTTCTGACAGCAGGAGTGTACGCAATTGCCATCCTACCACGGCGGTTCTTGGCGAAGGGTGGAACTTAGGACAAAATTTACTCTCCAACAATGGGATGTTTAACCGCAACTGATTTTCGAGAGCAGATGAACAGCGTCAGACGTATTCTTGTTGTCGCACTGGCAATTACCTCACTCCTTGTCGCCTTGCCCGCCAGTGCTGCGCTGCCAGCGGCTGTGGATGGCAAGTCACTGCCCAGCCTTGCACCCATGCTGGAGCGGGTTACTCCCGCCGTGGTGAATATATCCACCGTGACCCATATCAAGCGGGAGGAGAATCCCCTGTTCAGCAACTCCTTCTTTCGCCTTTTTTTTGATCTGCCTTCCCTGCAGCCCCGGAAGAAAAAGAAGAAGAGCACCAGCCTGGGTTCTGGGGTGATAATCGACGCTGAAAAGGGCTACGTGCTGACCAACAGCCACGTCATCGACAAGGCGCACGAGATCAGGGTGACGACCCATGACGGCAGGCGCCTTGAAGCCAAACTCATTGGCGCCGACCCTGAGACAGACGTGGCGGTATTGCAGATTGGCCCCGAAAATCTCTCCGCCTTGAAGGTGGCGGATTCTGACAAGCTGCGGGTCGGCGACTTCGTGGTGGCAATCGGCAACCCCTTTGGTCTCAGCCAGACCGTGACCTCCGGTATCGTCAGCGCCCTGGGTATCGAGGGCTACGAGAACTTCATACAGACCGATGCCTCCATCAACCCGGGCAACTCCGGTGGCCCCCTGGTGAACCTGCGGGGTGAGCTGGTGGGTATCAATACCGCGATTCTAGCGCCGGGTGGTAGCAACGTGGGTATCGGCTTTGCCATCCCTGCCAACATGGTGCGCGCCATCATGAGGCAGCTGGTGGCCCATGGCGAGGTGCGTCGTGGGGCCTTCGGTATCAGCATGCAGGAGCTGGATTACGACCTGAAACAGGTACTTGGGCTTGAGAACGGCGAAGGTGCCGTGGTGGTGGAAGTAAGTCCCGGCACCGCGGCTGAGAAGGCAGGTGTCCAGGTGGGGGATCTTATCACCGCGCTCAACGGTAAAGCGATAAAAGGGGCTGCCTCACTTCGTGTTCAGCTGGCCCTTCTGCAGATCGGGGAAGAGATCAGCATGGATGTCATCAGGGAGGGCAGGAAGCACACCCTGCGCTCCAGGATACAGGACCCCTTCGAACAGTATACCGAAGGCGGCATGATGTCCGATCAGCTGGCGGGAGCGATGCTGCTGGAAATTGCCGATGAGTCCAGCTATGGGAAATTCCCCGCCATTCGAGTGGGCAAGGTGGAGCAGGGCAGCCCGGCATCCCGTTCGGGAGTGCGTGCCGACGATGTGATCATCGAGGTCAATCGCAAGCGGGTGAAGAACTTCTCGGATCTGAAAAGTGTTGCCCGCAAGGGTATCTACCAGCTCAAGCTGCGCAGAGGTGACAGTATTGTCTCCTTTGTGTCACGGTAATTTAGTGACTGGATAATCACGCCTGACATTTAGGGGCGTTATGTTCGCTTCATGGCACTATAATTAAAGATGAAGCGACATACGCCAGTGGCAGGTCCGCGGGTGAATGTGAGCTTCTCTCTTCCAGTCAGGCGGGTTTCTAACATGTCGTATCAGAAACGAATCGAAGAGATGGTGGGTGAGCACGTGGCCCACTTTTAAAGTGAACTGACCTCGGCCAAGGCGATGGAAGGGAGCATTGAAAATGTCCCTATGCCTTACGGTTATCCCCTTGCGGTCTACAGGCCGCTCAATGTCTGCCAGGTACCCCAAGTCAGGAAATTCGTCGCCGAGACCGGCGGCAGGCTGAGCAATGGTGTTCCCAAGGTGCTGCGCCACGAAATTATCGATGGCAACCTACTTGGGATATACAACCGAAAACAACACTAGGCGACAGTGATCTCCTGGGAGAGATAGGCGTCCTGAATGGCGTTGAGCAGCGCCACACCCTCTGCCATCGGTCTCTGGAAGGCCTTGCGGTCCGAATGGGCGGTGACACGATCGATGAAATCGCTTCCCGGCAGCTGTAGCTGATCCTTGGAGATTCCCTTGCAGTTGTGGCTCAGTAGGGATTCTGACTCATCTCCAAGTATGCTGACGATATTGGTCATCTCCATTCCCTCGCGCCCGGTGTCTGAGCGAGGAAGTGTAGTTCAAATTCTCATGTCCCATTGTTACGGGAAGGCGACAACCCAGGCGCAATCGGGCTGTAACAGTAGGAGCGAACTTGTTCGCGAACTGCTTCGATCGCTGACCGCCATGGAAGGCTGAAAGCCGAGGCGGTTAGTCCCCGGTAGTCGTGAGGCCGCACTGCTTGCCCGTCGTGTGCGCAGCACGCTAGAGGGGA
>NZ_MPRJ01000029.1 GCF_002020805.1 Solemya velesiana gill symbiont | reverse complement strand
GTGCCAAGCCATTCCAGTGAACCAAGAGTGCTGAGAAAATTATTGCCTCGGTGAATAGGGCAAAGAATGCGTTGCCGAATTAACCGCATGGCCCACTAGGGGACTACCCCTCCCTGGAAAAATCGAAAAACTGCATAAAGAACTGCATCGACAGGCCAGCTATCTCATTGAAACACAGCGACTGGGAAATGAAATCAGCAAGCAGGATTTCAGCGACTTCACCTAAACCTCTCTCTCTTTCAAAATCAAGCTGCGTAAGCTGCAATTCACCATCGTCAACCAGATCTGCTCTGTAGATCACCTGACCGGGATCTGGAACAGGCAATCCATGACCTACCGTCTCAACCAGGAGTACGAGCGGGTGGTTCGCTCCGGTTCACGTTGTGTCATCTGCATGATCGACCTGGACCATTTCAAAAAGGTCAATGACCGATTCGGCCACCTGGCAGGTGATGATGTACTCAAACGAGTCACCGAGATCTGCCGGGATCAGTTGAGAAAATATGATGGTATTTTCCGCTTCGGCGGCGAAGAGTTTGTGCTCTGCCTGCCCGGCACTCCCCTCGAAAAAGCACGCGTCCTGATGGAGCGACTACGTCAAACCATTGCCGAAACTGATATGGGGATTGGCGAGGACCCGAGGTTCCGAATCACCGCCTCGTTCGGGGCTACCGAGATGACTAAAGAAAAAGGCCCCGACGACGCTATAAGTGAGGCAGACCATGCCTTGCTGACTGCGAAGGCAAACGGACGCAACCAGGTTGTGCTCTGGCAGGCAAACGAGTAGATAATAACCAACAAGAATCATCTAACCAGGGGAGTAGTAATGCGTTGGCTCAGGAATAGCATACGAAACAAATTACTTGCCATCGCGACAGTTGGCACTCTGCTTGTTATAGGCACGGCATTCTCGGGATTCTGGACTACCCAGGCCACACTGAAGCAGTTCGAACACCTCATGCATAACGAGGCAACCCACGAAAGCGCCATGTGGCAGCTTACCGTGGACTTCAAAAAGCAGGTACAGGAGTGGAAAAATATCCTGCTACGTGGCCATAAACCCGAAGATTTGGATAAATACTGGAACAGATTTCTCAACCTGGAAGCCAAAATCCAGGACGAGGGGAAAGCGCTTCTTGGCAAGCTGGACAAAAAAGATCTTGCCCAGAAACTCGAACGGTTTCTGGTTGAACACCGGAAAATGAGTCAGGCATACAGGTCCGGTCTCGAGGCCTATAAACAAAACGGCTATGACCCGAAGGCAGGAGACAAGATCGTCAGAGGCATAGACCGTGCGCCCACGACACTACTCGAGGATACGGCCGACGCCATATTCAGCCACTTGTCCGAACATACCCAAAATGAGATTCACTCAACCTATTCCTCGATCTCTCTGAGTATCGTTTTTATTTTTGTAGCCACAGCGATTGCCCTGGCAGGTTATCTCTATTTCATCCATCAGCAGATCACCGGCCCGGCGTTCCGGCTGGTCGAGGGCATGAAGACCATGGCCGATGGCAACTTCTCCCAGCCCATCGATTCAGACAAGAATGACGAGCTTGGCGCAATCGGTAAATCCGCTGAAGCGATCCGACAAACCCTGCGGAACGAACTGATAGGCGTCTCCACGGCATCCGAGAACCTGGGGGCTACCACAAACAAGCTCACAGATGTAATCAACACCACCCACCAGGGCGTTCTCACCCAGCAGCAGGAGATTGAACAGGTGGCCACTGCCATCAACCAGATGACGGAAACCGTAAGGGAGATATCCGCCAATGCCCATGCGGCAGCCGATGCGGCTACGACAGCCGATCGGGAGGCCATCAACGGTCAATCCATCGTCGAGCAAACGATTCAGGATATCGATCTGCTAGCAAGAAAAATTGGTGATGCCTCGGCGACCATCGAACAGTTGCAGCAGGAGAGCGACAGCATCGGCGCCATCGTGGATGTGATCCAGGGCATCTCTGAGCAGACCAATCTGCTGGCGCTCAATGCTGCCATCGAGGCAGCCCGTGCCGGGGAGGCTGGCCGGGGGTTTTCAGTAGTCGCCGACGAGGTCAGGGCTCTTGCCGGCAGAACCCAGGACGCCACCCAGGAGATCAAGGATATGATCGAACGCCTCCAGGCGGGTTCCCAGAGTGCGGTGAATGTAATGACAGAAAGCCGGCAGCGTGCCGAGAGTTCCGCAGACCAGGCATCGGCTGCAGGCTCTGCCCTCAGCAACATCACCCGTTCAGTGGCTCATATCAACGAGGTAAATGATCACATCGCCACTGCTTCCGAGGAGCAGTCCATGGTGGCAGAGGAGATCAGCCGCAATGTAATGAACATCAGTGATGTAGCCGAACGCTCTGCTGATGGAGCCCACAAGATCAGTGAAGAGAACAGCCAGCTCAACGACATCACCGAACGGTTGCGGGAAACGATCGGTCAGTTCAGAACCTGACAAGCGCGCTATAATTCCACACCGAACAGCCCCGCCTAGGCGGGGCTGTTCGGTTCAGACAAGCGTGATCAAAATTCTGCAGCGGGCACACCCACATGCTTTGTACAGCACGCAATCACGCTGCGCGTTCAATCATCCGGGCCTCAACGAAAAACGCAGTGTTTGGCGAAATCCGCGGCCTCGTTGGAAGTCCACTCGCCCTTGGGTTTGTCTTTCATCTGCTGACACCACTTTTCAGAACCAACCTCGGATGCACAACCGGATACCATAAGCGCCATTCCTGCCAGTACAGCGGCTAAAACCATTCTTTTCATTATCGTTCCCCTTTAGTTGTATAAAGCTGTCAGCCAACCCAACGGCGGCCGTTACGGAAGAGACGCAACCAGGGGCCATCGGAGCCCCAGTCACCAGGATACCAGGAGTTCTGCACGCTCCTGACCACACGCTCTGGGTGAGGCATCATGATAGTCACCCGGCCATCCTCGCTGGTCAGCCCTGTGATGCCCTCGGGGGACCCGTTCGGATTGGCGGGATAGCGGCTGGCCACCTGGCCGTCGTTTTCCAGGTAGCGCAGGGATACCAGCTTGCGTGCACTCTCCAGGTGCCCGGCGTCCCGAAACTCTGCCCTGCCCTCGCCATGGGCTACTGCGATTGGCAACCTGGATCCCTCCATGCCATGGAGCAGTATCGAGGGAGATGATTGGATCTCAACGGATACGAAACGTGCCTCGAACTGCTCGGAGCGGTTGCGCACGAAGTGGGGCCAATGCTCGGCACCGGGAATCAACTCATGCAGATTGGAGAGCATCTGGCAGCCGTTGCAGATACCCAGAGCGAAGGTGTCCTGGAGGTTGAAGAACTGCTCAAACTGATCCCTGACCCTGGAGTTGAAGAGAATGGATTTGGCCCAGCCTTCACCGGCGCCCAGAACGTCACCGTAAGAGAAGCCGCCACAGGCCACCAACCCCTTGAATCGATCCATTTCCACACGTCCTTCAATAATATCGGACATGTGAACATCCACACTCTCGAAGCCGGAGCGATGGAATGCGTTTGCCATCTCGATCTGACCGTTGACTCCCTGTTCACGCAGGATTGCCATGGCCGGTCTTGCCCCGGTACTGATCATGGGTGCAGCCACATCCTCGGCAGGGTCGAAACTGAGTTGAACCTGCATGCCGAGGTCCGCCGTATCGGCGATGCGATCGAACTCCTCGGCAGCGCACTCGGGATTGTCGCGCAGGGCCTGCATTTCGCGGGTGGTCTCGGACCAGGCCTGTTGCAGTGCCACGCGGCTCATATTGAGCAGTTCTGAATGACCACGGGTTACGATGACCCGGTCATCACCATTAAACTCACCAATGACATGACTGTGGTGACCCAATCCATCATCATGGAGTTGCTTCAGTACCTCGTCAGTGTCGCTGTGACGCACTTGGATCACGGCGCCAAGTTCCTCGCTGAACAGTACTGCCAGGTCATCATCCCCCAGATCATCCAGTTGGACATTGAGTCCGCAGCGTCCGGCAAAGGCCATCTCGCTCAAGGTAGCGAACAGGCCGCCGTCCGAACGGTCATGGTAGGCCAGCAGTTTGCCCTCGCGATTGAGTTCCTGGATGTTGTCGAAGAAGCGCTTCAGCATCGCCGGATCGTCCAGGTTGGGTCCACGATGCCCTACCTGTTCGTAGACCTGGGCCAGTGCAGAAGCACCCAGGCGGTTAGCCCCTTTACCCAGGTCTATCAGAATCAGATCGGTATCACCCATATCGGTGCGAAGCTGTGGTGTCAGGGTACGGCGCACATCGCTCACCGGCGCGAAGCCGGAGATGATCAGTGAGAGCGGTGAGCTCATCACCCGGTCCTCTCCGTCCTGTTGCCAGACGGTCTTCATGGACATGGAGTCCTTGCCCACGGGAATGGAGATATCCAGCTCGGGGCATAATTCCATGCCCACCGCTTTTACGGTCTCGTAGAGCTTGGCATCCTCCCCGGTGTACCCGGCGGCGGCCATCCAGTTCGCCGATAGCTTGATGTCGCCCATCTTGTCGATGGCAGCGGCGGCCAGGTTGGTAATGGTTTCACCCACTGCCATACGGCCGGATGCGGGGGCGTCGATCAGGGCCAGGGGGGTACGTTCACCCATGGCCATGGCCTCACCGTAATACCCGACATAATCGGAAAGGGTCACCGCAAGATCCGACACCGGCACCTGCCAGGGCCCAACCATCTGGTCCCGGGCCACCTGGCCGGTGATGGAGCGATCGCCGATGCTGATCAGGAAAGTCTTGTTGGCTACGGTGGGCAGTCGCAGCACCCGCAGGGCGGCGTCATTCAGGTCGACGCCTGCGAAGTCCAGCTCCGGCTTGTGAAAAGGACGGTGCTTCACATCCCGCAGCATACGCGGCGGCTTGCCGAACAGAAGCGGCATCGGCATATCGATGGGATTGTTCTCGAAATGGGCATCACCCAGAATCAGGTGCTCTTCGTCAGTGGCCTCACCAACAATGGCATAGGGGCACCGTTCGCGCTCACAGATCTTCTGGAAGGTTTCCAGCTTCTCTGCATCGACGGCCATGACATAGCGCTCTTGTGACTCGTTGCACCAGATCTCCATGGGGGACATCCCCGGCTCGTCATTGGGTACCTTGCGCAGCTCGAAGCGCCCGCCCTTGCCTGCGTCGTGAACCAGTTCAGGCAGTGCATTGGAGAGGCCACCAGCGCCCACATCGTGGATGAACAGGATCGGGTTATCGTTACCCCGCGCCCAACAGCGGTCGATGACCTCCTGACAACGGCGCTCCATCTCGGGGTTGGAGCGTTGAACCGAGGCAAAGTCGAGATCCTCTGCCGAAGTACCGCTTGCCATGGAAGAAGCCGCACCACCACCCAGGCCAATGAGCATCGCGGGACCACCCAGCACCACCAGGGGGGAGCCGGCGGGGAACTCGTTCTTCTCGATATGCTCTTCGCGGATATTGCCCAGGCCGCCGGCCAGCATGATCGGTTTATGATAGCCGCGCAGTTCCTCGCCATCAGGACCGGGAACCTGCTGTTCGTAGGTACGGAAATAACCGCACAGGTTGGGGCGACCGAACTCGTTGTTGAAGGAGGCGCCGCCGATGGGGCCCTCCAGTATGATGTCCAGGGCGGAGACGATGCGTGCCGGTTTACCGAAATCCTTCTCCCAGGGCTGCTCGGCACCGGGGATCCGCAGGTTGGAGACCGAAAAGCCGGTGAGGCCCGCCTTGGGCTTTGAACCTGTACCTGTTGCCCCCTCGTCGCGGATTTCACCACCCGAACCGGTGGCTGCACCGGGATCGGGAGAGATGGCCGTGGGATGGTTGTGGGTCTCCACCTTCATCAGAATATGGATATTCTCCCGGCTGTAGCCGTAGGCGTGATCCCCGGGACCGGGCATGAATCGCTCACCCTCATGGCCACTCATAACGGCAGCATTGTCCTTGTAGGCAGAGAGCACATTCTCCGGTGATTTCTCCGTGGTGTTGCGGATCATCTTGAACAGGGAGCGCTCCTGGGACTCACCGTCAATGATCCAGTCGGCACTGAAGATCTTGTGGCGGCAATGCTCCGAGTTGGCCTGGGCGAACATCATCAGTTCAACGTCAGTAGGATTGCGTCCAAGCCCCTGAAAGCTCTCTACAAGGTAATCGATCTCGTCATCGGAGAGGGCCAGGCCGAGTTCCGAATTGGCCTGTTCGAGGGCCGGCTTTCCACCGCCAACCACGTCCACCGAGGTAAAGGATTTCAGTTGGTCATGACTAAAGAGACAGGCCGCCTCCTCGATATCGCTAAACACCACTTCGGTCATGCGATCGTGAAGCACCTGCTGGGCAGCGGCGAGTTCGTCACCGCTCAGGGAACCGCTTTCAGAGGTCAGGTAGTAGGCGATGCCCCGCTCGAGGCGTTCGATTGTGGAGAGACCGCAGTTATGCGCAATGTCCGTAGCCTTGGTTGACCAGGGGGAGATGGTCCCGGGACGGGACACCACCAGCAACAACGCCCCTTCCGGTTCATGCTCCTGCAAGCGGGGACCGTATCTCAGTACCCGGTCGAGTACAGCAGACTCATCTGCAGTAAGAGACTGCTCCAGCTCGGCAAAATGCATGTATTCTGCATAGACACCGATCGACCGACCGAGGGACTCGGACAGGCGCCGCTGTAGCTTCTGAAGACGAAAATCTGAAAGGGCGGGTGCACCACGGAGACTGAGCATCGTTTACCTTGTTTGATAAGCGTAAAAACAGAGGCGTAATGATACTCCAAGCGGCGTGGAAATGCCGCCCTGAAAAGCCTGCATATACGATCGATTGGCAGGGTGTCAGGTATTCCTGATATGAAACTGGGAAAGCAGCTCGTGAAGCTCCCGGGCTATCTCCACGATCTCACTGCTGATCTGGCTGGTCTCACGGGCGGTCTCGGAAGTTCTCCGGGCCTCATCTGCCACCTCGGAGATATTCCGGTTAACGGCTTCGCAAACCTCGCTCTGGTTGATGGCGGCATCGGCAATTTCGCTGCTCTTCAGGCTGATATCACTGACGGTAACGGTACTGGTGATCGAATGGAGTGAACGGCCTGCCCCTGCGGCAAGCTCGGCACCTTCGCCCGCCTGCATGCAACCCTGCTCCATTGTGGCAACAGCTGCGCTGGCCCTGTCCTGCAGGCGGATCACCATGTCCTGGATCTCCTCGGTTGATTCCTGGGTCCGCTGAGCCAGGGAACGCACCTCGTCCGCCACCACGGCGAACCCCCTGCCCTGCTCACCTGCACGCGCCGCTTCGATGGCGGCATTGAGGGCCAGCAGGTTGGTCTGCTCGGCAATACTCCTGATCACATCCAGAACGGTACCGATATTCTGACTCTCTGAATGCAGTTCACGGGTAACCTCGGCCCCGTCATTGATCTCCTGGGCCAATGCCTGTACCGAGGTAATGGAGTTTTGTACCACATCAACCCCCTCGGTCGCCTGGTGGTCTGCCTCCCTCGTTGAGCCGGCAGTCTCGCCAGCACTTACTGCCAGCTGTCGCGCCGTGGTAGCCAAATCGCTCACCGCCTTGGCAGCGTGTTCGATCTCGGCCTGCTGATGGCTGGCACCGCTGTCCGTGGATTCGGCCAGTTCCACCAGTTTCTTGGCAGCCGCATCCATGGCATTTACGGACCGAATGACCTCTGAGACCAGCCCCTCAACCTTTGAGACAAAGAGGTTGAATGCCTCTGAAAATCGCGCAATCTCCAGGTCTGCATTGGTATCCCACCGGCGAGTTAAGTCACCATCGCCCTGGGCAATCTCCTGCATCGCATCGACTGCCGATTCAACAGGCCGAATCACTGACAACCGGGTAAGCTGGATCAGAACAATTATCAACAGACCACCGATGGCGGTGATCATAATCATCCACTGCACGGCACTGCCGATCTCCTGGTCCAGTTCGTCTGCCTCCTGCATGGTGAGTTTTCTATAGTGCTGTTCCAATACTTCAAAGCCCCGGATTGCCGGCGTGTCGTCGATCTTGACCACCTTGTCGATCATCCGTGGCGTCTTGCCGCTGGCATGCATCTCCTGGGCGACAGGAACCATATCGAAATAGGACTCGAACACCTTCTCAATGTGACCAAGTGCCTCCATCTCTTCCTGAGAGAGGCCGGCCAGTTCCCGGTATTCGGCAAATAAAGTGCGGGAGATCTCCTGGTTCTTCTTCAACCTTGCGAAATATTTCTCCTCACCCCGCAGGACTAAATTCTTGAAATTGTGGATGGCACCGCCATAGCCGAAGTTCTTGCGCAATCCCATGAGCAGAATTTCGCGCTTCTCAACGTGTGACCGGTATTCCTTGAAGTCCGCACTCATCGGGGTCAGGGTCAGGTAGACAAAGCCAAGCAGTATGAGGACAAACAGCAGCAGGTAAAACTTCAAACTCAAAGAGAGGCGCCCGGCCATTTTCCCCCAGGGAGGCGATCAGTCGACGAGATAGCGATGGTTCTGGCCCATCTATTTCATCGGCTGCATATCCATATACTTTAAAATCCCGTTACTCTTTGACTTCAGAGCTTCTCGATTCTTCTCCGGTGATACAGGGAATAATAGCGGACGCTGGCTGGAGCGTGGGAAATCCAGCCGGAAATGACGACAACCAGGATAAATAGGTGGGCTTTCCAATCGGGCAGCCACAATACCAGTATTAGCAGAACAAGTTTGAACAGGATCGCCTGCCCCCTGAGCTGTATCAACCAGATGCCGTTGGAACAGATCGACAACAGGACCAAACCCACACAACTGACCAAGGTGATGTGCAGATAAATCCGCCATAGCTCATCGGCTGCCGCATAGAGAAAACCAGCTCCCAGGCCGGCCATACCCACCAGGTGCATGGTACGAAAGAGCACATTCAACCAGCGTTCACCAGGAATAGACCGGGACTGACTTGGGGAAAGTGTCGTTTTGAATGACATTCAGGCACCACAGGTAATTACATACAGGAGGATCTATCTCAATCCACCGTCATGATGCAGCTACACCTCGAACCACCCACTGACACGGTCTTGAGATGTAAGAGACAACCGGTCTTCCATATCCGGTACAGCTTCAAGCAGTGCCTCCCTAGCCAGTTCAGGACGGTTGTTCTTCTCACTCAGATGTGCCGCCACCAGGTTCCGCAAGCGCCCATGGTCTAGCTGTTTCAACAGGGCCGCTGCCTGTCCATTACTCATGTGACCGTAGTTGCCACCAACACGTTGCTGCAAAGAGAAGGGATAGGGCCCCTGCCTCAGCATCTCTGTATCGTGATTGCACTCGAGCAGCAGCGAGTCGGATGCCTGCAAGACATCCACTATGTGGGGCGTCACCATCCCTGTATCGGTGAGCACACCCAACTGTCTGCCTTCAGCTTTGAACAAATACTGAACAGGTTCACTGGCATCGTGTGGAACGGCAAAAGGACGAACGAGAATATCACCCAGAAGAAACTCGCCCTGGTGGCTGTGAAACAGATTGAATTCAGGCAGCGCGCCACAACGCTCCTTGCGGTGAGTGCCATAGGTCAACCATACAGGAAGGCTATAGCGGCGAGCCATTGCACCAACGCCCCGGATATGATCCTGGTGTTCATGGGTGACCAGTATGGCGTCCAGGGTATCGGGCGCTACGCCGAGCTGCTCCAGCCGCCCTTCCACTTCCCGTGCAGCGAAGCCACAATCGAGCAGCAGGCGACAGCTGGCCGATTCGATCAGTGTGGCGTTGCCCCGGCTCCCGCTACCCAGAGAGGCGAAGCGCACCTCAACACCTCCAAGCGGTGCCAGGCCCGTCGGGGTTATTTAATCTGCTCATTCAGCAGTGTCAGGATACGCATGGCGGTTTCGGAGTTGTCATGGGTGCCCTCTTTATCCAGCACCACGACCCGGGTCATGGCACCCTCTCCATTGAGGCTCACCTGGTACTGGCTCTCCTTGTCGATGTCCTTGTCGATGTCCTTGTCGCTGTCTCTCCAAAATGCCAGCCTGTCCAGCAACCCGGGCTCTTCCACGTCCTTCAACGGATCGTTGTAGCGAACATAGTAGATGCCCTTGCTGCGATCGCGATCTTCAACGGCAAAACCCACCCTGTCGAGCGCCACGCCAGTCAGACGCCAAGCACGGGAAAAGCCTTCGTCGATCTGCAACGACACAGCATTGCTGCTGCGGCTGAGCTGAGACCTGGGCTTGAAAGTACCCTTGCGTGCCAGGGAACGGCTCGCCTGCTGATCAGCGACACCCATGTAGACCATCAGGCGCCTGAGCATCTCCGCCTCGAGACCGTGGTCAGTCTCCCGGGGATTCCATACGGTGCGCTCTGCAGTATCCCCACGACCCTGCATGATGGTCTCCTGCATGCCACGATGGGTCAGATAAAGCTCGGTGGTACCGGCTTTTACGCCAGGCTCGATTCTCACCCGAAACTGGTCACGGGTGGAAGCCGAGTAGATACCCTCGAATACACTGCGAATAGCGTCAGTGATGAAATCGTTCTTGATGTCGGCGCTATTTTCCAGCCAGTCGGTCAACATAATGCCGACGGTTGGGTCCTGTTCCGCCAAAAGGATGCCATTGTCCTGCCAGAAGCCAATGGTCTTGAACCAGACATCGTCGGGATCCGCCTTGATCACCAGCCAACGCTGGTCTCCGTCACGCTTCACTTCCATGTTGTTTATGCTGGGCAGCACATTGGGCTGCCTGGCGGAACGCCCTTGAACACGCTCCCTTTCCATGAAGCCGGACAGGGTGGATGAACCGCCCCGTGGCGCATCGGGTATCACCAGTTCGTCATTAATGGTGCTACGAGTAAGATCCGGCGGAATTTCCAGGTTCTTTTCAGCCTGCTTCGCTTTTTTATACTCGACCTTCTTGTCAGGCAGAACATCTTCCACTCTCGGAAGGGAATCACAACCGACAAGACCCGCAGCCACAAGGCAAGCGACAAACAATTTGGGGGCATTAATCAACATTACACATCTAGCCTGTAAATCATGGACCCGGCCCATCTCCGGGGAGTGCGCATTTCCCTGTTTGACCGGAATATCCAGAAAAGTTTTATAGTAATTCAGCCTGGGCCATAGCTTGGCGCATTTTCTCGTGGTACTCCTGGGCAAACCAGGTCAGCGGCAAGCGAATACCCACGGGGATCCTGCCCATCTCTGCAAGCACCCACTTAACAGGAATTGGATTCGCCTCGAGAAAAAGATCATGATGCAGCGCGGCCAGTTTCTCGTCAAGCTGAGCCGCACGCTCACTGTTGCCATCCATAGAAGCAGTGATCATATCATGCATCACCCGGGGGGCGACGTTTGCAGTCACCGAAATCACCCCATCGCCACCAAGCAGCACGAATTCGCGTCCTGTTGCGTCATCCCCGCTGTAAAGTTCGAAATCCTCGCCGCACAGCTCCCTGATTGCGCCGACACGCTCCAGGTCCCCGGTTGCCTCCTTGATACCGACTATGTTGGGAACCTTCGTCAGTCTGCCAACTGTCTCTGGCAGCATATCGCAAGCGGTGCGACCGGGCACATTGTAGAGAATCTGGGGTATATCAACCGCCTCGGCTACCGCCTTGTAATGGAGGTAAAGCCCCTCCTGGGTCGGCTTGTTGTAGTAAGGGGTCACAAGCAGGCAGGCATCTGCCCCAGCATTCTTCGCACACTGGGTCAGGCGTATGGCCTCGGTCGTGGAGTTGGCACCAGTACCTGCAATCACGGGGATCCTGCCCGCAGTGAACTCGACAACCTGCCGAATCACCTTGCAGTGTTCTTCCTCGCCAAGGGTTGCAGACTCACCGGTTGTTCCCACGGCGACGATAGCGTCTGTGCCTTGATCGATATGCCAGCCCACCAGTGCACGCAGACTCTCTTCATCGACACTGCCATTCTCCCTCATGGGAGTGACCAATGCCACCATGCTGCCTCGAAACATGTGTAAACTCCAGAAATTCGAACCGAATTTCGCATTTTAAATCGCTACCGGAGAGCCTGACAAGGCATGCAGGCAGATACGGCCGATTATTTTTCATTTTATGCAGCATGGCCCTTTATACAGGCCCGGGTTGCAAACGCTCATACAACCTTCCTAAAACAGTTGAAACCAAGGGGAGACAACCAATGCATTTGAGCGTTACACTCAAGACATAGACCATTGCGTGGAGTACTGAAGACATATGCCCACTAACAAAAACTACCTGGTCATATCCGCCCTGGGCAATGACCGGCCCGGCATCATCGACAACCTGTCAAAGGCCATCTTCGACAATGAGTGCAACATCACCGACAGCCGCATGACCGTGCTGGGGGGAGAGTTTGCGATTCTGCTCATGGTTGAGGGCCAGTGGAACACCTTGAGCAAGCTGGAAGACGCCATACCTGGACTGGAACAGGAACTGGGTCTGACCATCATTGCCAAGCGCACCGAAGAGCGCAGTGCAGCGGCCGACCTGCTGCCCTACGGCGTGGAGGTGGTTTCCCTGGATCACCCCGGCATTGTCCACCACCTGGCCAGTTTCTTCTCGCAACATCACATCAACATCGAGGACATGGCCACCAGCAATTATGCCGCAGCACACACCGGCACCCCGATGTTTTCGGTACACATGACCGTGGGAATTCCGGCGGACATTCATATCAGCACCCTGCGGAAGGAGTTCCTGGAGTTCTGTGACTCCCTCAACCTGGATGCCGTACTAGAACCGATCAAAGGATAAAAACGAAGGAGAGAGATTCGTATGCCCAAGGTTGCCATTGGCAAGAAAGTTCCGGATCTGGACCTGAAACTGACTGGCGAAAAGTCAGTCAAACTGTCTGACTATCGCGGCAAGACCCTGGTCCTCTACTTCTATCCCAAGGCCAGCACCCCGGGCTGCACCCAGGAGGGACGTGACTTCAGTGCAGCCATTGTCAAGTTTCGCCGCCAGTCTACCATCATTCTCGGGGCCTCGAGGGACAGCCTCAAAGCCCAGGATAATTTCAAGTGCAAGCAGGAGTTTCCCTTCGAACTGGTCTCTGATCCGGATGAGGCGCTCTGCGATCTGTTCGATGTCATCAAGATGAAAAACATGTATGGCAAGGAGGTGAGAGGCATTGAACGAAGCACCTTCCTGATCGATAGCCAAGGCGTGTTGCGCCAGGAGTGGCGCAAGGTCAAATTCAAAGGTCACGCCGACGAAGTCCTCGACGCCGTAAAGGCCCTGAAAAAGGCATCAAGTGCCGGTTAGCGCGAGTTAAGCCCTGTAATGATTTGCCGCCCAAGAGAATTCAGAAAGTCCGGTCAAAACCTGCCCGGACCGGGCACTGCCGTGTGCCCATTATTGAGAAGGTAATGCACCGTTATGACAGAAACCGAAGCACGCCCCCGCCTCTACGTCCTCGACACCAACGTCCTGATGCACGACCCAACCTCCATTTTCCGCTTCCAGGAACACAATATTTTCCTCCCCATGGTGGCGTTGGAAGAGCTGGACCGCGGAAAGAAGGGTATGTCCGAAGTGGCACGCAATGTTCGACAGGTCTCCCGTTTTCTGGACGACCTTATGCGCGATGCCACTAACGAAGAGATCGATGCAGGCCTACCGCTGCCAGGCCCCATGAACGGTGCCCCTTCTGAAGTAGCAGAACACGGCAGACTCTTCTTCCAGACAAAACATCTGCCCAAGGTGCTGCCGGAAACGCTGCCGGGAAATATCCCGGACAACAATATTCTGGGCACCGCCATCGCACTCCAGGAAGAGTACCCGGAAAATGATGTCACCGTGGTTTCCAAGGATATCAATCTCAGGATCAAGGCCGCCGTTCTCGGTATCCGGGTTGAGGACTATCACAACGACCAGGTGCTGGACGATGTCACCCTGCTCTACAGCGGCGAGGAGGAGTTGGAGCCCGACTTCTGGGAAGAACACAGCAAGGACATCGACTCCTGGCAGGAGGAGGGTCGCACATTCTACCGGGTCAGCGGCCCGGGCACGGAAAGCTGGTACCCCAATCAATGCCTGTACATGGAGGGGGACAACGGCTTCGAGGCGATGGTGCAGCACCGCGACGATAACGATGCCATTATCGAGCTGGTCAACGACTACCGCCATGAAAGACACTCTGTCTGGGGTATCACCGCACGCAACCGCGAGCAGAACTTCGCCCTCAACATGCTGATGGATCCCGAAACCGACTTTGTCAGCCTGCTGGGCACCGCCGGCACGGGTAAGACACTCCTCGCCCTGGCAGCTGGACTGGCCCAGACCCTGGACCAGAACATCTATCGCGAGATCATCATGACCCGGGTAACGGTTCCGGTCGGAGAAGACATCGGCTTCCTGCCTGGCACCGAAGAGGAGAAGATGACCCCCTGGATGGGCGCGCTGATGGACAACCTGGAGGTACTGACCCAGACCGAAGGCGGCGAATGGGGCCGGGCTGCCACTGATGACCTGCTGCGCTCCCGCATCCGCATTCATTCGCTGAACTTCATGCGCGGGCGCACCTTCCTCAACAAATACATCATTCTGGATGAGGCACAGAACCTGACACCGAAACAGATGAAGACCCTGATCACCCGTGCGGGACCCGGCACCAAGATCGTCTGCCTGGGCAACGTGGCCCAGATCGACACGCCTTATCTCACTGAAACCACATCCGGCCTCACTTATGCCGTGGATCGCTTCAAGGGATGGGAGCACAGCGGCCATATCACCCTGTTGCGTGGTGAACGCTCCCGGCTTGCGGATTTCGCTTCAGATACGCTGTAGCAATAAGATCTCCGCCTACAGTCAGTTTTATCTATGAACTTGGGCGGATTAACTGTGGGAGGGACTCCCATAGGTAGAGGTGTTCGGGCGGTACTTGATCACTGCCAGTAGGAGCGAACTCGTTCGCAATCAGTGTAGAAAATTTTCTTCAGGCCTATCGCGAACAAGTTCGCTCCTACTGGGACAATCTATTCTTCACCCGGCAGTAATCAGAGAAAGCATGGCGTCCCGGTTGGTCCAGGAGGTGGCCAGCCGGGCAGCCTGGGGAATAGGCAGCCAAGGCAGTTCGCTGTGCTCATCGGCATTCAGTTTGATTATTCTCCGCCCTGGCAACTGCAACTTGAACCAGTGTTCCCGGTTGTAGTGCGCACCCGGCGCATAGCGCTTTCGCCAGGAATGAATGATGGGAAATCGTTCACAGTGATGGCAATCCACCAGGTGCCCCGCCCCATGCAGCCCGGTCTCTTCGAACAGCTCCCGCTCTGCGGCCCTGCCCGGCGACTCCCCCCACTCCAGGCTGCCGGTTACCGACTGCCACCAGTGTTTGGGCCGGGTGCGTCTGAACATCAGCACCTCACCCCTCATGGGGTAGACAACCACCAGTACCGATTCAGGGCGTTTGTATATCTCTCTCATTCAATCACGGTCCGATCTTAAGAACCGAAAGAGAGCTATCAGCCTGCTTTCTTCTCCTCGGCCTGGGGCAGACGCACACGAAGGGAGAGTTCGCGCAGCTGCGCCGGGTTGGCGTCAGAGGGTGCATTGGTAAGCATGCAGGCCGCTGTCTGGGTTTTCGGGAAGGCCATCACTTCACGGATCGAGTCTGCACCGGCCATCAGCATCACCAGGCGATCGAGGCCGATGGCGAGACCGGCATGGGGTGGACAGCCGAACTTGAGCGCATCCAGCAGGAAGCCGAATTTCTCTCGGGCCTCTTCTTCGCCGATACCCAGCAGGGTGAAGACCCGCTCCTGCACCTCGCGGCGATGAATACGCACGGAACCACCACCCACTTCGGTACCGTTGAGCACCATGTCGTAGGCCCGGGAGTGGCAGTTCTCGGGATCGCTCTCGAGAATATCCAGATGCGCCTCCTTGGGGGAGGTGAAGGGGTGGTGCAGGGAGTTCCAACGATCGGTCTTGGTATCCCACCCGAACATGGGGAAATCGACGATCCAGACAGGACGCCATCCCTCTTCCATCAGGCCACGGTCTTCGCCCAGCTTGACGCGCAGCGCACCCAGGGCCTCGTTGACCACGCTGGCCTTGCCGGCACCGAAGAAAACGATATCCCCGTCTTCTGCGGCGGTACGATCCATGATCGCCATCACCACATCGTCAGGCAGGAACTTGAGAATCGGGGATTGCAGACCCTCAACGCCCTTGGAGAGGTCGTTGACCTTGATGTAAGCCAAGCCCTTGGCACCGTAGATGCCGACGAACTTGGTGAAGTCGTCGATCTCCTTGCGGCTCAGTTCGCAACCCTGGGGCAGGCGCAGAGCGGCAACACGGCCCTTGTGGTCTTTGGCGGGACCGGAGAAGACCTTGAACTCCACGTCGGCCATGAGATCCGCCACGTCCACCAGCTCAAGGGGGCAACGTAGATCCGGGCGGTCAGAACCGAACCTCAGCATCGACTCCTGGTAGCTCATGTGCGGGAAAGGACTGGGCAGATACTGGCCCAGCACATCCTTGAACAGCTGGCGGATCATCTCCTCCATCATGTTCATCAGATCCTCTTCATTCATAAAAGAGGTCTCGATATCCAACTGGGTGAACTCGGGCTGGCGATCCGCACGCAGGTCTTCGTCACGGAAGCAGCGTACGATCTGGTAATAGCGATCCATGCCGGACATCATCAGGAGCTGCTTGAACAGCTGTGGCGACTGGGGCAGTGCGTAGAAGTGGCCAGGGTGAGTACGCGACGGCACCAGGTAGTCACGGGCGCCCTCAGGGGTCGCCTTGGTCAGCATTGGCGTTTCGATATCCAGGAAACCGTGGCTGTCCAGGTAGGAGCGCAGGGCGCGGGTCACCGCAGAGCGCATCATCATCTTGTTCAGCATCTCCGGGCGGCGCAGGTCGACATAGCGGTAGCGCAGGCGGACCTCTTCAGAAACGCGCTCGTGCCCATCGAGCTGGAAGGGCGGCGTGTCGGCACGATTCAGCACCTCCAGCTCCAGGCCCAGGACCTCGATTTCGCCGGTTGGCAGATCGGGGTTAACCGTACCCTCGGGACGGGCACGCACACGGCCTTTAACCTGCAACACGAACTCATTGCGTACCTGCTCAGCGATATTGAAGACTTCGGGCAGATCCGGATCGTATACCACCTGCACCAGGCCTTCCCGGTCTCTAAGGTCGATAAAGATCACGCCACCGTGGTCACGGCGACGGTGAGCCCAGCCACACAGCACGACCTCCTGGTCGATATGAGAGGCGTTCAGTTCTCCGCAATAATGGGTACGCATGGAAATTTTCCGTTACAGACAAAACAGTGGCCGACAAAAGGCCGTGAAAAGGCGGAAATGTTAAGGTTTGGGCTCGCTCTTCGCAAGCTCCAAGGCCTCTTTTTTGGCATCTGGGACCACTGCGCCCATGGACATGAGCATTTTCAGCCCCTCATCGACGCTCATTTCCAGCTCTACGACATCCTCCCGGGGTACCATCACGAAATAACCACCGGTGGGATTGGGGGTGGTGGGCACGTAGACATTGATCACATCCCTCCCCGTCTTTTCCTGGGCTTCTCCGTGATCAGTACCGGTCAGAAAGGCCAGGGTCCAGAGTCCCTTGCGTGGAAACTCCACCAGCAGCACCTTGCGGAACGACTGGCCGGCATCGCTGAACATGGTCTCTGCCAGCTGTTTGGCGCCGGAGTAGACGGAGCGTACCAGGGGAATGCGTGCCAGCAGGCGCTCCCAGAGGGAAATGAGGGAGCGTCCGAACAGGTTGGCGACCAGCACACCTGTTATGAACACAATGAGAATGGAGAGAGCAACACCCAGCCCCGGAATGGTGAAGCCCAACAGGGCTTCTGGCTGGTACGCCTCCGGCAGCAACAGCAGCGTGCCATCGAGCCAGCGGACCAGCATACGGACCACCAGCAGGGTCACTCCCAGTGGCACCCAGACCAGCAGGCCGGCAATCAGGTAGCGCTTCAGGAATGACATGGAATTTCAAGGTGGCCAGGTTATTTACAGGCGTTGCAGCCGCCGGTGGTACAGGCAGGTGCCGCAGCCTTGCTGCCGCTCTCGTGCAGGTTCTTTTTGCCGCCACCGCTCTTGAAGTCGGTCTCGTACCAGCCACCGCCCTTGAGGCGAAAACCGGCCGCCGAGATCAGTTTCTTCAGTTCGGCCTTGCCACACTCGGGGCAGTCGGTCAGGGGTGCATCGGCCATTTTCTGCATCTTCTCCAGCTCATGGCCGCAGGAATCGCAGCGGTATTCGTAGATAGGCATTTGATAATCCTCTGTTTTTCCACTCCCACGCCTGGAAGCGATAAAAATTGCGAGGATTTTATCACAACTTGAAATGGTGTCGCCTGTCATGAACCAGGCAGAACCATAAAACAGAAAGGAATAATAAGTTTTAGTTATTATTCTAATGGTTAACAACAAAGGCAAATTCGATCACAAACCATAATCCAACTCGTCCACCCCCCCTTCGCGTTTTTCCATCTCCCGGATTTTATCCACCAGCCACTGAATCCTGATGTGTTCCTCCTCCGGCAGGCCGAAGTGGAGATAACGCTCGATCCTGGTCAACAAATCCTCCATCAGTACACTGCGGTCCTGCAGGTAGATCAGGCAATGAGCGATATGGTGCGGATCCACATCCGCGGCTCGCATGCGCCTTGCGGCATCCAAAGCGGTTTCCATCTCTTCAACTGTCGGTTTCACCTTGATCCCTCCGGTTGACCAGCTACCACCTTAAATATATGCCAGTGATTGGGTTTCCGCCAGAAGCATCACCAATTCGCTCAACCAGCCATCTCCCTTCGGTGTTTATCCGTTGGATGCTCCATCTGCATCAACATCAACATCAACATCAACATCAACAGCATGCCCAGGACCATTACGGCAGAGGCCATGTAGAGAGAACCATCATAACTGCCGGTCTGTTGCGCCATCACACCGGAGATTGCCGGCGCCACAATCTGGGCAACACCATAACTCAGGGTCAGCTTTCCCATCGGCTTTGCAGGCTTGGAGGGAAAAAAGCGACCGACCATGGTCAGCATCAGGCTGACGATACCGATGAATGTGCCACCGTAAAGCAGTGCGCTGAGCAATACCATGGGCAGGCGGTCATCCAGGGCCGGGAGCAGAATACCGACGATCTGGAAGCCATAGGCGATAAGAAGGGCCTTCAGATCACCGATCCTCCGTGCCACCAGGTCCCAGAAAAAGCAGGCGGGTGCGGCAGCAAGCCCGACCACCAGCCAGGCGAGCCAGCCATACCCCTGCAGCGACGGCCTGGCCTCCACCAGGGTGACGACAAACGTGGCACTGACCACGTATCCAACCCCGGCGCAGAAATAACTGGCAAAGAGCAGCAGCATCCAGTTTCGATCCGGCGGCGTATCATGTACCTGTTTCCCATTGTGTACGATAGGCGAGGTATCCGGCCGTGGCAGCCATCTCCAGGCGGGCACCATCAACACCACCCCGATCAGCGCAAATGCCAGCCACTGCTCTGACCAGTCGAAACGGGAGATCATCCACTCGACCGCAACTGCGGTCAGAACGATTCCCAGGCCGAGGCCACTGAAATGGATCCCAAGTTCATTACGATACTGGTGACGAATGAGCCAGTTGAGAATCAGGCCTGAACCAATCAGCAACCCTGCAGCACTGGAGAGACCTGCAATAAAGCGCAGTATGGACCACAGAACCTGGTCCTCGGTAAAGGCCATAAGGGCAGTGGAGAGTACCGCAATGACGAGACCTCCCCGGTAGAGCCTGTCCTTCAGAACCAGGTCACTGACCGAGGCGGCGATCAGGGCTCCCGTCATGTAGCCCATGTAGTTGAAAGTGGCCAACCAGCCACCCCCGGCATCATCCAGCCAAGTCTGACCCTGCATAACGGGCAGCAACGGCGTATAAGCGAAGCGGGCGATGCCAAGTGTCAGGATCAGGCTGAATATTCCAGCGCCCAGAACACGCAAAGATTCGATGCTGTGCCGCATGGATCATTCGATGCAGAGAAAAAGCCAGTGTATACAGAATTTCTGCACCGCGTCATTTTTATTGGCGGGATAGACCGGAACTCAGCCGACAGCCTCGACCACCCTCTCCATCACCACCTGGTTGAGCTCATCGTAGCTGAGTTCGCCGATATCAACCGGCCCCAGGTACTCGACCTCTATTGGCGCAAAGGGCTTTGGCATCCATTTCCCACTAGGCATGGCATGCCAGGCGCCCTTTATAGCAACCGGTACGATCGGGACACCCAGCTCCCTGCTGAGGATGGCATAGGTTTTTCGAAACGGTGCCACGGCCCCGTCCTTGCTGCGGGTCCCTTCGGGGAAGATGATCACGTTACAGCCCCGGCGTAATACCTCGGAAAGGTTCTGCAGGACGTGTTTCAGGTCCCGCTCCAGATCGAGCACAATGACATTGTTGCGCTTTGCCAGAAGCGAAGCCATGGTTTGTTGACATGTTTCTGCTTGGCGAAGAAGTAGCTCCGCTTCATGGTTGGATTGTCGAGAAAAGCAGCGACGAACAAACCGTCGAGAAAACTCTGGTGATTGGGGGCTAGGATGCAGGCACCGTCCGGAAGGTTCTCCCGGCCCCTAGCCCTGAGTCGAAAATACCCCCGTGCAAACAAAGCCAACAAATGGCGCAGCGGATTGTGTGCAAACCAACTCTCGGGCAGATGGATATCACTACGCTGCTTCAGGATGTCAGCCCACTCCAGCACCGACGTGGAGAGCTTGGTCTTCTTTTCCCGGATAAACTCCGCGATCCGTCCCACCGTGGGATGGTCGAAGAAGGTCTGCTCACTCACCTCGAGACCAAAGGTCTCTTCCAGAAATGCCTGTAGGCCGACAAAATCCAGTGAGTCCAGTGCAAGATCCAGTTCCAGGTGATCTTGCGCATAGATCTCACGCTGTTTCTGTTGCTGCAGAAAGTCGCGAATGGAGTGGTATTCAGGGTAATCGGGTTCCGGAGCCTGGACTTTTCGGCCACTATCGCCGGCGATCAACCCCGCAAGCAGAAAGCGCTTGAGCTTACCCAGCCGGGTCTTGGGCAACTCCTCTCCCAGGATGTGCAACTGCATGACCTTCTTATAGGGGGTGACCTTCTGGTTATAAGGCTCCAACACCTGCTGCTTAAGGTACTGGCCAAGGTCGGTGATACCCTCTCTGCGCCCCAGGGCGAAATCGGGAACGACCACAGCTTGCAGACTGTCCTGGTGTAGACAGACCGCCACTTCTGCAATGAGGTCGCTCATGGCATTCAGCTTGTCCTCGATCTCAACCGGATTGATGTTCTTCCCACTGGGCAGCACGATGATCTCTTTCTTGCGCCCCGTGATATGCAGGTAGCCCTCATCATCCAGATAGCCAAGATCGCCGGTGTGCAGCCAGCCATCCCGAAGGACCTCCGCAGTCTCCTCCGGGCGGTTGTAGTAACCCTGCATTATGTTTCGGCCACGGGCAATGATTTCGCCGTCGACTATCCTCACCTCATTGCAGGACATCGGTCTGCCCGGCGAACCGATGCGTGCTTCACCCGGCCGGGTGAAAGTGATCATGGGGGCCGCTTCGGTCATACCAAAGCCCTCGAGTACTTCGAAGCCGAGGGTAGTGAAGTCCCGCCACACGGTTTCATCCAGCTTGGCGCCTCCGCTGACCAGGTACTGAATGTGACCGCCGAAACGATCATGCACCTTGCCAAACAGGCGTCGCGAAAAGCCGGTGGAACGCAACCGTGCAGCCAGCCTGAACAGCAGTCGAGGCAGCGCAGCAGCGTTGATCTTGTCCATGATCGATTTATGGATCAGGTTGTACAGCCTTGGCACCCCGATCATGATGGTGATGCGATGATCACTCAGGGTGCGCAACATATCCTCCGAAGCCATGGAGGGAGAAAAAACAGAGGTACCGCCGGTATAAAGTGGCGCCATCATGGAACCGAGCAGCGGGAATATGTGATAGAGGGGCAGTAGTGCCAGTACCCGCTGATCCGGCGTGTAGATAGGCACCTGCTCCGACACGGACTCCACGTTGGCCAACAGGTTGTCACAGGAGAGCATCACACCCTTGGGGCTGCCCGTAGTGTCGAAGGTGTAGATCAACAGCATTATCTCATCCCGTGAGGGCAGCGGCAGCGGTGTGGGGTTGCCGGGAGTCACCTTCTCCACCAATTGGTCGAGCACCAACAAATGAGTCTGGATTTCAGCCATGCTGATAGCCTGCTCCATCTATCCTTGGAGCAAAATATAAGATCCGGACGACAGTCACCCAGGATATAGGCCACATCCTCCGCCGAACTCATGAAGTCCACCGGCACCATGGTGCAGCCGTGCTTCAGACCTGCATAGTATGCGTAAACCCACTCCAGGCGGTTTTCCGAAAACACCACAACCTTGTCACAGTGACTGTCCGGAAAATGTCGGGCATAACCATCCACCCATGCCAGCAGTTCACTGTAGCTGACTGATTGATCACCCCGAATCAGGGCGGTGTTCTGATGTTGGTCTAAAAGCATCTCTTTTGACTATGTAATATATGACCATACTTCCCTGGCCGTTAATCATGTAAGATAAAATTTCAGTCCACTGTCCAGTACAATCCTTCCACTTCCCTGTATGTTTTGCACAATAGTTTTAATTTCCCGTAAGAACGTAACGTACCGCCTCCAGAATAATAGCCGGGTGGGTCGCATGAGGAAAGATAAAGCGCAACTCACCTTCCGGTGTAATCAGATAAGTCACGGCCGAATGGCTCACTGAATAACCGAAAGCAGAGTCCTTCAAGGCAACTTCGTTGTACTTGGCCCCGTAAAGCTTTGCCGCCACAGCCACTTCTTCATCACTGCCGGTTACGCCGATGAAGTTGGGGTGGAAATAGCCCACGTACTCATCCAACGTTTCGACTGTATCTCGCTTGGGATCCACACTGACGAATACCGCCCGGACCTTTTTCAGCTCCTCATCATCGAGTTCATTCAAAACCTGGGCCGTAAAAGCAAGAGATGTGGGACAGACATCGGGGCATTTCGTGTAACCGAAATAGAGCAGTACAACCTTGCTGCGAAGATCTTTCAGATTGAATGGGCCTCTGCTTGAACGGAGCGTAAAATCACCACCGGGTGGTGCATCACTGATATCCGGAACCGCGTCTTTTTGCTGTACCTGTTCTTCTGCGAGAACCGGCAAAAGAAATAGACAACCCACCAATAGAAATACTGCTTTTCTAAACATCAGGTACTCCGGATTATGCGTGTATCGAATTTGAGCATAGTAAAGTAAATGGCGTCCATGTGACTCGCGCCCTGCTGTAACCCCCCTCTGTGCGACGACATGTCGTTCCCGGCAGTTACCGAAGTGGTGGCTGGCATAAAGAACCCCCTGGAACAGTGCAGCCGGAATAACGATAATGAGAGAGGGGAATTTAACGCCTGCGCCTGCCGGAGATCAGAAAAAACATTACATTTCCCCTTAAATTACAATGCATTAACAAATAATCAAGACTCCTGTCTTTCTAATAAATGCAGGGAAATATGGAGCCGGATTTTCCCCTATACTTAAAATAAACGGATACAGAACCTGCTTGCAGATTCCTAACCACTCGCGGAGCCTATCCGATTTTCAATCTGGCCTTGCGCATTCCAAAGAAGGACCGCTGCCAAGTCGCCAGAGCCAACCAGAAGGAGGTAATACTTATGAGTGCAGCCTGGGTTGTTGTTGCCGACACTAGCCGTGCCCGAATTTTCTCTGCAGAAAAACCAGCCAGTTCCCTGGTTGAAATCCAAACCCTAGCCCACCCCGAAGCCCGTCTACACGAAGGAGACCTTGTATCTGATACCGCAGGACGGGACCGTAGCTCTGGAATGAGAGCGCACAATGTGGGCCATACCAACGATGCCAAACAGGAAGAGGCGAGCCGTTTCGCTTCGCATGTTTGTGAGACCATCGAATGCGGGCGCGTAAACAGGCACTTTAAAAAGCTCTATGTCATCGCGGCGCCGAGTTTCCTCGGCATGTTGAGAAAACAGCAGACCAGCTCAGTTCAACGCGTTATCGCGGGGGAGGTATCGAAGAACCTGTCGAGTCACAACCTCAACGACATCCGTAAAAGCCTGCCGGAGTATCTCTGAAAGTAGGGGTTGATCGTTTCATATTGATAAAACAGAGGCGCGGCTTCCAGGATTCCCGGTACCGCGCCTCTTCTTTATACCTGGCCGACAAAAGTAAAGCCGGCATCCTCCACAGCCCGCTCAACAAGTGCATCATCATCCACATTGGATACGGTAACCAAACCACCATCCAATTCCACACTCACTTCGGCTCCGGGAGCCGCAGCCTTGATCGCCTGCTCTACTGAACTGGAACAACCACCGCAGCTCATACCATCAACTCTATAAGTTTTCTGCATCTATCTCTCCAGGATGCCGCTTTCAAATGTACCCGAGACCATTCACCCGGCAATAAAACATTATATCTTGCCTGTTGCCGTATGCATGCCCCATACGATAGTCCGGCCCTATCGACACAGACTCCGAATACCGCCCCAACCAGACACCCTACTCATTGTAAACATTGGTCTTTTCGTAAGCTTCGCACTCTTCAAATTAAATTAATAATCAGTCGCTATACTTAGAAATATTATCGTTGAATGTACAGGTGCATCATGGTTGACACCAGGAAACCACAAAAAGATGAACGAGTTTCATGCGAAGTCTGCTTGAAGGAAATTCCATCTTCCACCGCCAAGAGTGAGGAGATCGACAGTTACTTTTATTACTTCTGCGGATCAGAGTGTTACCGAAAGTAGCTGAAACAGGAAAAGAAAGGAAAAAACTGACGTTACCTTGTGCCGTCAGTACTAAAATAATCCAGATCGTACTCTATTGATTTACATCTATTACATCAGCTACAGGAAATAAACAGCGGCGGTTTCGGATAATAAGTGCAATTGGTAGTTGAAGGGCCAGCTGGTAGAGTCGGCGCTTCTCCCGACCAAGAGACGAAGCACTTATGAGCTAC
>NZ_MPRJ01000028.1 GCF_002020805.1 Solemya velesiana gill symbiont | reverse complement strand
CCCCTTGGTTTGGGGAACAACGGCTCAATGATTTTGTACTGCTCTTTCGTTAGTTCCATAGAGTGGCATTTTACTGACTTTTACGTGAACAGGCCCTACCAACCACAGAACCAGTCCCTGTAATACGCGGTTGTTACGAAATGGTGTTGAGGCCACCTGACCCACCCTACAGTTAAGTTACATTTTTATTACATAGTTACTAATATTGTAGATGAATAACTCTTTTTGTATGCTTTTGGCTCGACTATCGCACATGATCAAGGATAGTGAGCACCCGTACTGTAAGGCCATGATTTTACAGATGTATTATATACAATCTCTGTATAACAGCCTGCAGAAAACGAAAAAATACAGCTACTTGAAGGCTATAATTGATTGCTGGAAAGTGCACGAATCAGAAGAGCAAAATGGACGCTATTGTAGAGAGCAGTTTCAATGGATTCTCACTGGAGCCGCAGTGGATAGATTCCTGCAGCCTGTTCATTGATGCAGGGATAAGCAATCTAAGGCTACGGGTGACAGGGCCTGAAAGGGACATTCTCTACGACAACCTTATTCCCAGTAACAGCGATATCAATGGGCTTTTGCACCAGCAACTGGCTGCGTGGGATTTTGGGCTTGGTGAGGATGCACGGGTTTTTATTACCGGCAAGCTGGCAAGCACGGTAAGAGAGAACCTTGGCTGCGGAAAAGTCATACTCCCCGCAGCTGTATTCTGGTTGGCAGCGAGGGATCTGATCAATCTGCCTGAAAATGCTGCCGTGGACTCCCTGGCGATAATCGACCTTTCCGCCTCGGGTTACCTGTTGATCGGCATCGATCGTTCAGGACAACTCAAGGATGATCTACTGCTGGCCAATCCTCGCTGTGGTGCCGGTTCCGGCATAAATCTCGATCGTGTACTGCAGAAACTGGCGGTAACCAGTGATGAAGTCGATGAGTTGCTGGGCAGCTACCTGGGTGACGAAGGGCGGGAGCAGCGTGAGAAGGTAATCGTCTGTGCCGACCGTTGTGGCGTGTTCGCCTCCTCCGCCACCATCTCCGATAAGAACCAGGGGATTCCGCTGGATATCGCCCTGGCCACAACCCTGAAATCCGAGGTACTCAAAGCGTGCAAGAAACTGCACGATGGATTTCAGAAAGTCTATCCACCGGGCGCATCTTCCGCTGGCGCTATGCCCGGGATTGCGCCATGGATTTACTGCGCTCCCTGGGGGTGCAGGAAATCGAATTCGACATCGAGAATACCGGGGGGTTGGACGCCATGGCTGGCCTGGTAGAACGGGTTGGTGCGGAAAACCTGGTACAGCCTGATGAACGCCTGGTGCCCTGCCCCGGAAGAACATCCTGCCTTTTCCGAGCTGAAATCTCACTACGATGCGAATGGCCACTATCTGCGTCTTCCGGACAACCCCATGCATCCCAACGCTGACGAGATCCTGGTCAATCAGCCTGTGATCATGGGACTGGATGTTGGCTCCACCATGGCCAAGGTGGTGATAGCAGAAGCCGCTACAGGCGACATCGTCTTCCAGTCGGCCTACAGCAACTCCGGCGACACCATAGAGACCATCAAGCAGGTATTCAGGGATCTCATCAATACCGATGTTGAGCGACTCCAGATATCCAGTATTGGTATCACAGGTTCCGCCAGGTACCAAGTACAGAAGGCCCTAGCCCATATCTATCCCGACATCGAGGACAGGGTCTCTGTACTGGTGGAGAACTATGCCCATGCGCGCGGTTCCATCAACCAGGCCCGGCGCCACATACGCCATCTGAAAGAGCAGGGAGTCAGCGAGGCCAACGAGGATTTCTGCGTACTGATCGACATCGGTGGCGAAGACACCAAGATATCCACCATCGCCCTGGAGCAGGCGGAGCTCTTTGACAATACCATGAACCTGAAGTGCTCCGCGGGAACCGGCTCCCTGATGGACACCCTCAGTGCCATGTTCCAAATCGGCAGCGTTTCCGAGGCCTGCGAAGCGGCCTATGCCGCCCCCCGCTCTTTTGCCATTAACACCACCTGTGCCGTGTTTCTCATGGAGAATGCAAGCAAACTCCAGGCCCAGGGGGTACCCGATGGTGAGATCCTCGCTTCTGCGAACTGGGCCATCGTGGAGAATATGGCACGCACCCTCTGGAACCAGCTGGAGCTCCCCCCAATACGGTGGTCCTGTTGCACGGGCAGACCATGCTGTCTGAACCCTTGCCGCTGGCGGTTACCCACCGCCTGCACAACTACCTGGGCAGTCCGGTCTACGCCCTTGTCCCACCACAGCCTGGGCACCGTGCCTGTATCGGCTTGATCAGAACACTGATGCAGGCAGCCCCCCCCGGGCCACAAGGTCATCGCCCTGGGCGATTTCGTCGAAACCCATTTTGAAAAACGCATCATCCTCTGCAAGGGGGCCGCCTGCGACGACGATTCAGCCCGCTGTAACCGCTGCTCGCTTAAATGCAAAGACACCTCAGGTTCAAAGGTCTCTTTCACGCTGGGCGGATGCAGTGCAATCAATGAATTACTGGGACAGGCAGGGAAGGGGAAGAAAAAGATCGAACAGCCCCGGGATGCCTACAAGGAGACCTGGGACTACATAGACAGCCATCACCCCAGAACTGATGACCCCAGGCGGCTTGTGATTCCACGCAGCTTCGCCGTCTCCGAGTGGGCCTACTTCCTTGCCCGCATTTTCGAGCGGTTGGAAATCCCGGTGCATGTCGACAATGTCCGTGACAGCGACCTGATCGAGGCGCAACCGGACTTCAACATCGACAGTTGTGCACCCCATATCGGTGCCGTGGACCAGTTTCGGCGCCTGGCCGCCGAACCACATGGGATGATCCTGGCGCTACAGATCGACACCCTGCCGACTGATGGAAAGAGCCGTGGACTTACCTGCACAACCAATCAAGGCGGTGTCGCGGTGGCAGGTAACCTGGCAAAACTGGCAAATCCACAGGCGCGCATTCATCTCACCCACCTTAGTCTCGAGTGCCTGGAAGCCGGTTACATCTGCGACCAGTTATCCGGCAGATTGGAACCGCTGTTCAACTACTACGGAGTAGCACCCAGACCCTCTGAGTTGGAGAAGATCATCCAGGAAGCCCTTGAGGATCGTCAGCGTTTGCGCAGCGAGGTGGCCAATCTTGCCGCCGACCTGGCGGAAGAGGCCCTGGCGGATGGGCGCCAGGTGGCGCTGGTGGTGGGACGCGAATACATCCTCAATCCGGGAATATACGACAGCCATATCCAGCGGCTTTTGCGCGACAAGCAGATGGCAGCCATTCCCTCCTACGTTCTGGATATCGAGTTGGACAAGGATTACAGCCAGATTTACTGGCGCAATCCTCACTTCATCCTCTCCCTGATGAGTGCCGTCGCCCAAAGGCAGCTGCATAAACGCCTGCATCAACCTCGACTCAGCGAGATCTTCCGCCGGATAGAGGAAGACCCTGCCGAACCCCTTATTCCAGTGGTGCAGATCTCCACCTTCAGCTGCGGCCCTGACAGCATCATTGCCCACTATGTTGTCGAGATCATGAGGCAGCGCCCCTTTCTGCTGATTCAGTCGGACGCCGTCATCAAGGAACTGGCACACCTGGAAAACCGGGTGAATACCTACGTCAAGCAGCTGCAACAGGGGCTGCACAGTAAACTGCACATCGACGGGGAAGGTCACTTCGATGTGCGCACCCTCAACGGATTGACCAGCCAGGAACCCCTCAACCGGGAGACTGACGTCATCTATTTTCCCACCCTGTCGGACAACCGGCCCCTGTCGGCTGTATTCCGCGGTGCGGGCTATACCTGCATCGATAACTACGATGACGAATCCTACAGCGTGGAAGAACTGGTTAAAGAGGGCCGCAAGGTTGCCGGTGATGCGGTCTGTGCACCGCTGGCGAGCATCTATGCCGACTTGGCCCGGGGAGTGGACGATTTTGCCCGGCGCAAGCAGAACAATGACCCCCTTGTGGCAGGGAAGAAACGCCTGCTCTTCTTCGACAGCCAGGGTTCCGGGCCCTGTCGCCAGGGTCAGTACCCCAATGCCCACAAGGTGCTCTTTTACCATTCGGCCGGCGGCCAAAACGTAAATGAGGAGGCCTGCAACGCACTGCCCAGCGGGGGGCTGTTCCAGCTCCTGATAGCCAACGAGGACGAAGGATATGACGCCGGCTTCGAGGAGTGGTTGCTGTTACGGAGTTACCAGGGAGTGATTCTCCAGGGCGTGTTGCGTGACCTGATGTTCCAGGGAGGTGTGGCCTGCCAAGACTACGATGAATACAAGCGTTTCATCAACAACTACTATCGTCTCAAGGCAGAGATCTACCGGCTCCTGGAGTCGTTCCGCGGTCCCGGGCCCGTGGGCAGACGGTTGCTGAAGATGTTGGGTGACGACAACCGGCTCGCCGCCACGGTAAAGTACTTCCTGTACAGGATTCACGCCCACGAATTCAAACGCTTCGCTTCAAAATGGAAAGTCCAGCATCCACTCCCCGGTGATCCACTGAATATCTGGATCTCAGGCGAAGGCTATATGCGAGTGGCCCAATCCGAAGATATCTTCCGCATACTGTTATCAACCCTTGGGTATTGAAACGACTGAGGCGGCCCTTGGGCGAAAGAGTGATAAGTGGGCTGAGAGACAAAATACAGGTCAGCTCAAGGAGAGAATACGTAAAATAAAACGCCTGAGGTTCTTCCTGCGGCATCTTCTTGCTGCCCCACTGTATAAAGCTGCAAAAGTGCCGATGCCTCTGGAGAGTGCAGAGATGATGCAAGCCTCCAAAGAATTGTTGCCGACATCGCGTCCTCTCGGTGAACTGGCGCCCTACGTGGGCGAAGCGCTTATAGAGTTGCGCAAAGGTCTGGATCTGTTCCTGAACGTTGGCCCGAATGGCTGCATGGTCTCCTCCATGGGAGAGGTGCTGACGCCAAGCATCATGCACGGGAAAGGTATCGAATCGGGCCGCATCCAGAACCTTTTCTCAGCCGATGGGGACGTCAACCAGGAGCTGTTGACCATGGCTGCACTGAAGGCAATGGGCCCGGAGCGCTACTATCGGACCAAATCTACACTCTAGGGATAATTGCGATTACTCAAGGTAGGAGCCCGGCACCTTCCAGGCATAAAATCCTCCGGGCGATAGCGTTGCTCAGGATTTGATCGCCCAGAGGACCGGGCTCCTACAACAATTGGTGAATCTCCCGAAAACCCGCAATGGACCAAAAAAAGACCTGCTGAACGCAGGCCTTTCATTAGTCAATAAGGGGTACAGCTTATACCTGTTGAATACCGGCGATATGCCAATCCCCTTCAGGGCTGTCCCAGCCGTGAGTCACATGCCAGAGTTCAGCAAATTCGCTGGCCTGTGCACCCCCCCCTTCCCGTATCAATCCGGAGAAGTGGACACTGGCCACCACCTGGTCGCCCTCCCGCTGCAGGGAGACGATTTCGGCGTTGAGGGTAACCACCTCGGTGAAGTGTCGCTCATCACCCTGATTCAGGCGCTCAGCCTGGATTTCTGCATAGAGCTCAGGGGTGGTGTATTCGGCTATGTCCTTCAGATCTCCCTTGTCCCAGACGGCCTGCAGGCGAATGAAGTGGGTCTTGGCACCCTGGGCAAAGGTCTCGGTATTGAACCAGGCAGGCGCCTCGAACGGCATGGTATCGGCTGCCGGCCCGCCGGCCATTTCGTCCTGAAAACGGGCATCACTGCCATGATCCACAGCCTCATTCCCCCGAATCTGGGGATTCATGCCGGATAGCCCTGCTGCCTGGGACTGGGCAGCCTTACGCCCCATTGCCCGCAGCAGCATCATGCCACCGAATACCAGGACCAGTATCAGCAGGATATCCATGGGCTGGATGCCCTCGAATGCGTCACCGAAAAAGAGCGAGGCGAGCAGACCGCCTGCCGCAAGACCGGCCAGGGGCCCCAGCCAACGACTGGCTCCTGAGGTGCGGGCGGCACCTGCAGCAGCGGCATTGGTAGTTGTCTGCTGGCTGCTGGTGGTGTTTGTGCTCTTGCTTGGCTGCTTCATCCTGGAGGAGTTGTACTGCTTGCCAAAGCTCTTGCCGAAACCGAAACGTTTCGCCTCCGCCTCATTGACAGGCACAACAGCCAGCGCCAGAACGGCAAAAACCATGGAAAAAACACTGAAAGTCTTATGCATGAAATGGATCCTGTAATTCCACAATTGTGCGGTATTATCCCTCAATCTGCGGACCCTGATCAAAAATTACTGAATTCCCTCATCACAATCTCTGTTTCAGGACTTCAAACCATGGCCCCACCCCTGCTAAGATGCAGCCCCAGGTTACACCAAAAAATTACGAATAAATTTATGCACTTAAATGACTACTTTTCCCTGAACAACGACAGGGTCCTGTTTACCAGGGAACAGGGAAGCCGATTCGCCAAGAAAGTTGCCGGAGATTTCAATCCGCTGCACAACCCGGATTCCAAGCTCTTCTGCGTACCCGGAGACCTGCTCTTCTCTGTAGCCCTTTCGAAATACGGTGTAAGCGAGCACATGCGGGTGGTCTTCTCCGGCATGGTTGGCGATGGCGTGCCACTCAATTTCCCCGAAGCACAGAACGGCAATATCGATATCGTCGACGACAGCGGCAAAACCTACCTGAGCATCGAGCGCGACGGGAACACCTCCACTGATCCCCAGTTGGTGGAGACCCTGGCGTGCAACTATGTCCAGTTCTCGGGAACCGCCTTTCCAAGTGTGCTCGTACCACTGATGAAAGAACACGGGGTCATGATCAACCCGGACCGGCCGATGGTGATTTACCAAAGCATGGAGATTCACCTCGATCGCCTGGACATTCAAGAGCCTATTCTTGAGCTGTGTGACACGTCACTGGCGTTCAATGGACGAAAAGGAAACATCTGCCTGGAGTTCTGTGTACGGGCCGATGGCGAGTTGATAGGCAAAGGTGCAAAATACATGGCCCTGCGGGGACTGCGAGATTTCGAGCAGGACAAGATCCAGATGCTGGTAGACGACTACGTAGCAACCAAGGCAGCATACGCCGGCTGATAATAAAAAACACCTGATCCGGGAACAACCAAAAACAACCATCCCCGGAATGAATTTTGACCGCGGCTTGCGGTCCAATTGCGGACACAACAAATACAAAGTATCACCGGAGGAGCGCGAGATGTTCGCTTATAGATACCTAGCCGCCGTGGCTATCACTTGCCTGCTGTTTTTCCCCTTCACTTCCCATAGTGCGACAACACCCCCTGCCCAGGGAAAAATGACCGGCGGGAAACAGACCCATCACCCCGATTGGTTCAAGGAGAGCTTCCTGGATATCGCAGAAGACGTCGAAGAGGCGTCGGATGCCGAAAAGCATGTCATTCTGTTCATGCATCTCAACAACTGCCCTTATTGCTACAAGATGACAGAAGAGAACTTCAAGCATGCACCCTATACGGAGTTCATCAAGGAGAATTTCGATGTCATCGTCATCAATATCAAGGGAGACCGCGAGGTCGCTTTCGACGAGAACACCACTGTCATCGAAAAGGATCTCGCTGACATGCTCCAGGTCATGTACACACCGACCATCATATTCCTGAATCCTCAGAACAAGACTGTCGCCAGGGTCAATGGCTATCGCTCAGTCCCCAATTTCAAGCATATCCTCGATTATGTAGATGAGAAGGCCTACACGAAGACCTCACTGGCCAAATACCTGGATGAAAAGAAGAGTGGCGGCAGTTATAAATTCCGCGATCATCCGCAACTGAAAACTGAGACCAATCTACAGGAGCTTGCCGATAAGCCTCTGGCCGTACTGTTCGAAGACAAAGCCTGCGTCCTGTGTGATCAACTCCATGACGGTCATTTCAGGAATGCCGAGATCAACGATGTCCTGAAGAATTTCACCTTCGTACGTTTCGATGCCCTTTCCAGTGAAACCATCATCGATGTCGAGGGAAACAAGACCACGCCCAAGGCCTATACCGAGAAACTCGGACTCAACTACCGTCCCGGCATCGTGCTGTTCGATAAGGGCAAAGAGGTGATCCGTATAGAGAGCATGCTCTACACCTACCACTTTCAGGAGGTGCTGCGCTACGTGGGCGAGCGCCACTACGAGAAATACCCCGAGGATTTCTATGAGTACCTCGGAACCAGGTCAGAGGCGATCCTGAAATCAGGAAAGGACATCGACCTGTCGAAATAAGGCCCGGGCCTGTCAATACTGTTCGGCCGCCCGGTTTCCGGGCGGCCCCCAGCTACTTCTTCTGCTCCCTGAACACCACCACGGCACCGGAATAGTCCTTGTCGGCTATAGGATACGCCGAGTACTCCACTGCCACCGGCCTACCCTCAGCGTGCCAGAAGACTTCTCCGCCAACCCGGGAGCTCTTGCCTTCACGATAGGCATGGTAGATGGGGGACTGCTGCTCGGGATAGGACACGCCATCGATTCTCGAGTGTTGAATCAGGTCATGCAGGCGGCTGCCAATCACTTCATCCCGTTCATAACCCAGCACGCTCAAGGCAGAACTGTTGATGAAGGTACAACGCCCGACGCCACTCAAACCGAAGATGCCATCACCGGCAGACTCGAGTAACAACTGTTGTTGACGCTGAAGGGCCGTCATTTCGTTTTCGATACGTTTCTGATCGGTTACGTCGAGCTCAATAGCCCCCAGCATCTTCTCATCGCCGGCTGCATCTTCCACGGGAAAACAGAAAAGCTGCCAGTAGCGCTCATCCCACGGTTGTGACTTGATCGTCTCAATCAACTTTTGCTGATCCAGGGCGTGCTGCTCCTCGTATTGAAAAGCATCCACCTTTCTGTCAGGCCAGATATCGGCAGGCATCTTGCCGACAACATCTCGTTCGGTAAGCTGGTTGGTTCTTTCCCACGTGGAATTCACGAAAATGAACCGACCATCTGAATTCTTCATGTAAGCGATGCCCGGCAGATGCTTCATGAAAGCCCGAAAACGTTCATTGAGCTGTCTGATCTTGGCTGTCTGACGTTCAACCTGCCGCTTGAGTACAACAAAACCAATCAATAGAAAGAGCGTGATCACAAGGATGAAGCCAAATACCCCCAGTACCCAGCTGGGCAGTTCGGCAGTGTTGTCGTTACCAAACCACCGCTCCTGAAGCTTGTAATAGATGGATCCTCGATCCGCTTTCAGGCGCGTGATATGGTAATCGATACGCTGTATGCGCTTGGCATTTTCCAACTGGTCATTCAGGGGGGATAGAGCAATACGTATCTCGGCAGGATTGAAGATGACCGATGACTTGGACACTGAAAAATCCGAAAGCAAAGACTTGTCCAGCGAACGGTTGACCAATCCGGCATCGGCAGGTCCATCCGATACCCAGGCTAAAACAGCCTCGTAGTTATCGACCTCAAAAAAACGGACATCGATATCAAACCGGCGGACGATTTCCTTGAGATCGGCAAAATGAACGTCTTGCGACACGGCGACGATAGTCATGCCATCAAGGTCGAGTGACGACTGGATTTCATCCTTTCCAGCCATCACGATCTGCCCCCCAGTTGACGAAGAAGCTCTCTCTATTGAAGTCGTAGCGCCGCGCTCTTCCCTCGCTCACCGAGACAGGAGAGAGCATGTGAATTTCCCCAAAACTCAACAGGCTGTTGCATTCATCCCAGTCACATGTGACATATTCAATCCGCCAATCCTCCTGATCTGAGATGTACTTCAGCAAATCCGGAACAAAGCCACTGGGCTCCCTGTTGCCTTCCACGAACGATAAGGGGGGATTGTGATAGATACCTAACCGTATGGTTTCCTGGGCAGCGGCCACCGGAAAGCTGATGCACAATGACATCATCAGGACGAGCCTGATCAAAAAAGAACTCGGAAACAAACGGTTAGGCAAATTCATCTGAGCATGATGCCCTCCAAGGCAGAGTGGACCTCTTTCATCGGCCGTACAATCCCAGGTACTTCCGGTACCAGAACAGGATTAGCCCCGCGCGCTTCCCATGGATAAAATATCTTTCCATTTTCCTGGCAGCCGGGGAGCCAGTATGGAAATCATACCAATAGAAACCGGAATGAAACAGTTACGGGGAGATTCGAAATCGGGCCTGAAGGAGATATTCTATTTTGCTGCTGCATCGAATCCTGCGCTTGCAAGATATTGACAGAGATGCCGGACATCCTGTTTTGGCAGAACAGAACTGTGGTGGGGCCGATGCAGCATGCCCTCAACCCCATTCAGGATGATTCTCACGCGCGCCCCGGGCAGTTCCTGGAACTCGGCCCCAAGGGACTTCAGCATGGACTCGATCTCCCGCCAGTGAATATTGCCACTCACGGGTTCCTTGAAAATGGAAGCCAGTATTTTTTGGTGTTTGTGACTCATGCTTCAGACTCTACCCTAAGTCAGGCCGGGTGTCGTATCGTCTGTAATTATAGGTCAGTCAGGAAGCGTGCCGCCACTTTTTCAGCAATCGGGTCATATCCTGGGCTGAGAGCGGAACGCTGTACAAAAAGCCCTGGGCATAGTGGCAACTTCCCTGAGAAATTCTACCTGCTCATCGGTTTCCACGCCCTCGGCGATCACACTGAGGTTCAGACTCCTGCCCAAGGCGATCACCGACCGTGTAATGGCAATGTCATCTGAATCATCCGGAATATCCCGTATGAACGAGCTGTCGATTTTCAAGTGTGTGATCGGAAAGCGCTTGAGATAGGCGAGTGATGAGTACCCCGTTCCGAAATCATCAATCGCCAACTCGATTCCAAGCTCTCTAATCTTTCTCATAATAGAGATGGACTGCTCTGGCCGCTTCATCACCAGGCCTTCGGTCACCTCCAGTTCCAGCCAATTGGGATCACATGCGGTCTCCTCCAATACTCCCTTTATGCTCTCAATCAGGCTTTCACCGTTCAATTGGATACCGGACAGATTGACGGCCATTTTCTCTGGCCGTATCCCCTGCTCATTCCATTGCGACATCTGGGTACAGGCCTTGCGCAGCACCTGCTCACCCAGGGGCATGATCAGGCCTGTCTCTTCCGCCAAGTGGATAAACTTGGTCGGCGACACCATGCCAAGTTCAGGACGCTGCCAGCGTACCACCGCCTCCAGGCCAACCAGGTCTCCGCTATCCATATCAATCTGGGGCTGGTAATAGACGATCAGCTGATCTTCACTCAAGGCATTGCGCAGGCTCGACTCCATGAAGATGCGTTCGAAGGCCTGCTCAGTCATATTTTCGGTGTAGTACTGGAAGGTATTTCTGCCCTCACCCTTGGCCTTGCACATTGCCGCATCTGCGTTTCGCAACAGGGTGTCTGCATTGTCCCCATCCTGGGGATAAAGGCTTATGCCAATACTCGCAGTGAGATAGAGCATGTGCCCGTCTATATCTATTGGATTCTCAAGTACCTTGATCAGCTTTTGGGCCATCTTGGCCGCATGCTGGGACTGGCTCAGGGAATCCATGATAATGGTGAACTCATCGCCACCCAGTCTTGCAACGGTATCGTTTTCCCGCAGACACGCATCGAACCTCCCGGCTACCTCTTCCAGCACCTTGTCCCCGAAAGCGTGTCCGAGACTGTCATTGATCTGCTTGAATCGATCCAGGTCGATGAAGAAGACCGCCACCTGTTCAGATGCGCGGTGCGCCTTGTGAATTACCTGCTCGAGGCGGTCCATGAACAGGATGCGATTGGGCAGATTAGTCAGCGTGTCATGGTGAGCAAGGTGGTTGAGGTAGTCCTTCTGAGAACGTACCTCGTCCAACAACTCCATGTGCTCAGTAATATCCCGGGCCACCTCGATGACGGCACGCACTGATCCATCCGAGTTCTTCAATGGAGATGCAACCAGCTCCAGGCGCTTTACCTTTCCGTCCGGATAGAGATGGCTGTGAATAGCGGAAACGCGCTTGCCGGGTTTCAGTGCCACCTTGTAGGAACAGGGGTGATCGTCACCGAAACAGGGGCCATCGAACTGATAATTAGCCTCGAAAAATTTGAGGTTGACCTTGTCCGAGAGGCAGGCGCTATCGGGATTCTCCCTGGCGACATCGTTCATCAGCTGGATGTCATAGTCCTGGCCTATCACCATGATGGAATCGCCAACGCTATTGATCACGCTCTGCAGAAAATCACTCTCGTTTAAGATCTCCTACTCCATCTCGACCCGCTTGGTCACATCATGGGTAACACCCAGCAATCGGGTAATGTTGCCTTCAGAATCCTGCACGGGGGCAGCATGGGTCTCTAGCCAGACCTTCCTTCCCTTCAATCCCGTGGCCCTGAATATCAAAGTCCCTGAGTCTCCTTGGAAAACCCTTCTGGTCAATGCATCGAAATCTTCCCTGTAATCTTCGTCAACCAGGTCTGAGATGGAGGCGTTTCGCACCTGGTCAATGGAGTCGGCTTCGATCATTCCCAGGCCAGCCGCATTCATACTGATCAAGTGACCCCGGTTGTCCAGGGTTTTAACGCAGGCTGGTTCCGCCTCGATCAATGTCCTCAGATATTTTTCGCTCTGCCGCAGTTTCTCTTCCATGAGATAACGCCCGGTTATGTCCTCCACGAACGCCAGGGCCGCCATTACACTCCCATCATCATGACGCAAAGTCACTGAATTGAACTGGGTGGGGATATTGTGGCCTTGCTTGTGCCTCAGTGCTATTTCGTAGTTTCGACGTTCTGTTGTCGCTATGTTCGCGATCTGTTCGAGAAAGACCTCACGGTTCTCCTCGTCCACGAAATCCATGGGAGTCTTGCCCTGCATCTCCTCTTCGGAGTAGCCGAGAATCTCACTCAACCGTTCATTAATCTGAAGCGTCTTTATATCCTGATCGATCAACCATATACCCTCGGGGGCTCCATTGAAGACCGTTCTGTACCTTCGTTCACTCTCAGCCAGCTCGGCTGTTCTGATTCGCACCATCCTGCGCATCTGCATAACCAGCAGCAACAGTAAGAGTGATTAGATGATGGCAGCCGTGACAACCAGGAACACCAGGTTTTCATCGATCCAGCGCATCCATTCCGGAGTCTTTTCTCCTTCCTCGTAAACCAGGCCGTCAATGGAAGAGCCTGTATCTATGAAACCTAGTTCGGCAAAAATATCCCTGATGTGCTCCCAGCGCTCGGGGTGCATATAACCAATATCCACCAGCAGCGGCTGAATCAACTCCCGTGAGGCACTTGCCTCGTAGAGCAGGCGCCCCCTGCTCATTCCCTGGGTGTTGTATTTGACATTGAAGCTGATGGGAATCCTCTGGTAGTCATCTTCAGTCAGCCCTGACCTCTTCAGGGTCGCCTGGAGGGCAGCATCCTGAAAACCTTTGCCGATCATGATGCGACGACCTGCCAGGTCCCCGATGCGCTCTATTCCGGAATCACCCCTTACCAGGAAGGCATAGGGACTGTGCTGATAGACGGTTGCCAGGGCAACAACAGGCTTTCCCTGGGCGCGGGTGATAACGATATCCGAGCCACTGACAGCGAATGCCGCGTCCCCATCCAGCAATACTTCCAGGGGAGATCTTGCGCCTTCATGCTCGCTGATCTGAACATCGAATCCCGCATCGCGATAGAACCCTTTATCCAGAGCCGCATAGTAGCCTGCGAACTGGAACTGATGTTTCCATTTGAGCTGGAGAGTAACTGCCTGAAGTTGATTGTCTCTATCAGAGAACGAGGTTGATTGGGCGAGCGCTGCCGACGATACAAACAGGCAGGAGACGACAATCAAGAGAGAGCCTGCCCTGAAAAGAGCATGAAACGGTTTTATCAGATGATAAGCTAAAATCGATTGCATCCCCACCGCACGCTGTTTGTAGCCTTGAGTATTTTAAAGGATCGCCATCAAACCGCAGGGATCCAAAGTCAACTCGTATTTTAGTCTAGCGGCAGATCAGAGCAGCTCTTTACGATCATTCTACGGCACAAATCACAGGGTATTCTGTCAGCTGCGAGGTGAGCGAATCACTCTTTAGACCAGTAATCCGTCTCAATTCCTTCACCCAGGTCTGCATCGATCAACCGTCGTCTAACCTCCAGCAGCTTCTCGATCAGCTGTGGCTCGTGTTTTTCGTAAGCCTCCGCATCGGGTTCACGCTTGACCACGACACCAAGCAACTCGGTAATGGCGTTGCCGATTGAGTTCTGGCTGATGGTAACGATCAACTTGCCCTGGTCATTACGATAGATCAGCTGCTTGAATGCCGGCTGCCAACGGATCGCATTGGCATACTTGGCATCGGTTATGCAGCGGTCACGTACCTTTTTGGCAGTGGCCATGAAATCGTTGTTGAACAGCAGGATGTGCTCAACCTGGGACGGAAAGTTAACGCTCTTTGGCATTGCCGTATTCCGGGTTGAAACCTGGCTGAAGAAGGTACGGTAGAAATCGATGAAGCCTTTGAGAATCTCATCGTACTCTTTCCAGAACCGGATATCCTTCAAAGCATCCACACCGCCCTGTACCTCCCAACTGGGAAGGCCCTGGGGGTAGCCCGTCAGCCCGATCATCGAGTGATCACTGCTCACCGGTTTCAGGATTTTCAGATCCAGGGCTTCAAAGAAACGACGGTATACATCCTTCATATAGGATTGAAAGAGACTGTGCTGACCACCGTCGGTCAGGTTCGGATTGCTGGGATCTGCCAGGTCTGCATCCCGCAGCTGGGCCTTGTCGAATACGATGAAGTGGTTGTGCAGCATGCGGATGCTGGGAACACCGGGCGATGTAAGCGGCCAGGTGGCATCGAGGCTCGCCTCCCCCGCCAGGACCAGATGGTCATCCGGATCAGGGTACTTCTCCAGCATATATTCAATGACGATCTGGTTCATCCGGTTCCAGACATGTTTAACATTTTCCGGGACCTGGGTGCGCCTTACCGGCCTGCCCAATGGATTGAGAATGCACTGGGAAGTGTTGTAGATGATCGAGGTGTCGAATTCGTTACTGTGCCCCAGTGCCTTGCGGTAGAGCAGCAGGTTTTCGGGATTCATCAACAACCCGTTGTTGTGGACCAGGTCGTTGAGATTCTCCGTACTGTTGAAAAATTCATTGGGCTTCATCCCTTCCGGCACATCCAGAGGTATGGGGCGAAAAGGCGTTACGATTTCCCGTGGACCCTGCTGCATCACATCACTTCCCGATTATTTTTATATGCTCATAAGATACTGAAATAATTGAAGAATCGATTATCTGACGACATCATACAGACTAACCGGATATCCAGGCAATCCCGATAACCTGCCATCCCCATGATCAATTCCAGGCATTGGCTACAGGGGATTAAGGACACGCGGCTTTGACAGCGTGACCATCCTATGAATTAATCATGCGGTCTGTGGCTCAAACCCGTGGCTAAGCATGTCCTGGATTATTGTCGGTATCACAACCCTGTTCAGTCTTTTTCTCCTGTTCCAGTTGGTGGTTGTCTGGCAGGCGAAAAAGCAGATCGGCCGTACAGCCCCGGATACAGCTGTCACCCTCAATGCCGATGACAGCAGCCCAACCCTGCTCTACTTCTTCAGCCCCCAATGCAGCCCCTGCAGAGCCATGACGCCAATCATCAGTGAGATGAGCAGCAACAATGACAATGTCCTGAGCATCGACATCACCCAGGATATGGAGACCGCCCGCCTTTACAAGGTACGGGCCACCCCCACCGTGGTACTGGTAAAGGACGGCATCATTTCCACAGTTATGGTAGGGCAAAAATCCCGCATGGTACTTGAGAATCTCTTCGAGAGATAGTCAGGCTTCGTCAGAAAACTCACCGTCTGGAACCCTGCCGAATTCAACAGACGGCTGAACTACTAATCATTTTGCAAGGTAATTATTCTTTGTTTTTTCCATAACTTGCAGCAGTTCCTTGTATAAGAAAATCAGTGGAAAAAAATCTTTGACTATTTTATTATTTTTTATAATATTCTTTTTTCCCACTGGAGGCATAGCAGTATCCGGCTTTCAATAACAACTGATCAAAATTCTATTTATTGGAGATGATTATCATGAACAAAATTGCTAAGGCTGCTGCTATCGCTGCAATGCTCGCTGCTTCCGCTTCTGCTTCTGCCTGGTGGGGCGGTCCTTGGGGCGGTGGTCCCTGGAACGGTCTCGGTGACGGCTGGGGCGACGGTTACGGCGACTTCAACATGAACTTCAGCGGTCGTGGTTCCGGCTACGGTCACCCCTACTACGGTGGTTACGGCGCACCTTACGGCTACGGCGCACCTTACGGCTACGGCGCACCTTACGGCTACGGCGCTCCTTACGGTTACGGCGCACCTTACGGCTACGGCGCTCCTTACGGTTACGGTGCTCCGGTTGCTCCTCAGGCTCCTGCCGCAGCCGCTCCTGCTAAGTAAGATCTGATTTACAGACTTAACTAGCCACCAGGGACGGCCCAGGCACACGGATGTGCCAAAACCCAACACTATTTTTTACAAAATCAGAGCAGAGACTCTCGGATTTGGGAGACCCTCGTCGGACTACCCAAATCCGAGAGCCGCAGTACTCTACCAGAAACGCAAAAGGTTCACGGAAATGAAAATGATCAAAATTGTTTCTGCTGCAGCATTTGCTACCGCTTCTATGACTGCCAGCGCCTGGTGGGGCGGCCCCTGGAATGGCCTGGGTGACGGCTGGGGCGACGGCACCGGTTCTTTCAACATGAGCTTCAGCGGTCGCAGCTCTGCCTACGGTCGTGGTTACAGCTATGGTCACCCCTACTACGGTTACGCGCCTTACGGCCATGCCCCTTACGGTTACGGCGCGCCTATCGCCATGACCGAAGAGCACCAGAAAGCTATGGCTGAACAGCAGACCAAGGCCATGCAGGACGCCATGGAAGCACAGCGCAAGTTCGCCGAGCAGTTCACCGCTGATCGTGGCGCCATGCCCGCTCCTTTCGCACCTCACGCTGCACCTTTCCAGCACGAGATGCCCGAAATTCCTGAGATGCCCGCTTTCGGCGCCAGCCACGACGAGATCCGCAAGCAGATGGAAGATCGTCGCGCTGACATGATGAAAGAGATGGATGAGCGTCGCGCCCAGCGCAACATCTAAGCTGACTTCCAGCTTGCTCAAAAAACGCCTGCAGGTAACTGCAGGCGTTTTTTTGCGCTGGAATAATGAAGTGACTCAGGCTTCGAGGGGAAGATAGATGCTGATTGCAGTCCCCTGACCCGGTACGGAATCCACGCTCATCCGCCCACCGTGCTCTTCACATACGATGAAATAGGATACCGACAGGCCAAGCCCCGTACCCTGCCCTACCGGACGGGTGGTGAAGAACGGCTCGAAGACACGATGAGTGGTTTCCTCGTCCATACCGGGACCGTCATCTTCCACCACGATCTTGAACATGCCGTCCTCTTTGCACGTGGTCAATGTTATACGTGCATGTTCTCCCCGCTCTTTCTGTTCAAACAGTGCCTGGGCGGAGTTGCGCAACAGGTTGAGTAAAACCTGCTGCATTTCAGAGGCGATACAGGGAACCAGGGGCAGATCATCCCCCGTCTCTCGTACAATCTCAATATTGCGGAAGTCGTATTTCTTCTTCAGATCGTAATCCACCGCTGCCAACTCAAGGGTCCGTTCGATCAGGGGCGGTATCTCTTCAGGCAGCCCCTTCTTGCCCTCCATCCCGGGGTAATCGTTATGAATAGCCGGTTTGCCCTCACGCAGGCAGTCAGCCCAGATACCGGCCATCTCCAGCTGGTAGTGTTTCTCCTCCAGCGCAGTGCAGATCTCAAGCACCCCTTTCGACCAGGTGTAGAGCTCGATCTCCCGGGATTCGTGATGGAAGAAGTGGAGGTAGGTCCCCGTACTTCGGGTCAGGCGCACGCCCTCCTCGATGGCATATTCAATCAAATCGCGTTCATTCTCCGCATGATACATAGCAAGGTCGTACTGCGCCGCAAGACGCACTTCGTCTCTTTGTCGTCTTGTCTCAGCCTCCTTGCGTTCCGAGATGTCACGTACCTGTGCCATCAGGTGTGGCTGCCTTTCAATCTCGATCGGCCCAACACGAACCTCAACAGGAAACTGATCGCCGTCCTTGCGTTTATGGGTGCCTTCTGCAGTCTGTGTTCCCTGATCCTCAACAAGCTGTATAAACTGATCCAGTTTATCCTTGGGAAAATCCACATCGAAGTCCGAGACATTGAGCGTGAGAAGTTCATCCCGGCTGTAGCCCAGGCTCTCACAGGCCCGTGTATTTACATCCCTGATATCACCGTTCACATCAATCAGGAAAAAGGCATCAACGGCATTTTCCACAAGTGTCCGGAAACGGACTTCGCTCTCCTGCAGCACTGATTGGGCCCGGTGGTGTTCTACAGCGCGTTTGATGTTCTGGCGGCAAATATAAGCAATCCCGCCCAATCCCAGAATCCAGATTCCACCATGGGTCCAGAGCAGCGCGTTGACTGCCTTGGCCTGCTCCTGGTAGTAGTGCGTCATTGGCACGATGACACCAACGCCTCCACGCACATCCCCCACTTCGTATCCCTGATGACCGTGACATTTCAGGCATCCCTTCTTAACGATCATGGGACGCATCAGGCGCAGATAGTCCACTCCGTCGCTCATTCGCCAGTACGTAAACCCCACCGTGGCGCGTAGCCCAAAGGCGAAAGGCCTGGTCCTTGTCGAAGCTGGCCCGGGCCTCCTCCTGGGCCAGACCAAATGCCTGGTACTGCTCGTTCAGGATATTCCAACCCAGGGAAACTGCGACGATCAGGGTCCAGACGGCAACCGCGATTACCGTGTGGCTGGTAACCTTGCCAAGAGCTGCATAATTGACGCTTGGGTGTGCCATCGAATCCAGTTTCCAAGCAGAGCCTTTATTAGTTGAGAACTTATCCGCTTCATTCAGTCTCCCTGAAAAATCTCAGGAAACAACTGATCTCTCTCCAAAGGATAGTTCGGAAACAGGATTCATGTAATGGTGCACGATCGCCAGAATCAGGAAACACGCCCTAGATCATCAACTCCATATGTCTTTGATCCGGGAATATTTTTGCCCACAAACGTCGTGTTCGTTTGCGGCTTTCCACGCTGTCCGGGAGTCGTCGGTTCAGCCTGAGGGCAAATGCAAAATCCTTTTCACATGCTCGTGATACTTCGCCAGCTGTTCAATGGCTTCGGCATCGCCCTGACCCGACAAATTGGACCAGATCGCGCAGGCCTTCTCCCAGTTGTTACGCCGACGCCATAGCTAGGCCAGCCCTTTCCAACCCCGGATCGACAGACGCTCTTTAGAGGCTTCCAATAGCCGCAGCGCCGTAAGTTCATCTCCCGACCTGATCCAGGCTTGTGTAATGGAGAACGCATCTGCATTCCACTCACCGGGACTGCCGTAAACCCTGGATAACAGGGGCAACAGTGCTGCCAGGCTGATGATGTCCCAACGATTATGTTTCAACACGCCAGCCAGGCGAATGGGATTGCCATAGCGTATCCAGTCGAACCAGGCACCTGGAGCCTCGGCACCGGAAAGGTCGTCGACTCGTTCAAATCCGAGAAGCTTGTTTTCTGCAGTACCGAGACGGCACTCCGGCCATTGGGATCTGAATGCACGACGCACGGGATGGAGCAGATCGATGTGATCCAGTCTGCCGAAGAGATCCTCAACGCGAACCATGCGGCTGCGGGTGGCCAGCAACGGCACATCGATGCTCTTGCCGTTAAAGGTGACCAGGGTTTCATCACCGCTCAACCACTGTGCACAGTGTTCGAACATCATCTTTTCACCGGCAAAAGCGGTGAGCAGGTATTGGCGAAGAACCAGTTCAGTATCCTCCATGCGTGCCAGTCCGAGCATGAACACCAGGGTACCGCTGCCACCCGACAGTCCGGTGGTCTCGGTATCCATGAAGAGCAGTTTATGTGGTTCCGGGGTATCGATACCCGGCAGCGTGCACTCATGCCTTACCAGGGACTCGAGGCTCTGCAGGCCGTGCTTGTGATTCAATTGAAAACGCTCTTCAACAAGCACCAGGCTCTCTGCAATCACCTCGCCATCAAGCTGCCCGGCGAGATCATCCTCAGAGAGTTGCTTGCGGGTTGTCATCCTCTCACGTGCGCCGGTTTGCATACGTTCGAGACGCACCCTGAGATCCGCTTTCTGCTCCTGCAACTGGCGCCCCGAGATCACACCGCTCTGCTCACGCAACAGCGCCAGCCTGCTTTTAAGATTCATGTTCGAACAGCTCCAATACCTGTAGTGCCGCCTGCTTGGGAGAGAATCCACGCGCTTCGTCAGAGGCAAGTATCGGACCCACACAAGAGGGGCAACCGTAGCTGCAGTCGCACTCCTGGATCATCTGGCGGGCCTGGCGCACTACCTCTTCACGCCGATCGAACAGCGGTGCTGAGAGTCCCCCCCCCTCCGGGGTAGTTGTCGTAGAGAAACACCGCGGTTCTGAACCGCCCCTGTGCGTCAGGGCTGAGCTCCTCGCCCTCGATACCACGGATCTGTCCGCGGCCGTTTGCACCCACTGTGGCAAACCACTTGGCGTCGCCGTCGCCCACGGCGCGCTCCAGGTCCCTGGGCTCCGACATCATGCTTAGGGCAGCCACGTGATGCATGGCGTAGGCCGCACCCAGAAAGCCGTCCAACGCCTGCTGTCGATTTGGAAAGTGATCCTCCAGCACACCCAGTCTCACCTGCCACCAGGCCGCCGTGGTATGCATCTCCTGGTCCGGCAGGTTGATCTTTCCGAAGCCGACATTCTCATGGGTGTAGTAGCGAATCTTCTTGTAGCCGGCGATGCGGCATACCATGTGCACCTCGCCATGTGCAGTCTCCGCCTGCCCGCCGCAAGCGCGCTCGAAGGCATCCAGGATCTTCAACCGGGTGTAGTCGATGGCGTCGGTGTAGTAATCCGCCCGGGTCTGGGTAACAAACGCCTTGCGCCCCTCCCAGTCCAACCGCTCCACCTGGTAGGGCTGGGACTAGATCATGTAGATCGCTCCCTCGTACAGGGTGGTGGGAGCGGCGGTGTAGTCCACCTCTGCGATCACCTGCTGACCACCGTCAGTGGTATCGATCACCACGAAGTTGCCCTCGGCCACCGAACGCAGGGAGACACTGTTGGCGGGATAGCTGTCAGCCGTCCAGTGCCACTGCTCCGCCTCCCGGTGGAGCACCCCCTCTTCCTGCAGGTAGGCAAGCAGCTCATCCAGTGACTCGCCCGAACGGAACGGCAGTTCGAACGCGGCGCAGCGTACATGCTCCAGCAATATAAGAAGCTGGTTGGGATCGATCCTGCCGTGCTCCGGTGATGCGCCGAGAAAGAAATCGGGATTGCGTACGATGTACTGGTTCAGGGGCTGGATGGAGGCCACCAGTACCCCCAGGGCACCAATATCCACCCCCAGCTCCAGGGCCGAGGTGGATACCACGCAGTCGATGGATCCGCTGCGCAGTTTACTCTCGGTGCTGCGTCGTTCTGTGGGCAGGTAACCGCCCCGGTAGGCGGCGACACGGGGCGGCTTGCGGGGATCCTTGTCGAACACATCCTTCAGATACTTGGTCAGTACCTCCACCATGAGACGGGACTGTGCAAACAGGATGCTCTTTAACCCCATACGGGTCGACAGGCGTGCTATTCGATTGCTCTGGGAGCGGTTGGAGGCGCGGATGCCCAGGTCGGGATTGATCACCGGCGGATTCCAGAGCAGCAGCTGCTTCTCACCCTGGGGTGCCCCGCTCTCGGTGATCGCCTCCACCGGTTCTCCCAGCAGTTGGGCCGCCAGTTCCGCCGGGTTGGCGATGGTGGCCGAGCAGCAGATGAACTGGGGCTCACTGCCGTAGAAACGACAGACACGCACCAGGCGGCGGATCACGTTGGCCACGTCGGAACCGAACACGCCGCGGTAGCTGTGCATCTCGTCGATCACCACGTAGCGCAGGTTCTCGAAGAACTGGGCCCACTTGGTGTGGTGAGGGAGTATGCCCTGGTGCAGCATGTCGGGATTGGAGACCACGATATCCCCGCGGGTGCGCACTGCCTTGCGGGCATCCCCCGGTGTGTCGCCGTCGAAGGTGAAGGTACGGACACCGAGATCCGCCGCCTTGTTCAGCTCGATCAGCTCCGCCACTTGGTCCTGGGCCAGGGCCTTGGTGGGAAACAGGTAGAGCGCCTTGCTCTGCCCCTGCAGCACCGACTGCAGCACAGGCAGGTTGTAGCAGAGGGTCTTGCCCGAAGCGGTGGGCGTGACCACCACGAAGTGGCGCTCACTGGCTGCAATTTCCCAGGCTTCGGACTGGTGGCTGTAGAGCCGGGAGAGCCCGCGCTTGCGAAGTGCCTGCGCCAGGCGTGGGTCCAGATCCCCCGGCAGGGACGCATACCGCCCCGCTTTCTCGGGAATCAGCAATTCATCGGTAATACGTGAACCGTACTTTCGCTTCAGCGCCGCCGCCAGGGAGCGGACCGGATCATCGGCATCGGGAAGGATCCGCTCTGCCTGTAAACACATCTGCGTATTCTCGTTTTGTTCTATATCCGTAGAGCATAGAACAAAACGAGAACTAACAAGCCGACAATCGATCTGCGTTTTTTGTGACTCTCAGCCGTTACGTAGATTTTCGGGAATCATGCAGACCGGAATCGGCAGCATCTTGTGCTGGTTGGCCTTGTTGAGCCTGCGGTAGATGGCCATCACCTCCTGTTCGCGCTCGGACAGGCCGCTCTCGTCCCCCTCGAACTCCATGGCCCACTCCAGCTCAGGATAGCTGGCGCCGATCTGGTCCTCGTCGGTGCGGTCGTCGTGCCAAAGGCCATCTGTCGGCGGGGCTTCCAGAATTTCGGTGTTGACGCCCAGTTCACGCCCCAGGGCGTAGACCTCGGTCTTGTTGAGATCGGCAATGGGACTCAGGTCCACGCCACCGTCACCGTACTTGGTGTAGAAACCGATGCCGAAGTCCTCCACCTTGTTGCCGGTACCCAGCACCAAGTAATCGTGGAAGGCGGCAAAGTAGTAGAGCGTGGTCATGCGCAGGCGGGCACGGGTGTTGACCAGGGCCATGTCCTGCCACTCCTCCTGTACCGGTGATAGTGCCTTAACCAGGCTTTCGAATGTCGGGGTCAAGGGCACCTCGATGGATTCGACGTTGGGATAGTTGCTCTTGAGAAACTCGATGTGACGCTGGGCACGGGTCACCTGGTTGACCCCCTGGTGGATGGGCATCTCCACACAGAGCATGGTCTTTCCAGTCCGCGCGCCGAGGGTTGAAGTGACGGCTGAATCAATGCCACCGGAAACCCCGATTACGAATCCATTCATGCCGGACTCGTCGATATAGTCGTTCAGCCAGTCCGTAATATGATCTATGACCTTTGCTACCTGCATGCTTTATTCTCTCGTTTCCTGGCCGCACTCTGAACCCGGCCATGATTGATATCCCGTCAAATCCCCTGCAATCCACAGATATATGCATTGCGATTTATCTGCTAAGTATAAGGCACCATAATACTGTTTTGGCTATCAAAACAGTATTAAGTGAACAACTGGCAACCAGGACCCATGCCCGACAGAAATCAACATGTTAAGCCTTTGGTCGGCGTCAGTGCCTGTCTCCTGGGGGAGAAGGTAAGGTATGACGGCGGTCACAAGCGGGACGGTTTCATCAGCGGCCCCCTTGCCGAGGAGATGCGTTATGTGACGGTCTGCCCTGAGACCGCGATCGGCCTTGGCGTGCCTCGCCCCACCATCCGACTGGTGGGCCCATTCTCACGACCCAGGGCCCTGGGGGTGAAGGACCCGACTATTGATGTCACCAAAAGGCTGGAGCTGTTTTCCGAGAAACAGGTTGGAAGCTACGGAGAGCTCAACGGTTTCATTCTCAAGAAGGACTCACCCAGTTGCGGTATGACCCGGGTGAAGGTCTACCCGGGCGAGATTGGCGGCAGCGCCGAGAGAAAAGGATCGGGCATCTTTGCCCGCATTCTGATGGCGCATTACCCAAACCTGCCGGTAGAGGAAGAAGGCAGACTGAACGACCCGGTACTGCGGGAGAACTTCATCAACCGGGTCTACGTCCACCAACGCTGGCAGCAGCTGATGCAGTCGGGCTTGAGCGCTGCCGGGCTCATCGATTTCCACAGCCGGCACAAGTACCTGCTCATGACTCACTCCCAGGCAGCCTACAAACGCCTGGGCAAACTGCTCAGCGATCTCTCGGGCAGCCGCCCTGAAGAGATCGCAGGGGAATACATAAACGAAGTGATGACCACCCTCAAGCATAGGGTCAGCCGCAAACGCCACGTCAACGTACTGCAGCACATCATGGGCTACCTGAAGAGAAGCATTGAAGCGGATGACAAGGCCGAGCTTGCCGACTGCATCGAGCGCTACCGCCGGGAAGAGATCCCACTGGTGGTACCCATCACCCTGCTCCGGCACTATTTCCGCCGCCATCCCGATCCCTACATGACGCAACAGATCTATCTGCAACCCCATCCAGAAAACCTGGGGCTGCGCAATGCGCTCTAAACCTTGAATAGACTGCTCATGAACCGACTCGACACCATCAAGCAACACCAGGAGCAACTGAAGCGCTGCAAGCACTGTCCCGAGATGATCGGCCCCGTAGTAACAGGCGAACCGGTTATCTCACCCGTCATGCTGATCGGCCAAGCCCCGGGAGACAAGGAAGGCCCAGCAGGAAAACCCTTTGCATGGACTGCAGGCAAGACCCTCTTCAAGTGGTTCGACAGCATCGGTCTCAGTGAAGAGCAGTTCAGGCACAGGGTCTACATGACGGCGGTGTGCCGTTGTTTCCCCGGCAAGAAGCCCAGGGGCGGTGACCGGGTACCAACACATGAGGAGATTGAGAAATGCGCCCAGTGGATGAGGGTCGAGTTCGATCTGCTGCAGCCCAAACTGATCATCCCGGTGGGAAAACTTGCCATCACCCAGTTCATGGAGGTGAACCGGCTCAACGATATCATCGGCCATTGTCACAAGCTTGAGATAAATGGATCAGTTACCGATACTATCCCACTCTCCCACCCTTCAGGCGCATCCACCTGGCATCACACCGAACCGGGCAAGACGCTGCTACAGGATGCCCTGGAACTGATTGCAGATCATCCTGCCTGGAGATCTCTGCTATGACAAAAGGCAAATACCTGGTCGACGGACCGACAACAGCAAAAGCGTGGCTGATCCTAGCGCATGGTGCTGGTGCCGGCATGGATTCAGACTTCATGGCGGATATCGCCAAACAACTCGGGGAAGCCGGGGTTCATGTCATCCGATTCAATTTTCCCTACATGGTGCAGCGCGCCCAGACTGGCAAAAAGCGTCCACCGGACAGAGCGCCCATCCTGCTCGAGAGTTGGCACATGGTGATCGATGACATCCGCAGCAGCCACAAGGGCCACTTGTTCATCGGCGGCAAATCCATGGGCGGACGCATGGCCAGCCTGATTGCCGATGAAATGGGCGTCGACGGCCTCATCTGCCTGGGCTACCCCTTCCATCCCCCCGGAAAGCCCGACAACCTGCGGACTGAACACCTGGTAGCGCTTCGCACCCCTACCCTTATCTGCCAGGGTGAGCGGGATACCTTCGGCAAACGGGAAGAGGTGGAACAATACGCACTTTCCGATCAGATCCGCACCCACTGGCTGGAAGACGGCGATCACAGCTTCAAGCCCCGCAAGATATCGGGACTGACCGAGGCTCACAACCGCCAGGCACAAGCGAGTCTTCGACCTCGTGAAAGATTTTGGGACATCCAAGTCCCCAAAATCGACTCGGCCTTCGACAACCTATTAGTGCCCCGGACGTCCTGGTCAGCGACTGAAACTCAATTTGCACAGGCGGCATCATGGGACAGGCGATCGAGATAAAAACAGAAGACGGCACGCCCTTCGATATCTACGTGGCAGGGGCTGACGATGCCCCACGCGGCGTTATGATTCTGCACGAGTGGTGGTGGGGGGGGATGCCCCCCACAATATTAAATGGGCCAACACCCTTGCGGAACAGGTCAACTGCCAGGCCATCGTGGTGGACCTCTACGACACCCGCGTAACAGACGATCCCGAAACCGCCTCCACCTGGATGCGGGAGATCGACCAGGAGTTGGCAGACAAGAAGCTGCTGGCCGCCCTGGAATGGCTGGAGCAACCCAACAGGAAACTGGCCACCTACGGCTGTTCGTTCGGCGGCAAGGAATCGATGCAGGCCACCCTGCTGGCGCCGGAAAAAATCAGTGCCACCGCTGCTGCCTACTGCCGGATGGAGACCGACCTGGAGAAGCTGAAAACCCTCCATGGCCCGGTGTTGGCGATCTATGCCGAGCAGGAGCGAACCATGCCCGAGAAGCGTGAGAATTTCGAAGCGGCGATGAAAGATGCCGGCAAGCTCACAAAAGCAGTGAGCTTCGATGCAGCCCACGGTTTCACCAACCCCACCAAAGATTTTGGGACATCCAAGTCCCCAAAATCGACTCGGCCTTCGACAACCTATTAGTGCCCCGGACGTCCTGGTCACCGACCGCTACGCGATAACATTGGAAGTCAAATCTGCAGACAGTAGTGAACTATGGCGCTATACAGCGGACATGCTCTATCTCATAGAAAACCCGGTAGTTCGCGAAGCCTTCTTCCCCAGTGGCACGAACCGCCTTGCTGTTGAACCTGCGAGCAGCGCTGAAACTGACGAGTTGCATCAGATCATTGCTGAACACGAGGGACCGGACGCTTCCCGCTTGCTTTCAAACTGGTGGCATCGCATGCCACAGACATTTTCCACAATCCGTGGTTCTGAAGGTGAGATAACGGGTTTCTATTGCAAACTTGAACCAACCACTACCTCACATGCCTGGCTACAAGAAGATCCGGTAACTGACGTTTGGTTTGAGCATCTCCGTTCCAAGCCCATTCCGGAAGAGCAAACCGTCCTCTTCTGCAGAAGGTGGATAAGTCGCCCCGTGGGAGAAGCACCATCAGAATCCCAAGCCGCTGCCTGGCTGGATCTGAAGCGAACCTACATGGAGATGCGCCCACACTTGCGGCGAATATATCTGACCGTATGTGATCTTCCCGCTTATGCACCCGTGGCGCAGCGCCTGGGCTTTGAAGTCCTGTCAGGCAAGGAAGTGGAACTCGACGGAAACCTCTATCACAGTGCCGTGCTCGATTTTGGCCCGGAGTCTGTTGATGGCTGGTTGTCGAACCTTGCCGCAAGCGAACTGGGCATCGAGCAGGAGACATCACTACTGGATACCGCATCCCGTGAACTTGTCATGGGAGACAAGAGGGTACCCCTCACCCCCCTGGAGTTCGGGGTGTTTAACCACCTGACGAACAACAAGGGAAATGCGGTATCTCGCAGTGAACTGCTGCAGGAGGTATGGGGCACCAGCTACGAAGGCGGGAGCAATGTGGTTGATTCAGTCGTACGTGGCCTGCGCCGAAAGCTTGGGAGCCAGGCAAAATGCATTGAAACAGTCACAGGAGTTGGCTACAGATTGCGTTAGGGCCAGTTAATACTATCCAATAATCTGGAATATCTTCTTAAAGTCCTTCTCCATACTTTGAATGATGGGCAGATCGGTGAAGCCTTGTATCTCCCGCATGGCCAAAGGCGAACTGGAACAAAGACCGGATATGGCATCCGGTTCAAGGTCGAACTCCTCTTTCAATACCCGCAATCCGCCGAATACAGCCGTGGAGTCCGGCGCGCAGAAGATGAGTTTTGAAACTCTATCTCGCACTTCGGGCGACTTGAGAAGCATCGCCGTTTCCCGCTGGAATATGCCATCTGCAAACTCGATGACAAGGTAGTTCTTTGGATTGTTACCGTACTTCAGATCGAAATCATTGAACATATCCAGCAGTTGATCGTGCTCCATCAGGTAGGTGGAGGGATGACCGAAATAGGTGAAGTCCGCGATATATTCTGCACCACAGTCATTCATGAGCAGGATATCTTTCAGGCTGGCCGTACCGGTAATCTTTGCCGCCCTCACTTTCCGACCCATGGAGGATATGGCATAACAACAGGAGGCGGCCGCCTTGGTCTTGCCGCTGTTCATGCTTGTGCCGACACAGAGGATGATTTTCGCACCTGGGTTTTTTCGTGTATCGGACTTGGGCTTCGACAGAACATGGTCGCGGGTATTGATCACCGTGCCATCGTCTGTACAGGCATAGCCCAGCACGCGAACCCGTGTCGCGCGACCGATAAGCTGGTTCTGGTTCTGCACTTTGCCGACCACCCCGCCTCGGCTGAAGAGGTCCACGTACTCCATGTGTTCATTCGGCACCAGCCCCTCGTATTGATCAGGTGCATAGCGGTTACCGAAAACAAAGATTGCATGGGTGCTGATACTGAGGGTGTGCATGAGGGCAGAGCTGCTTTCGATGAGACGATGATGACCCAGGCAGTTGACCTCCCCAAAAACCAGGTCACCGACTTCAGGCTGCTTCCTGCTCGAGGGGTCATACCGTTTTATCAGTGACCTTGGAACAGAAAAGGCAGCACTGGGTATGATGCGGTTTGACTTGATCTTCTCCACGGAAGACACCTTAAAAAGGCCATTGATGTGGCTTGTACAACAGGAAAAGCGCCCACCTGTTTTTCATGGTGAATCACAAGCTTGTTTTTGGCGAAAACTACACCCACCAAGAGCCCAAGGCAAGCATTTTATTGGCAGTAGATTTCATCCAGGTAACGCAGGCGTTCAGTAATGCCATAACCGGTTTAACTTGTATCAACAGTTATCAGCAAACCGCAACAGAAACGGCGCAAGGTATCTGGCGCTCTCTTCCGAATACTCCCGGTGTGCACTGTAGATCGTCACAACCGCTGTATCGCAGGCGTTCTCTTTTCTGCTGAAAGTCAGCGCTGACACTTTTGGCTGGTTGTGGGCATAGCCCCTGTAGTCTCTTCGCTTGGCCAGGTACAAACTACCCGTGGCGGCCATAGCGGTGAATGTATCAACGGCGTGGAGAGATATCAGCAGGTAAAACAGACCCTCATGGGATAACAGCTTGTCTACTGCAGCGACCAGGTCGGCATAGGGAAGCTGGTCGGTGTACCTGGCGAGATTGCGGCCTGTTTCTGCCGACTTGCTGTGGCTGTCAAAGAAGGGGGGATTGCTGATGACCAGGTCATAATGCTCATCGCATTCCGCAGCATAGCCCTGTATATCCCGGTGAATCGCCTGGAACTTCTCCTGCCAGGTGCTCTGGGAAAAGTTGTGGCTTGCCTCGGCACAGGCAGCCTCGGTCAATTCCACCGCTGTAACCGAGTCTGCGCCAAGCTGGGCCACCATCAATGCCAGCAGGCCGGTACCAGCGCCGATATCCAGCACCCGCTCGCCTCCCCTGACAGGCGCCATGGCGCCGAACTGGGTGGCATCGGTACAGACCTTCATGGCGGACTGCTCCTGAAGCACCGAGAACTGCTGAAATCTAAAGAGAGACATTGTTATTGACCCGGCAACCAAATTGGTTATGTTCAAACACCGGAAATCTCACCCACATCGTTGAGATCAATGCCAATGGCTGCCGGCTCCTTGGGCAATCCGGGCATGGTGACGATGTCGCCGGTCAGTGCCAGCAGATACCCTGCTCCGGCAGCCACGCGTATCGACTCCACGGGGAGTTCGAACCCCTCCGGCTGGCAAAACCCATCCGGATCGGTGCTGAGGGAAAGATGGGTCTTGGCGATGCAGATAGGCAGCTTGTCATATCCAAGGCAGCGTATCCGCTCCAGCTCCTTGCGGGCCTGTCTGCTGAAACTCACCCCACCGGAACCGTAGATGGTTCTTGCCACGGATTCGATCTTCTCTTCCGGTGACTGTTCCAGGTCATACAGGTAGCGGGCTTCAGGTTGTGGATCATTCGATGCTTTTGCAACGACATCGGCAAGCTGCTCTGCTCCTGCCCCGCCCTCGGTGTAAGCGGTGGTCCTGGCAACCCTGAGTCCCCGCTCTGCACAGGCACTCTCGATAAGCGCCAGGTCCGCTTCACTGTCCTCTGCAAAACAGTTGATGGCGATGACCGGCTCAAAGCCGAAGGCGCGCACGCTCTTCACATGGTGGTCCAGGTGCAACATGCCCCGCTTGATCTCGTCCGGGTTGCCTCTACTCTCACTTTCAGCACAGCCATGGATTCTCAGTGCGCGTACGGTCACCACCAGTACAACCGCATTGGGCCAGAGCTCGGAACTGCGACACTTGATATCGAAAAACTTCTCGGCACCCAGGTCGAAACCGAAGCCCGCCTCGGCGACCACGAAATCGGCCTTTGCGGCGGCAGTGCGGGTGGCGATCACGCTGTTGCAGCCGTGGGCTATATTTCCGAACGGTCCACCGTGAACGAATGCCGGTACACCTTCTGTCGACTGCACCAGGTTGGGCAAAATTGCATCCTGCAGCAGCGCGGCCATGGAACCCGCGGCCTGTAGCTTGTCCGCAGTCACCGGGTCGCCTGCCCTGTCAAAACCGACGAGGATACGTCCAAGTCTTGCCTTCAGGTCGGACAGATCCTCGGCCAGGCAGAGTATCGCCATTACCTCGGAGGCAGCGGTGATATCGAAACTCGCCTCCCTCGGTACGCCATTGGTACGCCCGCCGAGGCCGATCACCACCTGGCGCAAGGCACGGTCGTTGATATCCAGCACCCGCCGCCAGAATACCTGGCGGTGTTCGAGATCGAGACCGCTGTGGAAGTGGACCGCGTTATCCAGCAGCGCCGCCAGGAGATTGTGTGCCGCGCCCACGGCATGGATATCGCCTGTAAAGTGCATATTGATCCGGGTAGAGGGTTCCAACTGGCACTGGCCACCGCCGGTGCCTCCACCCTTCATACCGAAAATTGGTCCCAGTGAGGGCTCGCGCAATGCCAACGCGGCGTGTTTACCGATACGCTTCAGGCCCTGGGCCAGGCCAATGGAGACGGTGGTCTTGCCCTCTCCTGCCCGGGTGGGATTGATGGCGGAGACCAACACAATCTTGCCACTGCTCGTCTCATGCTTGTCCGGCAACGCATCCAGGCGCACTTTTGCCATCTGGTCGCCGTAGACAAAGAGATCATCGGCATCGAGTTGAAGCATTTTGGCAATTTCCAGGATTGGGCGCATCGATTACCTCCAGGGCCTTACTCTGAACGAAAACCGTCCCTGATGTAATCGGAAAGGCTGTCGATCACGGGAGACTTGTCCTTGTCGGAACGGTGCAGGGTTATGAAGGATTCGGGAAGGTCAGGAAATCCCTCCTGGGCCGTCAGCTCACGCATGTTCTCCTTGAGAATGCTGCGTACAAGTACCGTTACACCGAGCCCAGCTCCCACGATGGACTCGATCCCGGAGATACTCGGGCTCGAGTAGGCAATACGATAGAGCTTGCCGATCCTGTCCAGGGCCTTGAGCGCCACGTTGCGTATCTTGCACCCCTTCTGGAACAGGGTCAGGGGAAGCGGTTCCTGCTCGTGGGCCGTATGGTACTTCGAGGTGACCCAGACCGCACTCTCCCGGCGCAGTACTTCGCCGGTGACACTGCCCGGCATCTCCGTGAACACACCGAGGTCGATCTCTCCCCTTCGAAGGCGATTGATCAGCCACTCACTGGGTTCACACAAAACTTCCACCTGGACCTGGGGATAGGCACTGGCAAACTTGATCAGGATACCCGGGATATAGGTCGCCATGTAGTCGTCGGGAATTCCGACACAGACGCTGCAGATCATGCGGGGCTGGCTAACCGTGGAGAGCATTTCGTCATGCAGCTTCAGGATGCGCCGTGCATAACCAAGCAGCATTTCACCATCAACTGTCAGTGTCGATCCCCTGCCGGACTTCTCGAACAGGGGATGCCCGACCAGTTCTTCCAGCTTCTTCATCTGCATGCTCACAGCGGATTGGGAGCGGTGGACTATCTGTGACGCACGGGTGAAACCACCGGCGTCCACAATGGCCACCAGGGTGCGCAGAAGGTCGGTATCTATATCATGTCTCATCGATCACATTGACGAATGAGTCGTATCAATTTTATTCGTTTGATAAATATTAGATCAGGTACCACACTTATGCCAGTTACCGGGGGTAACTCATTGATACACATACCTTAGGGACCGAAAGAGATGAAACACGCACTCGCCGGACACGAACATATTTCTGTTCACAAATCGTCATTTGTCCTGGGCTGGAAATCCGGTCTGAATGCCCTGATTCGTCTCGTTTGGAACCTGGGCATGCAGGTCGCGTACTCCTACCAGTTGGCACGTCAGAGACGGCAACTGGCCGAACTCAGCGACGAGATGCTGAAGGATATCGGCATCAGCCGTGCTGAAGCCTATCGCGAAGCGCACCGGTCTTTCTGGGACGAGCCGAAAAACCAGTAGTCACCCCATGGGGTGAAACGACCTCCTTCCTGCCGGGCAGGGGAAGGAGGTCTTAAGACTTACCCTTGGGTGGGGAAAGCAATACACTGTGCCCATGAAATCAAAGCCCGAATGCGACCAGTGCTTCCTCCGCCAGGCAACCCATGCTGCGAATCTCGCCCATCTTGCGCCAAGCACCACTGAAGAACTCATCATCGCAGTAAAAGAAGAGCTGACCCGAACCCCTGGGGACGTTTCGCCACCGGTCCGTGCCTCACGGGTGCATGCAGTGGTACGCCAAATCAGCGCCAATCCCGATCCCTACCGCGAAGCAAAACAGCAGGCGACCCGCCAGGCCCTGAACTCTACCCCCAATTGAGTCAGTTGATTGACAAGAGTGACGACCCCCTGGATACGGCGGTACGTCTTGCCATTGCCGGCAATGTCATCGACCTTGGCGTGGCCGCCAGTTACGACCTGGAGGCGAGTATCGAGCGTGTACTGCAGCAGTCCCTGGCCATCGATCACCTGGAAGCACTGAGGGAAGCGCTAGTGGGCCATGCGGTTAATTCGGCAACGCATTCTTTGCCCTATTCACCGAGGCAATAATTTTCTCAGCACTCTTGGTCCACTGGAATGGCTTG